>NZ_JBEZNF010000027.1:0-125986 GCF_040653095.1 Streptomyces sp. NPDC048057
AGAAGGGCGTCCAGGTTTGTCTTCACACACCGACCAACGGGCGCCCTTCGCCATGGTCGCGGCCAGCACAAACATCGGACTCATTCATCTAGGCGGTCAGGGCCGCTGCCAGGGCCTTCGGGTCCCGGGTGGACACGTACACGTACGGCGTGGGGTCCTCGGGGTCCGTGACCTCGATCCGCACCGCGGTGGGCACGTACGAGCGCAGCAGCATGAAGGCCCGGGGATCGGCCTTGTACGAACGCCAGGCGCGCGCCTCCTCCGCCTCCAGCACCTCGGGCTCCCCCAGGGCCGTCAGCGGAATGCGTGCGTCCCCGGCGACCAGGGAGCCCGCCACCACCCGGATCCGGGCGGAGCCGTACGAGCTGATGAGGCCGCCCGCGAGCAGACCCACCGCGACCACGCTGATCAGCATCGGCAGCACCCCGAGCGGGGCGGTGACCAGCCCGCCCGAGAGTCCCAGCAGGGCGGCGATGGCCCACCACAGCGGAGGGGCGGTCAGACGTTCGTCGTAGCGCGGCGCCGGGGCCGGTGCGGAGGGCTGCATGCGGACAAGCTTGGCACGCTGCCCCACCGGGGTATCGGGGCGGGTGGCCCGCCCGTACGCACCTCGATGGGCAGCGCGGGCAGGCGCGCACGGGGTCGTGCGCGCGCTGGCGTACGCACATGCGTGCGAGCACCTCCACTCGCGTACGGGCGCGCAAGCGCGCGCGGGCGCACGCCTGCGCCTCGCGTGAGCCGGCTGGTGAACCGCGGGTAAGGTCTGCGCCTGTGAGCACTGCGAATCCACCGGGGTCGACCCCCGAGACCCCGGACCGTACCGCTGCCCGGCCGCCCGCGCTGACGCCGCCGGCCGACGCCGTCCCCCCGGTCCGGCACCCCGAGGCCCCCGCCCCCGGTGAGCTGCTCGGCACGCACTACGAGAACTGCTTCGGCTGCGGCGCGGCGCAGCCCCACGGGCTGCACCTGGCAGCCCGCGCCGGCGAGGGCGTGAGCATCACCGCGGAGTTCACCGTGCGCCCCGCCCACCAGGGCGCCCCCGGCCTCGCCCACGGCGGCGTGCTGGCGACCGCCCTCGACGAGGCCCTGGGCTCGCTGACCTGGCTGCTACGGACGATCGCCGTCACGGGCCGGCTGGAGACGGACTTCGTCCGTCCCGTGCCCGTGGACACCGTGCTGTTCCTCCAGGCCGTGGTGACCGCGGTCGCGGGCCGGAAGATATACGCGCGGGCGGAGGGCCGGATCGGCGGCCCCGACGGCCCGCTGGCCGTGCGCGCCAACGCGCTCTTCATCGAAGTCAAGGTCGACCACTTCATCGACAACGGCCGCGCCGAGGAGATCCAGGCAGCCATGGCCGACCCCGACCAGATCCGCCGTGCCCGCGCTTTCGAGGTGAACCCCTGATGTCCACGACGCCCAGCCCCTTCGACCCGCTCGACGTGCTGATCCGTCGGGTCGACCCCGAGGTGCCGCTGCCCTCGTACGCACACCCGGGGGACGCCGGCGCCGACCTCGTGACCTGCGAGCCCGCCGAGCTGGCGCCCGGGGAGCGCGCCGTCCTGCCCACCGGCGTCTCGATCGCCCTCCCGGACGGCTACGCCGCCTTCGTGCATCCGCGCTCCGGCCTCGCGGCCCGCTGCGGAGTAGCCTTCGTGAATGCCCCGGGGACGATTGATGCCGGGTACCGTGGGGAAATCAAGGTGATCGTGGTCAATCTCGACCCGCGCGAGAGCGTGCGGTTCGAGCGCTTCGACCGCATTGCCCAGCTCATCGTCCAGAAGGTCGAGAAGGTGCGCTTCCACGAGGTGGCGGAGCTTCCCGGCTCGGCACGGGCCGAGGGGGGCTTCGGGTCCACCGGCGGTCATGCGGCGGTGGACGGCTCAACGGACGTTTCAACGGGTGGGAATCGATACGCTTCCGTCGTATCCGACCGGGAAGGACAGTGACGTGTTCGGACGTCGCAAGAAGAGTGGTTCCGCGAAGGACGCGGACGCAGCGCGCGGGACCGAGCAGGTCGTCGACGTACCCGACGAGGCCGAGTCCGAGTCTGAGTCCGGCGCCGTCGAGGAGGGCACCGGCGGGCGGGTGAACCTTCCTCCGGCACCCCGGCCCGACGGCCCCTGGGACCTCTCCGAGGTCTCCAAGCCCTCCGAGGGCCGGGTGGACCTCGGTGGACTCTTCGTGCCCGGTGTCGAGGGCATGGAGCTGCGGGTCGAGGTCGCCGGTGACGCGATCGTCGCCGCGACCGTGGTCGTGCGGGACAGCGCCGTGCAGCTCCAGGCGTTCGCAGCGCCCAAGAAGGAGGGCATCTGGGGCGAGGTCCGCGAGGAGATCGCCTCCGGCATCACCCAGCAGGGCGGCGTGATCGACGAGGTCGAGGGCCCGCTGGGCTGGGAGCTGCGGGCGCAGGTGCCCGTGCAGCTGCCGGACGGCACGGGCGGCGTGCAGCTGGTGCGGTTCATCGGCGTCGACGGGCCCCGCTGGTTCCTGCGCGGCGTGATCTCCGGGCAGGGCGCGGTGCAGCCCGAGGCCGCGGGCCTGCTGGAGCAGATCTTCCGCGACACGGTCGTGGTCCGCGGCGACGGTCCGATGGCGCCCCGCGACCCGATCGTGCTGAAGCTGCCCGAGGACGCGCAGATGGTGCCCGAGGGCGTCCAGCAGGAGGAGCAGGGCTCCCGCTTCTCCGGCGACATGGGGCGGCTCGCGCGCGGCCCCGAGATCACCGAGGTGCGCTGACCGCACGGCCTTCCGGGGCCGCCGTGGACGTTCCGTGGGCCGTACTGCTCCGTCGAGGGGTGGTGCGGCCCACGGCTTTCACCCCGTACTGTGCCCGCACGCACACACGTACGCACGTACGCACGTACGCACGTACGCACGTACGCACGTACGCCTGTGTGAGGACGGCGTACGGGAACGAACGAGGGGGCAGCCATGGGCGGCAGCACGGGAGCAGCGGGCAGCGGCGGCACGGCGGTCGTCGACGACCCGGCGAAGGGGCCGATGGTGCGGGCGGTGGACCTGCACCGGTCGTACGGCTCGGGGACCGGCGCGGTGCACGCCCTGCGCGGCGTCTCCTTCGAGATCCCGCGCGGCCAGCTCGTCGCGCTCAAGGGCCGGTCGGGGTCGGGAAAGACGACCCTGCTGAACCTGGTCGGCGGCCTGGACGCGCCCGACGGGGGCCGGATCGACATCGACGGCACCGAACTCGGCGGGCTCGACGAGGACGGGCTGCTGGAGCTGCGCCGCGACCGCATCGGCTTCATCTTCCAGTCCTTCGGGCTGATCCCCATCCTGACGGCGGCGGAGAACGTGGGCGTCCCGCTGCGGCTGCGCAGGGCCCCGGCCCGGGAGCGCGAGGAGCGGGTGGCGCTGCTGCTGGAGCTTGTGGGCCTCGCCGACCACGCCGCCCAGCGGCCGACCGAGCTCTCCGGCGGCCAGCAGCAGCGGGTCGCCATCGCCCGGGCGCTCGCCAACCGGCCCGCCCTGCTGATCGCCGACGAGCCGACGGGACAGCTCGACGCGGAGACGGGCCTCTCGGTGATGGAGCTGCTGCGGGCGATCGTCCGCGCGGAGGGCGTCACCGCGTTCGTGGCCACCCACGACGCCCAGCTGCTCGATCTCGCCGACCGGGTCCTGGAGCTCAGCGACGGGGAGATCGTCGAGCGCTGACGTGCTCCGCAGAGCACGGCGGTGACCTGTGGGCCTCCGTCCATCAGAATTGTGTCAATACCACCGGTCCCACCCGGCACCCACCCGATTTGTCCGGTTCCCCCGCCGTATCGTCGTCGCATCGTGGGCACGACTTCCTGAATGACAATGGGGCCATGGGACGCGGCAAGCTAAGGATCTACATCGGCGCTGCACCGGGCGTGGGCAAGACCTACGCCATGCTGTCCGAGGCGCACCGACGGGTGGAGCGCGGCACGGACTGCGTCGTGGCCTTCGTGGAGCACCACGACCGCCCCCGCACCGAGGTCATGCTGCACGGCCTGGAGCAGATCCAGCGCAGGGAGCTGGAGTACCGCGGCGGCTCCTTCACCGAGATGGACGTGGACGCCGTCCTGGCCAGGCAGCCGGCGGTGGCCCTGGTGGACGAGCTGGCCCACACCAACGTGCCCGGCTCCCGCAACGCCAAGCGCTGGCAGGACGTCGAGGAGCTGCTGGCCGCCGGCATCGACGTGATATCGACGGTGAACATCCAGCACTTCGAGTCGCTGGGCGACGTCGTGGAGTCGATCACCGGCGTACGGCAGCGGGAGACCGTGCCCGACGAGGTGGTGCGCCGGGCCGAGCAGCTGGAGCTGGTCGACATGGCCCCGCAGGCGCTGCGCCGCCGGATGGCCCACGGCAACATCTACAAGTCCGACAAGGTCGACGCGGCCCTGTCGAACTACTTCCGGCCGGGGAACCTCACCGCGCTGCGGGAGTTGGCGCTGCTGTGGGTGGCCGACCGGGTCGACGAGTACTTGCAGCAGTACCGGGGCGAGCACAACATCCGCTCGACCTGGCAGGCGCGCGAGCGGATCGTCGTCGGACTGACGGGCGGGCCGGAGGGCCGCACCCTGATCCGGCGGGCGGCGCGGATGGCCGCCAAGGGCTCCGGCAGCGAGATCCTCGCCGTCTACATCGCCCGCAGCGACGGGCTGACGTCGGCGTCGCCGAAGGAGCTGGCGGTCCAGCGCACCCTCGTCGAGGACCTCGGCGGGACGTTCCACCACGTGATCGGGGACGACATCCCCTCCTCCCTGCTGGAGTTCGCGCGCGGGGTGAACGCCACCCAGATCGTGCTGGGCTCCAGCCGGCGCAAGACGTGGCAGTACATCTTCGGGCCCGGCGTGGGCGCGACCGTGGCCCGCGAGTCCGGCCCCGACCTCGACGTGCACATCGTCACCCACGACGAGGCGGGCAAGGGCCGGGGACTGCCGGTGGCCCGCGGCGCGCGCCTGGGCCGTTCGCGGATCATCGCCGGCTGGCTGGTCGGCGTGGCCGCGCCCATCTTGCTGTCGCTGCTGCTGAACGCGCTGGACGACTCCCTGGGGCTCGCCAACGACGTGTTGCTCTTCCTCTTCGCCACGGTGATGGCGGCGCTGCTCGGCGGGCTGCTCCCGGCGCTCGCCTCCGCCGCCGTCGGCTCGCTCCTGTTGAACTACTACTTCACCCCGCCGCTGCACACGCTCACGGTGTACGACCCGAAGAACATCGTCGCCATCGTGATCTTCTTCGCGGTGGCGGTGGCGGTGGCGTCCGTGGTGGACCTGGCGGCGCGCCGCACCCACCAGGCCGCCCGGCTGCGGGCCGAGTCGGAGATCCTGTCCTTCCTCGCGGGCAGCGTGCTGCGCGGCGAGACGTCGCTGGACGCCCTGTTGCAGCGGGTGCGGGAGACCTTCGGCATGGAGTCGGTGGCGCTGCTGGAGCGCCAGAGCGACGTCGACCCGTGGACGACGGCGGGCAGCGTGGGGCCGCGGTCGGTGGTGCGGCCGGAGGACGCCGACGTGGACATGCCCGTCGGCGACCACATGGCGCTGGCGCTGTCCGGGCGGGTGCTGCCGGCCGAGGACCGCCGGGTGCTCGCCGCGTTCGCCGCACAGGCCGCCGTGGTCCTGGACCGGCAGCGGCTGGTGGGCGAGGCGGAGGAGGCCCGTCGGCTCGCCGAGGGCAACCGGATCCGCACCGCGCTGCTGGCGGCCGTCAGCCACGACCTGCGGACCCCGCTGGCGGCGATCAAGGCCGCGGTCACCTCGCTGCGCTCGGACGACGTGGCCTGGTCGCCGGAGGACGAGGCGGAGTTGCTGGCCGGCATCGAGGACGGCGCGGACAGGCTTGACCATCTCGTGGGCAACCTCCTCGACATGTCCCGGCTCCAGACGGGTACCGTCACCCCGTTGATGCGGGTGACCGATCTGGACGAGGTGGTGCCGATGGCGCTGGTCTCCGTCCCCGACGACAGCGTCGAGTTGGACATCCCCGAAACGCTCCCGATGGTCAAGGTCGACCGCGGTCTGCTGGAGCGGGCGGTGGCGAACATCGTGGAGAACGCCGTCAAGTACAGTCCCGACGCCACCCCCGTGACGGTGGCCGCGAGCGCGCTGGGCGACCGGGTCGAACTGCGGGTCGCCGACCGCGGTCCCGGGGTCCCGGACGACGAGAAGGAACGCATCTTCGAGCCCTTCCAGCGCTACGGGGACGCACCGCGCGGCGCCGGCGTCGGCCTGGGGCTCGCGGTGGCCCGCGGCTTCGTGGAGGCCATGGGCGGCACGCTGAGCGCCGAGGACACCCCCGGCGGCGGCATGACCATGGTCCTCACCCTCAGGGCGGCGCCGGGCGTCGAGCCGGTCGCCCCCGACCTTCCCGCGCAGGTCACCACGTGACCCGCGGCACGCGAAGACGGAGCGGGGACGGCCACGGGGGCCCGGGGACGACCGAAGTGCTGAGACGACCGAAGTTCAGAAAGGCAGGCCCGGCATGACCAGGGTGCTGGTGGTCGACGACGAGCCGCAGATCGTACGCGCCCTCGTGATCAACCTGAAGGCGCGCAAGTACGAGGTGGACGCGGCTCCCGACGGGGCGACCGCGCTCCAGATGGCCGCCGCCCGCCATCCCGACGTCGTCGTGCTCGACCTCGGTCTGCCGGACATGGACGGGGTGGAGGTGATCAAGGGGCTGCGCGGCTGGACGCGGGTACCGATCCTGGTGCTGTCCGCCCGGCACACCTCCGACGAGAAGGTGGAGGCCCTGGACGCCGGCGCGGACGACTACGTCACCAAGCCGTTCGGCATGGACGAGTTGCTGGCGCGGCTGCGGGCCGCGGTGCGCCGGGCGGAGCCGGTCGGCGGCGGTGACGACGACGTCGTGGTCGTGGAGACGGAGGGCTTCACCGTCGACCTCGCCGCCAAGAAGGTGCACCGGGACGGCCGTGACGTACGCCTGACGCCCACCGAGTGGCACCTGCTGGAGGTACTGGTGCGCAACACCGGCCGGCTGGTGAGCCAGAAGCAGTTGCTCCAGGAGGTGTGGGGGCCGTCGTACGGCACGGAGACGAACTATCTGCGGGTGTACATGGCGCAGCTGCGGCGGAAGCTGGAGGCGGACCCCTCGCACCCCCAGCACTTCGTCACCGAGCCGGGCATGGGCTACCGGTTCGAGCGGTAGTCGACCGGCCACCGACGGTGTCCGCCAGGGGTGGTGCACCGTCGATCCGGTGCAGGTGGCGGGGGTTTCGGGGGGTGCCGGGGCGGCCCGTACCGGCCCCGGTCCGCTGTCGGGGGCGGCCGGTACGCTTGCTGCATGAGTGCACCTCGATCCGGGAGCGGTCCGGAGCCGGCTGACCGCGCGGAGAAGCCCGCCGGCCGGCTCCGTCGCATGTTCGACCGGCTGTCCTCCACCCGGCAGGACCAGGAGTCCGCCGAGTTGCGCGAGGACGCACAGGTGTCCGGGTGCACGCGCATCGCCGACTGCGGCGATCGCCAGATCGTCCGAGTGACTGGTACGTTGCGGACGGTCACCCTGCGCCCGCGGGCCGGGGTGCCCGCGTTGGAGGCGGAGTTGTTCGACGGTACGGAGCCGCTGGACGTCGTCTGGCTCGGCCGACGGTCGATCGCCGGCATCGAGCCCGGCCGCAGGCTCATAGCCTCCGGCCGCATCTCCATGAGTCACGGCCGCCGTGTGCTGTTCAACCCCAAATACGAACTCCGACCGCTCGGACAGGAGTAGCCGGTGACGTCCTTCGACAAGCCGACCACCACCCCACCCACGCCGCAGGACCAGCAGGACGAGAGCCGGGCCGCGGCGGTCGACAGCGCCGACGTCCGGGCGGTGACGGAGGCCGCGCTGTTCGATGCGTTCGGCGGCATCCGCGGCATGGTGGAGACGGTCCTGCCGGGCCTGCTCTTCGTCACGATCTACACGATCAACAAGGACCTGCACGCGTCCGCCATCGCCGCGCTCGTGCTCGCGCTGGTCCTCGTCGCCGCCCGACTGGTGCTCAAGGGCACGGTGAAGCACGCGTTCAGCGGTGTCTTCGGGGTCGCCTTCGGCGTCGTCTTCGCGATGATGACGGGCAATGCCAAGGACTTCTATCTGCCCGGCATGCTCTACACCCTCGGCCTCGCCGTGGCGTACATCGCCACCGCGCTGGCGGGCGTGCCGCTGATCGGACTCATGCTGGGGCCGGTGTTCAAGGAGAACCTGTCCTGGCGCACCCGCAACCCCGGCCGGAAGAAGGCGTACACGAAGGCCAGTTGGGCCTGGGGGCTGATCCTGCTCGCCAAGTGCGCGATCCTCTTCCCGCTGTACTGGTGGGCGGACACCACCGAACTCGGCTGGGTGCTGGTGGCGCTGAAGATCCCACCGTTCCTGCTGGCGGTCTATCTGACCTGGATCTTCCTGGCGAAGGCCCCGCCGCCGATCGACGTGTTCGCGGAGATGGAGGCCGAGGAGCAGGCCGAGAAGGAGCGCAAGGCCAGGGCGGCCGAGAGCCAGTAGCCGCCGAGCCGGTACGGCACCGGCTTCGCCGGTCAGTCCTTCCCGGCCTCGTCCGGCTCTTTCCCCCGGCTCGCATTTCGGTGTCCGTGCACCGGATGTTGATCACGATCTCATCAAGTCCCCCGCTGACCTGTTCTTTCACCCTCGCCCCGTCTGACACCGTTGCCGAAAAGACTTTCGGGGGATGCCCGCAGGGGTGCGAGGGGGAGACCGGTGACGGGCTTTGTGTTCCACCGGGCGCGGGGGCACCGGCTGCTGCTGGCCGCCGCCCTGCTCGCGGTCCTGCTGACCACGACCGTGCTGACCGCGCTGGTCGCCTTCGCGGGGGCCGTGGAGGACGCCGGGCTGCGGCACTCCCTGCGCACCAGGAACGCCACGGACGCCGCGCTGGTCGTCACCGCGGACAACCCCACCGGGGACCGCGCCGCCATGGAGCGGAGCGTACGCAGCGGCGCCGAGCAGGCGTTCGACGGACTGCCGGTCTCGTTGGAGCGGTTCGAGCGCTCGGCGCCGTACGCCCTGCCGCGCGCGTTGCAGCAGCCCGCGGCCCGCTCGGGCGAACCCGACCTCACGATGCTCGCCGCGGTGGAGCGGTCCCGGGTGCGGCTCGTGGCGGGCGGCTGGCCCTCCCCCGGCGGCACGGCGGGCGGCGTGATCGAGGTCGCGCTGCCCGAGACCGCCGCGAAGCGGCTGGCGCTGACGCCGGGCCCGCGGGTGCTCACCCTCGCCAGCCGGCTGAGCGGGCCGCCGCTCCAGGTGCGGATCACCGGGACCTACCGGCCGCTGGACCGCGACGCCCCGTACTGGCGGCTGGACGAACTCGGCGGGCGCGGAGTGCGCACCGAAATGTTCACCACGTACGGCCCGCTGCTCGCCGACCCCGGCGTCCTCGCGTCGGGCCGGGTCGCGCCGGGCCCGCGGTCCTGGTTGGCCACCGCCGACTTCCAGACCCTGCGCACCGACGGGATGGACGCGCTGCGGTCGGCCGCGGAGCAGAGCCAGGAGCGGGTGAGCGCCGAACCGGGGCTGAAGACCGGGGTGGTGGCCCGGACGGCGCTGCCGCAGGCGCTCGGGCAGTTGGAGCGGGCCCTGCTGGTGTCCCGCGCGACCGTGTGGATCGTCTCGCTGCAACTGGTCCTGCTCGCCGGCTATGCGTTGCTGCTGGTGGCGCGGTTGCTGCACACCGACCGGGCGGCGGAGAGCCGGATCCTCGCGGCCCGCGGGGCGTCCCGCGGGAAGCTGGTCCGGCTCTCGGTGGTCGAGGCCCTGGCGCTGGCGCTGCCGGCGGCCGTGTGCGCGCCCCTGCTCGCCGGCCCGCTGACCGCTCTCCTCGCGGACCGGGGCGCCACCGGGCGGATCGGGCTGCGGCTCGACACCGCGCCGACCCTCCTCACGTGGCTGACGGGCCTGGTCGCGGCGCTGGCGTGCGCCGCTGCCGTGGTCGCGCCGGTGGTGGTGGGCGGGGTACGCCGACCGCGCGGGCGGGCCCGGGCGCTGCTGGGTCCGCTGCGGGCCGGCGCCGACCTCGCGTTGCTCGCGGTCGCGGGCGTGGCGTACTGGCAGTTGGAGCGGCGCTCCTCGGGCAGCGGTGCGCTCACCGGTGACCGGGCGGGGCAGTTGGGCGTGGACCCGCTGCTGGTGGTGGCGCCGGCGCTGGCGCTGCTGGCCGGTACGGTCCTCACGCTGCGGCTGCTGCCGCTCGCGGCCCGGCTGGCGGAGCGCCGGGCGGCGCGCGGCCGGGGGCTGACCGCGTCGCTGGTGGGCTGGCAGCTCAGCCGTCGGCCGATGCGCGGCGCGGGGCCGGTGCTGCTGCTGGTGCTCGCGGTGGCGATGGGGGTGTTGGCCATCGGCCAGGGCGCCTCGTGGGACCGCTCGCAGCAGGACCAGGCGGACTTCCAGGCGGGTGCGCCCGTACGGGTCCTGGGCGGTGCGGCCGAGCCGTTCGGGCGCGGCGGGGTGTACGACCGGGTGCCCGGGGTGAGCGCCGCCGTGCCCGCGGCCCGCAAGACCTTCGGCATCACCGGGGGCCGGCAGGCGACGGCGTTGGCGCTCGACACCCGGCTCGCCGCGCCCGGTCTGCTGGTGCGCGACGACCTGGCGGACGGGGATCCGCGCCGGCTGGTGGGCTCGTTGGCGCCGCGCGAGGAGGCGCGGGCCGGGGTGGTGCTGCCCGACGGCACCGAGCGCCTGGTCCTGGACGTCACCCTGAGCGCCGCCGACGACGGCCCCAACGGCACGGCCGGGTTCGCCGCGGCCAACGATGACGACGGCGGCCTGTTCGCGACGGCGACGGTGGAGGACCGCTTCGGGGTCCCGTACCGGATCCCGCTGGGCGACGTGCCCGTGGACGGCAGGCCGCACCCCGTGACCGTGGACTTCGCAAAGGCGGCGGAGGCCCCTGCGGGCAGGCCGGCGGGCCCGTTGGCGCTGACGGCGGTGGAGGTCGACGAGCCCGGGGCGCCGGACCGGGTCGCGCCCAAGCGCTTGACCGTCGGGGCGATGCGGGCCGTGGTGGCGGACGGCGACGCTCGGCCGGTCACCGCCCCCAAGGGGCTGACCTGGCAGGCGCGGGCCGCGCTCAACGCCGGCGCCCCGGCCCCGGGGGAGACCCTGCCGGCCGTCACCTCCGTCGGCTCCTCCCCCGGCCGCCCGATCGACGTGGCGTACCACACCGGAACGGGATCGCAGGAACCCTGGTCCGCCCCGCGCACGGTCACCCTGCGGGTCGTCGCGAAGCGTGCGCCGGCCCCCGTGCCGACCGCGTTGGCGACCCGGAAGTTCCTCGACTCCAGCGGGGCGAAGGTCGGTTCGGTGGTGCAGGTGCCGATGCAGGGCGGTGACATCAAGGTGCGGATCAGCGGCGTGCTGCGGGCGGTGCCCACCACCGCACCGGTGGGCGCGGACGGGGCGAGTGGTGGGGCCGAGGCCCGGCCGTCCCCCGACGGCGGCGCGCTGCTGTTCGATCTGCGGGCGGTCAACCGGGTGCTCGCCGAACGTCCCGGCGCGGCCCTGCCGCCGGCGGAGTGGTGGCTGTACACCAAGCCCGGCGCCACTGCGCAGGTCGCGGCGGCGCTGCGCGACCGCGCGGAGGTCGACCCCTCGCTGGTGCAGACTCGCAAGGAGATCGTCACGGCCCTGGACGACGACCCGGTGGGCGCGGGCCCGCGCTCGGCGCTGCCCGCTGTCGCGGTCGCCGCCGCGCTGCTCGCCGCGGTCGGCTTCGCGGTGGCGACGGCGGGAGCGCTGCGCGAACGCACCGCGGAGTTCGCCGTGCTACGGGGACTCGGTGCGCCGCGCCGCCAGTTGACCCGGCTGCTCGCCGTCGAGCAGTCCGTGCTGATCGCGGTGGGGCTGGCGATCGGGGTGGTGCTCGGGGCAGTGCTCACCCGCGCGGTCGTTCCGTTGATCGTGCTGACCGGGCAGGCCACCCGGCCCGTTCCGGACACCCTGGTGCAGTTGCCGCCGGGACAGGTCGCGCTGGTGGTCGCCGGGGTCGCGGCGGTGCCGTTGGCGATCGTCGCGGCGCTGGCGCTGCGCCGTGACAAGACGACCGGCGAGGCCCTTCGCGGGCGCGGAGGCGACGGGGGTGCCTGAGGTGGGAAGAGAGCCCGGGATCGGGGCGAAGCCGGTGGTGCGGGCGATGGCTCCGTGGGTACGGACGCGGCTGCGGGCCGCCCCCGGGGCGGCGGTGGCGCTGCTGCTGCTCGCCCTGGTCAGCTCGTTCCTCGCGGCGTCGTTCCCGCGCGCCGTCGACGCGTACGAGGGCTCCGGATTGCGCCAGGCGCTCGGGGTCGCACCGGCGGACCAGAACGGGCTCCAGGTCAGCGATGTGCTCACGCAGCCGTTCGACCCCGCGGACCCGGCGGTGCACGCCCGGTTGGGCCCGAAGGAGATGGCCGAGCGGCAGCGGAAGATCCTCGCCGCGCTGCCGCAGCCGTTGCGCGTGGACCTGGGACAGTCCTCGTACGGCGTGTTCACCGGCCGGCCGGTGGAGGGCAGCGCCCCGGGGCTGACCCGACTGGACGGCGGGCTGCCGGTGTTCACGCTCTCGGCCGGCGCGGGGGTGGCCGAGCACTCCACGGTGCGCTCCGGTCGGCTGCCGAAGGCAGCGGTGGCGACGCCGGGCAGCACCGCGGTCGAGGCCGTGGTGACCGCGGCGACGGCGAAGGAGCTGAACATCGCGGTCGGCACGGTCGTCCGGGTGCCCCGCGGCGACCTCGATCCGCTCTCCGTCACGGTCACCGGCGTCGTCGACCCGCGCGGGCCCGAGCAGCCGTACTGGTCCGTGCGGCCCCTGTTGCGCACGCCCACGACCCTGTTCACCGAGGGGCCGCCTCCGGAGCCGTACTGGCACGGCGCCCTGTTGCTCGCGCCCGAGGCCGCACCCGCGCTGCTGTCGGTGAGCCCCGACGTGGAGGCGTACTGGCGCTTCGCGCTCGACCCGAGCGGGCTGCGGGTGACGGAGCTGTCGGCGCTGAAGGCGGCGGTCTCCACGGTCGAGTCCGGGCCGGTGCTCAGCGAGTTGCGGGAGGCGATCTCGCCGGAGGTGGAGGCCGACACCGAGGTGGACGCGCTGCTCGCGCGGTACGAGGAGCTGCGGTCCGCCGTGGCCCCGGTGGTCGCGGTCGCCGCGTTCGGGGTCGGCGGGGTGGTCGGGGTCGTCCTGCTGATGGCCGGTGGGCTGGCCGCGGCCCGGCGGCACGCCGAGTTGGCGCTGGTGCGCTCGCGCGGCGGGTCGGTGCCTGCGATGGCCGGGCGGCTGCTGGCGGAGGTGGCCGTGCCGGTGGTGCCGGCCGCGGTCGCGGGGTGCGCACTCGCGGTGCTCCTGGTGCCCGAGGGGCGGCTGGTGCCAGCCGTGGTCGGGGCGGCCGTCGTCACCCTGGTCGCCTGTGCGGCGCTGCCGTTGCGGGCCGCCCTCGTGCACCGCAAGCCCGGGTCGCACGGCGGCCGGGACGATCTCGTGGGCGCCCGGCCCTCCCGTCGTCGCACCGTGGCGGAGCTGACCCTGCTGGCGCTGACCGTGGCCGCCGTCGTGGCACTGCGCCGGCGGGGCACCGACGACGGCGCGGCGCAGGGCGTGGACCACCTGGTCAGTGCGGCGCCCCTGCTGCTCGGCACGGTCGCCGCGCTGGTGCTCGTACGGCTGCAACCGCTGCCGCTGCGGATCGCGGCACGGCCGCTGGCCCGACGGCGGGGCGCGGTCGGCTTCCTCGCGCTGGCCCGGGCGGGGCGGGCGCCGGCGACTTCCGCACTGCCGCTGGTGGCGCTGTTGTTGGCACTGACGACGACGGCCTTCGGCGGTTCGGTGCTCGCCGGTGTGGACGGCGCCCGGGAGCGGGCGGCGGTGCGGTCGGTGGGCGCGGACGCCCGGGTCGAGGCCGCCACGGAACTGCCGGCGGGGCTCGCGGAGTCGGTGCGGAAGGTCCCGGGGGTGCGCGGCGTGGTGGCCGTGTACCGGGAGCTGGACCTCGATCTGCGGTACGCGAAGGGCAGTTCCGAGGCCGGTGCCGCGGGCGGGGTGACGCTGCTCGCCGTGGACCCCGACGCGTACGCCCGACTCGCCCGGTCCACCGGGGTCGGTGCCTTCGACGCCGATGCGCTGCGGGCGAAGGGCGGCAAGGACGCGCAGGACACGGCGGACGCCGCACCGCTGCCCGCGATCGTGTCGCCGGGCGTCGCGGAGCGGTTGGGCGAGGACCCGGTCGTCGTGGGACAGCCCAGCGCCCCGCTCCAGATCGTGGTGGCGTCGGTGCGCGCGGAGACACCCGCACTGCCCGTCGGCGACTTCGTCGTGGTCGACGCGGCCGGAGTTCCGGCGGCTAAGCAGCCCACGACGCTGCTGGTCACGGGTGGTTCGGTAGAGGGTGACGCGCTGCGGGCCACGGTCCGCGCCGCCGGCACCGACGCCCGGGTGGCGCTGCGTTCCGAGGAGTACGCGGCCTTCGCCGACTCCCCGCTCCAGACCGGTGCGGAACGGGTCTACGCGGTGGCGGCGGTGGCTGCCGCGGGGTACGCCGTACTGGCCCTGCTGCTGTCGCTGCTGCGGGCCGCTCCGGAGCGCACGGCGCTGCTGGCCCGGCTGCGGACCATGGGGTTGACCAGACGTCAGAGCCGACGGCTGCTGGTGCTGGAGAGCCTGCCGGGGACCCTGCTCGCCGGGGTGGGCGGGGTGCTGGTGGGCTGGGCGGTGGTCCTGGTCCTCTCCCCCGGCATTGACCTGACCAGGCTGGCGCACGCCTCGGGCGACGTGCTCAGCTCGGGCGTACGGGTGGAACTCGCCGCGGACCCGGCCAGCCTGCTGCTGCCGGGGCTGGGGGTGGTCCTGGTGGCCGCGGGCGTCGCGGCGGCGCAGGCGTGGGCGGTCACCCGACGGACGACGACGACCGAACTCAGAGTGGGAGACACACGATGACACGGCCCGCGACGGGTACGGCGGCGACGGACCCGGCAACGCTGGAATCGGCGGCGTCGGCGGCGTCGGCATCGGCGACGCTGGAGGAGTTGGAGGAGCGGGCTGCGGCCCGTCGGGACCGTCCGCGGTTCGGCCATGACGCGCTGATCACCTGTGACCGACTGGTGCGCATCTTCTCCACGGACGGTGTGGAGGTGCAGGCCCTCCAAGGGCTCGACCTGCTCGTCCGCGAGGGCGAGTTGATGGCGCTGGTCGGCGCGTCCGGCAGCGGCAAGTCGACCCTGATGAACATCCTCGCCGGGTTGGACGAGCCCACGGCCGGCGCGGCGAGCGTGGCCGGGCGCGACCTGCTCGCGATGGGCGCGCGGGAGCGGCTGCGGTACCGGCGCGAGGTGGTCGGCTTCGTGTGGCAGCAGACGGCGCGCAATCTGTTGCCGTATCTGACGGCGGCGCAGAACGTGGCGCTGCCGATGCAGCTGCGGGGCCGGGGCGAAGGCCGCGGCGGACGGTTCTCGCGGGCCACGAGGGCGGCGAAGGGCCAGCGCATCGAGACGCTCCTCGCACTGCTGGAGGTCGCGGACTGCCGCGACCGGCGGCCCCACCAGATGTCGGGTGGTCAGCAGCAGCGGGTCGCCATCGCGGTGGCCCTCGCGAACGAGCCGTCGGTGCTGCTCGCCGACGAGCCGACGGGCGAGTTGGACTCCCACACGGCCGAGCAGGTCTTCGCGGCGCTACGCCGGGCGAACGAGGAGCTGGGCACCACGGTCGTGATCGTCACGCACGACCAGGCGGTCGCCTCCGAGGTGCGGCGCACCGTCGCGATCCGGGACGGCCGCACGTCCACGGAGATCCTGCGCCGCACCGAGGTGGACAGCGCGACGGGTCAGGAGTCGGTGGTGGCGCGGGAGTACGCGATGCTCGACCGCGCCGGACGCCTGCAACTCCCCAAGGAGTACACGCAGGCGCTGGGCATGCAGGACCGGGTGATGCTGGAGCTGGAGTCCGACCACATCGGCATCTGGCCGGACGACGACGGGCAGCGCACCGCTGGCGGCTGACGAGTGACACACGTACGGGCGGGGCCTCTGCCAAGAGGGGCCCCGCCCGTACGTCAGCGGCTTCAGGCTCAGTTGCGTACGGAGAGCAGGTCCTCCAGCTGCTCCTCGCGCTCCTGCGCCGCGACGAACAGCAGCTCGTCGCCGGCCTCCAGGGTCTCCTCCTGGCTCGGGGTCAGCACCCGCGAGCCGCGGATGATCGTGACCAGCGAGGTGTCCTGCGGCCAGGCCACGTCCCCGACCTGGGTGCCCGCGAGGGCCGACTCCGGGGGCAGGGTGAGCTCGACCAGGTTGGCGTCGCCGTGGCTGAACCGCAGCAGCCGCACCAGGTCGCCGACGCTCACCGCCTCCTCCACCAGCGCCGACATCAGCCGCGGGGTGGAGACGGCGACGTCCACGCCCCACGACTCGTTGAACAGCCACTCGTTCTTGGGGTTGTTCACCCGGGCGACGACGCGCGGCACGCCGTACTCCGTCTTCGCCAGCAGCGAGACGACGAGGTTGACCTTGTCGTCGCCGGTGGCCGCGATGACGACGTTGCAGCGCTGGAGCGCGGCCTCGTCGAGCGAGGTGATCTCGCAGGCGTCCGCCAGCAGCCACTCCGCCTGCGGCACCCGCTCCACCGAGATCGCGGTGGGCGCCTTGTCCACGAGGAGGACCTCGTGCCCGTTCTCCAACAGCTCACCGGCGATGGAACGGCCCACCGCGCCGGCGCCCGCGATAGCGACGCGCATCAGTGACCGCCCTCCTCGGGGCCTTCCGCGAAGGCCGCCTCGACCTTCTCGATCTCGTCCGTGCGCATCATCACGTGCACCAGGTCGCCCTCCTGGAGCACGGTCTGCGAACTCGGCAGCACGGCCTCTCCCAGCCGGGTCAGGAAGGCCACCCGCACGCCCGTCTCGTCCTGGAGCCTGCTGATCTTGTGCCCGATCCACGCCGGCGAGGTGTGCACCTCCGCGAGCTGCACGCCGCCGCTGGGGTCGCGCCACAGCGGCTCGGCGCCGGAGGGCAGCAGTCGCCGCAGCATCTGGTCGGCCGTCCAACGGACGGTCGCCACGGTCGGGATGCCCAGGCGCTGGTACACCTCGGCCCGCCGGGGGTCGTAGATGCGGGCCGCGACGTTCTCGATGGCGAACATCTCGCGCGCGACCCGGGCCGCGATGATGTTGGAGTTGTCGCCGCTGCTGACCGCGGCGAACGCTCCCGCCTCCTCGATCCCCGCTTCACGCAGGGTGTCCTGGTCGAACCCGACGCCGGTGACCCGGCGTCCGCCGAAACCGGAGCCCAGGCGGCGGAAGGCCGTGGGGTCGCGGTCGATGACCGCGACCGTGTGTCCCTGCTGCTCCAGGGTCTGCGCGAGAGCGGCTCCCACTCGCCCGCAACCCATGATGACGATGTGCACGACCGTCCTTCCGGCTGTCCATATTCTTTACTCGTTTTTTGGACTTTATGTGCTTTGCGGCACAATCCCCCGGAGTGCCCTCCGAGTTTTTACCGAGACTTAAAGGTCTCGGGGATTAAAGGGTCTCAGACCGCGGCCAAAGCTACACATGCACGGTCGTCGCCGGGACGCCGGGACCCGATGCGGCCGCCGGAGTTGGAGATTCCGCCACCGG
Organism: Streptomyces sp. NPDC048057; assembly: GCF_040653095.1. Taxonomy (NCBI): domain Bacteria; kingdom Bacillati; phylum Actinomycetota; class Actinomycetes; order Kitasatosporales; family Streptomycetaceae; genus Streptomyces; species Streptomyces sp. NPDC048057. The sequence continues at coordinate 17,565 of NZ_JBEZNF010000027.1, forward strand.
CCCGGGCGGCGGGTGGGCCGGGGTCATATCGAACGCTTACGATCCTCTGCGTGTCCAAACTGACCGACCTGCCCAAACGCATCCTGATCGGCAGGGCCCTGCGCAGCGACCGACTCGGGGAAACCCTCCTCCCCAAGCGGATCGCGCTGCCCGTCTTCGCCTCCGACCCGCTGTCCTCGGTCGCGTACGCGCCCGGCGAGGTCCTGCTGGTGCTCTCGGTGGCGGGGGTCTCGGCCTACGCCTTCAGCCCGTGGATCGCGCTCGCGGTCGTGGTGCTGATGTTCACGGTGGTCGCCTCGTACCGACAGAACGTGCACGCGTACCCGAGCGGCGGCGGGGACTACGAGGTCGCCAACACCAACCTGGGCCCCAAGGCAGGTCTGACGGTCGCCAGCGCCCTGCTGGTGGACTACGTCCTCACCGTCGCGGTCTCCATCTCCTCCGGGGTCGAGAACCTCGGCTCGGCGATCCCCTTCGTCGTGGAGAACAAGGTCCTGTGCGCGATCGCGATCATCGTGCTGTTGACGCTGATGAATCTGCGCGGAGTACGGGAATCGGGCAAGCTCTTCGCGATCCCGACGTACGTCTTCGTCGCCGGCGTGTTCCTCATGATCGCCTGGGGCGCGTACCGCGGCGTCGTCCTCGACGACACCTTGAAGGCGCCCACCGCCGATCTGGAGATCAAGGCGGAGGAAGCGGGTCTCGCGGGATTCGCCCTAGTCTTTCTGCTGCTCCGGGCCTTCTCCTCCGGCTGTGCCGCACTGACCGGGGTGGAGGCCATCAGCAATGGCGTTCCCGCATTCCGCAAGCCGAAGTCGAAGAACGCCGCGACCACCCTGGCGCTGATGGGCGTGCTGGCCGTGACGATGTTCTGCGGAATCATCGGCCTGGCCATGGCGTCCGACGTGCGGATGTCCGAGAACCCGGCGCACGACCTGCTCAAGAACGGCGTCCCGGTCGGCGACGACTACGTCCAGAACCCGGTGATCTCCCAGGTCGCCGCCGCGGTCTTCGGCGACGGCACGTTCTTCTTCGTGCTGCTCGCCGCGGCGACCGCACTGGTGCTTTTCCTGGCCGCGAACACCGCGTACAACGGGTTCCCGCTGCTGGGCTCGATACTGGCCCAGGACCGCTATCTGCCGCGCCAGCTCCACACCCGCGGCGACCGACTGGCCTTCTCCAACGGCATCGTGCTGCTCGCCGGCGCCGCCGCACTGCTGGTGTGGGTGTACGGGGCGGACTCGACCAAGCTGATCCAGCTCTACATCGTCGGCGTCTTCGTCTCCTTCACGCTCAGCCAGACCGGCATGGTCCGCCACTGGAACCGCCATCTGCGCACCGAGCGGAACCCGGCCAAGCGCCGCCACATGATCCGCTCCCGGGCGATCAACGCGTTCGGTGCCTTCTTCACCGGTCTGGTGCTGGTGGTGGTCCTGGCGACCAAGTTCACCCACGGGGCGTGGGTGGCGCTGCTGGGCATGGTGTTCTTCTACGCCCTGATGAGTGCGATCCGCCGCCACTACGACCGGGTCTCGCGGGAGCTGGCCGCGGCCGACGAGCCGAGCGACGACAGCGTGCGGCCGTCCCGGGTGCACGCGATCGTGCTGGTCTCCAAGGTCCACCGCCCCACGCTGCGCGCCCTCGCGTACGCCAAGCTGATGCGGGTCGACAAGCTGGAGGCGGTCAGCATCAGCGTGGATGCGACGGAGACGGCGCTGCTGCGCAAGGAGTGGGAGCGCCGCGGCATCAACATCCCGTTGAAGATCCTCGACTCGCCGTACCGCGAGATCACCCGCCCGGTGGTCGAGTACGTGAAGGGGCTGCGCCGGGAGAGCCCGCGGGACGTGGTGAGCGTGGTGATCCCCGAGTACGTGGTGGGCCACTGGTACGAGCACCTGCTGCACAACCAGAGCGCGCTGCGGCTCAAGGGGCGGCTGCTGTTCACCCCCGGGGTGATGGTGACCTCGGTCCCGTACCAGCTGGAGTCCTCCGAGGTGGCGCGGGAGCGCGCCCGCAGGCGACAGAACTGGAGCGCGCCGGGCGCGGTGCGACGGGGCCCGGTGGACGAGCGGTCCCAGGAGCCGAGCGGCCGGGAGTGAGCGGCCCGCGGCCGGCGTAGACTGGTGGGCTGCGTCTCTTCCCCCTCTCGTCATTCTGGAGCCACTGGTCATGCCGCACGCGTCCGACGCCTCTCCCGTCTCGCTGATCGGCGAGGAGTACGAGGTCGAGGTGGGACCCGTCGCCCACGGCGGCCACTGCATCGCCCGCACCGACGAGGGCCGGGTCCTCTTCGTCCGGCACACCCTCCCCGGCGAGAAGGTGATCGCCAAGGTCACCGAGGGTGACGAGGACTCCCGCTATCTGCGGGCGGACGCCGTACGCATCGTCGAGGCGGCCAAGGACCGGATCGAGGCGCCCTGTCCCCTCTCCGGCCCCGGCAAGTGCGGCGGCTGCGACTGGCAGCACGTCAAGCCCGGCGCCCAGCGCCGCCTCAAGGGCGAGGTGATCGCGGAGCAGCTGCACCGGCTCGCGGGGCTGAGCCCCGAGGAGGCGGGCTGGGACGGCACCGTCGTACCGGCGCCCGGCGACAAGCTGCCGGCGGGCGAGGTGCCCGCGTGGCGCACCCGCGTGCAGTACGCCGTCGACGCCGACGGCCACGCGGGCCTGCGCCGGCACCGCTCCCACGACGTGGAGCGGGTGGACCACTGCATGATCGCCGCGCCGGGCGTCAGCGAACTCGGCGTCGAGAAGCGCGAGTGGCCGCAACTGGCGACGGTCGAGGCGATCGCGGCGACCGGCTCCCACGACCGCCAGGTGGTCCTCACCCCGCGCCCCGGCGGCCGACTCCCCCTCGTGGAGCTGGACAAGCCGGTCTCGGTCCTGCGCGTGGACGAGCGCGACGGCTCGGTCCACCGCGTCCACGGCCGCGCCTTCGTCCGCGAACGCGCGGACGGCCGCACCTACCGCGTCGGAGGCGGCGGCTTCTGGCAGGTCCACCCGCAGGCCGCGGACACCCTGGTGAAGGCCGTGATGCAGGGCCTGATGCCGCGCAAGGGCGAGACGGCGCTCGACCTGTACTGCGGCGTCGGCCTCTTCGCCGGCGCGATCGCCGAACGCGTGGGCGAGCAGGGCGCGGTGCTCGGCATCGAGTCCTCCAAGCGCGCGGCCGAAGACGCCCGCCACAACCTCCAGGACCTGCCGCGCGTCCGCGTCGAACACGGCAAGGTCGACCAGGTCCTGACCCGCACCCGCATCACCGAGACGGACCTGATCGTCCTCGACCCCCCGCGCGCCGGCGCTGGCAAGCAGACGGTCCGCCACCTCGCGTCCCTCTCCGCCCGCCGCATCGCCTACGTGGCCTGCGACCCGGCGGCCCTGGCGCGCGACCTCAAGTACTTCCAGGAGTCGGGCTACCGCACGCGTACGCTGCGGGCGTTCGACCTGTTTCCGATGACGCACCACGTGGAGTGCGTGGCGATCCTGGAACCGGCGGAAAAGCGCTCCTGACCTGCAGTTTTACCAATGTGCGTTGTGGGCGTTACAGGCGATATCTTGACGCTGATTTGACGCTCGTTGATCGCGGTCTGCCGCCGTGCTGACCGGCGGATATCCGTTACTGAGCGTTGCTTTTGACGCTCAGGGCCGCTTCTCCGGGTGGCGGCCCGCGTCGAGGCGGAGCATGGCCGCGGCGCCCGCGACGACGCCGCCCGATCAGCCCGTCCAGGGGACCGGCCTCTTCATCGGCCCCGCTCGGCCGCGAGGATCTCGGCTGCCCGCTCGCCGACCACGATGGAAGGGGCCATGGTGTTGGCGACCGTCACATGGGGCAGCACCGAGGCGTCGGCGACGCGGAGGCCCTCGATGCCGTACACCTTGAGCCTCTCGTCCACGACGGCTCCCTCGTCCCGTCCCATCCGGGACGTACCGCACTGGTGCCAGAAGGTCTCCACTGCGTTTCGCACGAACTCCTCCACCGTGTCCGTCACCGACGACGCCGGGGACACCTCCCGCTCGACGAACGGGCGCAGCGCCGCGGAGTTGCCGATCTCCCGGGCCATGGCGACGGCGGACAGGGCCGAGCGCACGTCGTCGGGGTCGGCGAGGAAGTTCGTCTCGATACGCGGTCCGGCCATCGGGTCCGTGCTCGCCAGGCGGACCCGGCCTCGGCTGCCGTCGCGCGGGCGCATGGCAGGCATCAGGGTGAAGCAGCGCTCCGGCGGCGGGTACTGCGCCGCGCTCTCAAGGGAGACGGACGGCGCCGGCGAAACATACATGACGAACTCCGGTGCGTTCGGCCGTGTTTCGTCTTCCCAGAAGCAGACGGCCTGGCTGCGTGTGGGCACCGGCAGCGGTACGTCCGTCGCTTCCCACATGCAGGGCAGGCGTATGTGGTCGTCGAGGTTGCGGCCGACGCCGGGCAGGTGCTGGACCACCGGGATGCCCAGGTCCCGCAGTTCGCGTTCGTCCCCGATCCCGGACCGCATCAGCACGGCCGGGGTGCTCAGCGCGCCCAGCGACAGCACCACCTCCTGCACCGCGTTGACGTGCAGCGGCCTGCCGTCGCGCACGATCTCGACGCCGCGGGCCCGGCCTGCGGCGACCAGGACGCGGGAGACCGTCGTGTGCGGCAGTACCGTCAGGTTCGGCTGCCCCACACGGTCGGCGACGTAGCGGCGGAAGGGGGTCTGCCGCACGCCGTCGTGGATGTTCTCGTCCCGCACGGCACAACCGGAGTTCGCCTCCATAAGAACGCCGTTGGCGCTGTCGAATCGGGGGATGCCGGTGGCCTCGGCGCCGTCGAGGAAGGCGGTGAAGAGCGGATGCACGTCCTGCGACGGCCGTATCCGCATCGGCCCGCCGGTGCCCCGGCGCTCGGGGTCGGGCGTGCCCTGCCAGTCCTCGATACCGCGGTAGTGCTCCAGCACGCGCACGTAGCCCCACGTGGGATCGCCCGTGGCCTCGGCGTAGGAGTCCCAGTCGGTGCGGTGGCCTCGGGCCCACACACCCGCGTTGACGGCACCTCCCCCGCCCAGCCCACGGCCGGTGGCGTAGGCGAGTCGGCGCCCGTTCAGATGGTGGTTCGGCTCCGTGACGTGGTCCCAGGTCCGCTCGCTGCCGAGGTTGGCCGGCCACAGGTCGGGATCGCGGACACGCTCGTCGTCGTCACTGCCGCCGCTCTCGACGAGCAGTACCGTGACGTCCGGATCGGCCGCGAGCCTGCCCGCGAGAACGGAACCTGACGAACCGGCGCCGCACACGATGTAGTCGAACGTGGCACCGTCGTCCAGGTGGTCGGCGAGGGCGAGCCGATGCGCGGTCACGGTCGGGGTCGCGGCGGCATCGGCCTGTTCAGGGTGGCTGCTCATGTTCAGCGTCTCCTTGGAGTACTCAGCCGCGGTCGGTGTCCCGGGCCTGTTCATAACCGAGTTCGAGCAGGGCGGCACGCAGTTTCACCGCGGCGTCGTCCAGTGCGGACTGGTCCTCCTCCGGCTTGGCCTTGCTGAAATCGAAGTCGGACATGTCCCAGACGGGGGCGACATGGATGTGCAGGTGCGGCACCTCGAAGCCCGCGACGACGAGGCCGGCCCGCGGTGCGTCCCAGGCCCGCTGCACCCCTTGCCCAACGGCCTGGGCTACCTCCATGCACCGCGCCAGAAGCGCGCCGTCGGCATCGGTCCACCGGTCGATCTCGCGACGGGGGACGACGAGGGTGTGGCCGGGCCGCAAGGGGGCGACGGTGAGGAACGCGGTGACCTCGGGATCCTGCCAGACAAAGCGTCCGGGCAGCTCCCCGGCGATGATGCGAGAGAAGACAGTAGGCACGTTGAAGTTCCTTTCACATACGGCGGACGGCTCCTCCGCAGAGGGTGCGGGCCGGTCCTACTGCCGCCCCGGGTCCCGGATGAAGTCCGAGGGACGGAAGGGAAGTTCCTCACGCGGCCACCTGGCGTCCCGTTGGAAGGCCTCGTCGTCGAAGTCCGCGGGGGTGTCGCGGAGTTGGCAGAGGCTACCTTGCTCAACGTACAGGGCTCGCAAGGTGTACTGCGACACGGCCATGGTGCGCCTTCGGTCCTCGTGCGGGATCAGCCCCATCTCCGCGGCGCGGCGGTGCCCACCTCCTGGACGCGGCCCGTTACGCGACCCGGGCCTGGCCCGCGTAACACCCCTCCCCTACTTGCCGGAGCCGCACCTGCACGACAAGGGGCGCCGGGGCAGAGGGGGTTGCGAGCCGAGTAGACCGGTCGTATAGTTCTGGATGCCGGAACGCGACAGGCACCGGATTCCCGGAAGGGGAAGGCATCATGGGACGCATCAAGGTCGGCACGGAGAACAGCACCGACATCGAACTGCACTACGAGGACAAGGGGACCGGGCAGCCGGTCGTCCTCATCCACGGCTACCCGCTGGACGGCAACTCCTGGGAGGGCCAGGTCCCGGCCCTGCTGGCGGCCGGCCACCGGGTCGTCACCTACGACCGGCGCGGCTTCGGCAAGTCCAGCCAGCCCTCCACCGGTTACGACTACGACACGTTCGCCGCCGACCTGAACACCGTCATGGAGACCCTTGACCTGCGCGACGCGGTCCTGGTCGGCTTCTCGATGGGCACCGGCGAGGTCGCCCGCTATCTGTCCGTCCACGGCTCCGACCGGGTCGCCAAGGCCGTGTTCCTCGCGTCACTGGAGCCGTACCTGGCGATCACCGACGACAATCCCGACGGCGCCGCCCCGCCCTCCTTCTTCGAGGGCGTCTCCGAGGCGGTACAGAAGGACCGCTACGCCTTCTTCACCGGCTTCTACGCCGACTTCTACAACCTCGACGAGAACCTGGGCACCCGGGTGAGCGAGGAGGCCGTGCGCAACTCCTGGAACGTGGCGGCCGGCGCGGGCCCGATCGCCTCCGCCGCCGCACCGCTGACCTGGCCCACCGACTTCCGCGCCGACATCCCCAAGATCGACGTCCCCGCCCTGATCGTGCACGGCACCGGCGACCGCACCCTGCCCGTCGACGCCACCGGACGCCGCTTCGCCAAGGCCCTGCCCACCGCCGAGTACGTCGAGATCGACGGCGCGCCGCACGGACTGCTCACCACCCACACCGCCGAGGTCAACGAGATCCTCCTCGACTTCCTCGGCCGGTGACGCCCGGGACGGTGCGGTGGCCGCACGACCCCTCAGAGACGACTGGTCTAATGGGCGGTAGAGTAGCGCACATGGGAGCCATTCAGGGCGACACTCGCCGCAGCATTCTCGACACCGCCCAGCGGATCATGGCCCGCAAGGGGTTCTCCGCGGTGGGTATCAACGAAGTCCTCACCGCGGCCGGGGTTCCGAAGGGGTCGTTCTACCACTTCTTCGGCTCCAAGGACGCCTTCGGCGAGGCGATGATACGAGCCTACTTCGCCGACTACCTGGCCGACATGGACCGCATCCTCGCCCAGCCGGGCCTGACCTCGGCGGAACGGCTGATGAACTACTGGCAGAACTGGCACGAGACACAGAGCCTCGACGAATGCCAGGGCAAGTGCCTGGCCGTCAAGCTCGGCGCAGAGGTCGCCGACCTCTCGGAGGCGATGCGGATCGCCCTGAAGGAAGGCACCACCGCCGTCACCGACCGCCTGGAACGGACGATCTCCGCCGGCCTGAAGGACGGATCGCTCACGACCGACACCTCCGCCCGTGACACCGCACAGGCCCTCTACGACATGTGGCTCGGAGCGAGCATCATGGTCAAGATCCACCGCGACATCGGCCCACTGGACACTGCGACGGTCGTCACCCGTCAGCTGCTGCACCTGTAGAACACAGAACTCAGAACCCGGTCACGCCTCGACCCCGAAGATCCGCCCGGACACCGGTCGTTTCTCCCATCCCGCCCGAGTCGACCGGTCTACTCAGGGGAAGTGCACACCATGAAGGTCCTCATCGTTCTCACCTCGCACGACGAACTCGGCACCACCGGCCGCAAGACCGGCTTCTGGCTGGAGGAACTCGCCGCCCCCTACTACCGCTTCAAGGACGCCGGCGCCGAAGTCGTCCTCGCCTCCCCCAAGGGCGGCCGACCGCCCCTGGACCCCAAGAGCAACGAACCCACCTTCCAGACCGACGAGACCCGCCGCTTCGAGGCCGACCCCGACGCCATGGCCGACCTCGCCCACACCGTCCGACTCGACTCCGTCTCCGCCGACGACTTCGACACCGTCTTCTACCCCGGCGGCCACGGCCCCCTGTGGGACCTGGCCGAAGACCCCACCTCCACCCGCCTCATCGAGACCGTCCTGCGCGCGGGCAAGCCCCTCGCCCTGGTCTGCCACGCCCCCGGCACTCTGCGCCACGCCACCAACCCCGACGGCACCCCCCTCGTCCGCGGCCGGAAGGTCACCGGCTTCACCAACGGCGAGGAAGCCGCCGTCGGCCTCACCGACATCGTCCCCTTCCTCGTCGAGGACGAACTCAAGAAGCTCGGCGCCGACTACGCCAAGACCGACAACTGGCAGCCCTACGTCGTCATCGACGGCCTCCTCATCACCGGCCAGAGCCCCGCCTCCTCCGGCCCCGCCGCCGACGCCCTCCTCACCCTCCTCACCCTCGTCAACCAGGTCGACGACGCCCGCGCATGACCCACCCACAAGCCACCTGCCCCGCGGACCCACCGGCACCAGCCCAACGGCCCGCGGGGCACACCCGCACAAGCACCGTCATCCCACCAGAGACGAAGAAGCCCACCCCCTACAAGGCCAGCCCGGCCGGCACCCGATCAAGGAGAGTGACACCAATGAAGGTCTTCATCGTGGGCATCGCCGGCGGGGTCGGGAGCCGTCTGGCCCGTCTGCTGACCGCCGCCGGTGACCAGGTCGACGGGCTCTACCGCCGCCCGGAACAGGGCGAACGCCTCGCCGCCGAGGGCATCCACGCCACCCACGGCGACCTGTCCCGCCTCGACGCAACCGCCCTCGCCGACCTCCTCCACGGCACCGACGTCCTGGTCTTCGCCGCAGGAGCCGGCGGCGAAGGCGGCACCGCAGGCACCACCGCCATCGACGGCACCGGCCTGACCACCACCATCGAGGCAGCCCGCCGCGCCGGCATCCACCGCCTGCTGCTCGTCTCCGTCTTCCCCGAAGCCTGGCGCGGCCGCGACGTGTCCGACACCTTCGAGCACTACATCGACGTCAAGAAGAAGGCAGACGCCGAACTGGCCGCCACCGACCTCGGCTGGACCATCCTGCGCCCCGCCGCACTCACCGACGAACCGGGCACCGGCCGGATCAGCCTCTCCCCCGCCCTGATCCACACCGACATCACCCGCGACGACGTAGCAGCCACCCTCGCCGAACTCGTCCACACCCCACAGATCCGCCGACAGATCCTCGAACTCGTCCAAGGCGCCGAGCCCATCGCCGACGCCGTCCGCCGACAGATCCGCACCTGACCGGTCGAACCTCTCGAATCAGGAGTTCTGCCGGGTGTACTCGGCCAGAAGCCGTATCTCAACCGATCATGGAACGTGTGGGTCGAACAGGCCTCTCAGCAGGGTGATCTTCCCGTTGTACGCGCATGAAGACAGGGCCTCTCGGTAGCTCGGGGATGCGCATCTGACCAAGCAACGGACCTACGACGGCTCCCTCCTGACATCCGCCGGCTCCGTCACCGTCGTCCACGACGCCGCGGGCCGGGTCGTGGAGCGCCGCAAGAAGCGGCTGTCGCGCAAGCCCGACGTCTGGCGGTACGCCTGGGACGCCGAGGCCGGCTCGTCGCCTGCACCACGCCGGACGGCGTCCGGTGGAGCTACCGATACGAACCGCTGGGCCGGCGGGTTGCCAAGCAGCGCCACGACGGGGCCGGCACGGTCGTGGAGGAGATCCGATTCGCCTGGGACGGCACCCGGCTGGCCGAACGGACGGACCTCGCCGCCTCTCTGGAGACGCCGATCGGACAGCCGGTGACGTCACCGGTGGTAGCGCCGTCGGATCCGATGAAGTCGTCCAACTCGGCGAGGGCGCGCCGACGGTTCACAAACCCGCGCGGCGGTCCCGACACCTGGTCGGGGCGGCGACCGGGGGACGCCTCCGGCGCCGGTTCCGCTGGTCGGCGTGGTTCGCCTGGTGGTGGCTGAAGGTGATCCCGCGGTGAACGACGCCCGCTTGGACCCGTTGCCCTTCGGCCTGGCCAGGGAGGCTGTTCAAGATCCCCGCCGACCATGGTCACCGTGCTGGGCACCGGGCGCGGAGGATCGCATTCCGTCGCCACTACGATCAGGCGCATGCCGCACCGGAACCGTGACCGCAATTCCGAATCACCCGCAACACGCGAAATATCCCCTTCGAGTACACTGGACGATTTCACGGGCAGCGGGCAGCGGGCAGCGGGCAGCGGGCAGCGGGCAGCGGGCAGCGGGCAGCGGGTCGTGCTCGTTGCCGTGCGTTCCGCAGGGGCTCTGCACCGGCTCCTCGACGTGCTGCCAGCCTTCGACGGGGACAGTCGCGTCGTCACCCGGTTCACGCTGGTACCAGGCTCGCGCTTCGATGTCGACGCGCTGGCCGCCCTGGAACGGTCGGGTGCCCGGACCCTGCCCTGGGAAGAGGCCCTCCGAGGTGAGCACGACCTGCTCCTGGCGGCGAGCCCGAAGGGAGAACTCTGGCAGTTGTCAGGCCCTCGGGCGCTGCTGCCGCACGGCGCCGGCTTCAACAAGACGATCGCTGACGACGGGTCAGCCGGCGTCCCCTCGGGCCTCGACACCCACTACCTCCTCAGCGACGGCAAACCCTGGGCCGCACTACACGCCTTGGCACACGAGGAGCAGGTGTCCCGCCTCGCGTGCGGGAGCGCCGACGCCGCGCAGCGTGCCGCGGTGGTCGGTGACCCCACGCTGGACCGACTGCTGGTGTCGGTTTCGCGTCGCGATGACTTCCGCGATGCGTTGGCGACCGGGCCCCGCAGGCTCGTCGTCGTGACGTCCACCTGGGGGCCCGAGTCGCTGTTCGCCCGGCGTCCCGAACTGCCCGCAGAACTCTGCGAGTCGCTGCCGTACGACTCGTTCCAGTGTGCCCTCGTCCTGCACCCCAACGGTCACAGCGAGACGGGACGCTTCGACCTCTCCCGGCAACTCGCCCCGGCGCTGGCGGCGGGCCTCGTCCTCGCCCACCCGTACGAGGAGTGGGCCGCGCTCTTGGTCGCGGCCGATGCCGTGGTCACGGATCACGGCTCCACGGCCCTGTACGCCGCGGCCCTCGGTCGCCCGGTCGTCGCCGCGTACGACGGCGGCAACGAGTTGATACCCGACAGCCCGATGGCACGGCTGTTGGCCGCCTCGCCCCGACTGTCGACGCCCTCCGAACTCCCCGGCGTCCTTTCGGCCGCCCGGGCGGTGGACACCCGTGAGCCCGTCGCCCTCGCGTTCGCCCACCGAGGGCAGGCACTCGCACGACTGCGGCACCACCTCTACCGCCTCATCGGGCTCGCCCCGCCGACCGGGCCGGTCAGGGCCCAACCGCTGCCCCGCCCCACGACCGTGCCACGCCGGCCGTCGGCCTTCGCGGTGCGGGCGGAGGTGTCGGGCGGGCGGATCGTCGTCGAGCGCTTCCCGGTGCACACGCGTGAGCACGTCCACCACGTGGCGGCCGAGCATTCCGTCGCCGAGCAGCGCGAGGTGCAGAGCGCGGCCGTGCTGTGGCGTCGTGCCGCCGACGCAGCCGTCCGCCCGCGGTCGAGCACGTGGACGGCGGACGGCTGGACCGCGCACGCGCTGGCGGAAGCACCGCTGTGCCGGACCGCGGTCGCGGTCCTCACCACCCGGCGTTGCCTGCTGCGGCACCGGACGGCCGGGCTGCTCAGCCTGCGACTGGAGCCCCACCGCGCCGGGGGCCGCGTCTCCTACGCGGACCCGGTCGCCGTGGCGTCGGCCGTGCACGCGTGGCTGGGCCGGGGCCCGGCTCCTACGTTGCCCGCGTCGCTGCTGTGCGACACGGGGCCGGTCACCGTACGCGTGCACCTGACACCGGTGGACACGGACGACCTCAACTACGAGCTCTGATCGCCCGAACCGGCCCCGTACCGGCTCGCGATGCGGTCCGCAGCCGTACGGAACTCCTGGCCGTCGGAGGCGTCGCCGCGGTCTTCCGCGAGACCCGCCAACTCCTTCAGGACCCGGACCTCGTCGGTGCGCGAGCCCCGGGCCCGGGCGGCGTCGAGCGCCGCGCTGACCAAGGGGTGGGCCTCGTCAGGTCGTCCCGCCAGCCGCAGTGCACGGCCCAGTTCGAAGCCCGACCGTGCCGTGATGCGCTCCCGCTGCTGGTCCTCCGCCATCCGGTGCGCTTCGTCGAGGAGGGCAACGGCCTCCTGGTGCCGACCGCTCCGTAGGGCGGTCTTCCCCAGCAGATAGGTCTGGAGCAGCACTCCGTACGCGTTGCCGATGTCCGTGTGGATCGCCTTCGACGCTTCGAAGTCGGCCCCGGCCCCGGCCCAGTCGCCGGTCTCAGCCTTGAGCAGGCCCCGGAATTCAACCGTCGAAGCGGCCAGTTTGCGCTCCGCGGTCGACCGCCCGAGGGCCGCGGCGGCACTGAGGGCGTGGCGAAGCTGCTCGGCGGCCTCCTCGTAGCGGCCCTGCTCCCACAGCGGACGGGCCAGTTGGCACCGCATGCGCACCATCGCCGGCAGATGCTCCGCACGGTCGGCTGCTGCCACCGCCGTCCGGAAGGCGTCCGTGATGTCGGCGTAGTGCTGGTGGTCCAGGAAGTGCGTCCACAGCGGTTCGCACAGCGCCCACGCGTCCTCGTACAGCCCGTCGTCGAAGGACAGTCGGACGTATCCGCACAGGGCCAGCCGGTGGGTTTCCAGCCATCCAAGGGCTTCCGGCTTTCCGGCGAACTCCACGTCGGGCACCAGGGCGTTCACCCGCTCCGGGATCTGCGCGAAGGTCATCCGCGAGCCGGCCGCCAGCAGGTCCGCGCGGGCGGCCTGGCGCCGGTACCACGCGATCGACGCACGGCGTGCCCGCGCCCGTTCCGACCCGTCCGGGTCCTCCTGTCGCCCACGGCGTTCGGCGTGCCCCCGCAGGAGGCCGTGCATGCGCCAGCCGTCGGCCAGGGGCTCCAGCAATCCCGCGGACTCCAGCTCTTCGAGGGCGTCGCCCGCCGTGACGGGCTCGCATCCGAGCAGCACCGCGGCGGTCAGCTCCCGGACCCGTGGGTCGGGTAGCTGTGGCAGCAGGCGGTACAGTCGCGCCGCCTCCGGGGCCAGGGCCTCGTACGCCGCGTCCCAGACCGCTTCGACCATGGGAATCCCCTTCCCGTGCAGCTCCGCGACGAGTTCCGCGACGAGCCGGGACAGACTGCGCCTGCGGTACTTGCGCACCCATTGCCCGGCGACTTGGAGTGCGGCCGGCAGTCCGCCGCAGCCCCGTGCCAGGTCGACCACCGCGTCGGGCTCCTGGGTCAGCCGCGGATCGGTCACCAGGTGCCCGAGCAGTCGTACGGCGTCGTCCACGGCCAGGGGGCCCACCGGCACCTCGACCGCGGCGGTGCCGGCGAGGTCGTACAGGACGCCCTGGCTGGTGACGATCACGAGGGCGTGGTCGGAGGCCGGGAGCAGCGGGATGACCTCGGTGCCGTAGCGGGCGTTGTCGACGACCACGACGATCCGTTTGCCCTGGGTCAGCCGCCAGAGCTGCTTCGTACGACCGCCGAGGGACCTCTCCCGCCATTCCGACGGCACGTCCAAGGCGCCCAGCAGTTCGCCGACCGCGTCGGCGACGTCGACGACGCCGCCCCGGCGCGCCTCGTCCAAATCGACGTAGAGCGCCCCATCGGGATACCGGTCCAGCAGGCTGCGTGCCACGTGGAAGCCCAACGCCGACTTGCCGATCCCGCCGATCCCGGTCAGCGCAACCACCAGCGGCCCCCGCTGAGCGCGGTGTTCTTCGACCGCTCGGGCGATGCGCACCTGCTCGTCCTGCCGGTTCTCGAACCATCCTGGCGCGGGCGGCAGTTCGCAGGGCACAGGCCGGGGAGGCACTTCCGCCCCGTAGAGATGCTGGTGCAACTCCCCGATGCGTCCTGCTTGGACGACCGTCTCCGCGCGACCGTCCAAACTGTTCCGCGTCTCGTCAACCATGCGCCAACAGTAGGCGCTTCCCCCACCCCACGACGGCACCAGCACATCGGCCGGAACCGCCACGATCGACGCGCAGTGCGACGAAGCCCTTGAACCACTGCATCACTCCGCGCAGCCGACCTAAGGTGGAACAACCGATGTCGACCGAGGGAGACCGAGTATGGACCCCATCACCGCAGCGACCCTCGCCGCACTGGCCGGTGGACTCGGAGGCGAGGCCGGGCGTCAGACGTGGCAGGGCCTTGCCGCGCTGGTCCGACGCCCGTTCCAGCGAGGATCGGATGAGGGGACGGTCGACGACGGCACTCCGCAGATCAGCTCCGGCGAACGGGAAGTCGCCGCGTTGGAGGACAACCCCGCCGACCCGCTGCGCGCCCAGGCGCTAGCCACCGCCATCGGGGTACGGGCGGCGCTGGACTCCGAATTCCGCACGCTGCTCGAAGAATGGCAGCAGCAACAGGCGAAGCCCGCGTCAGTCAGCACCATCCACAACAGCGTCAGCGGCCACGTTCCCAACGGCCAGGTCGTCCAAGGCCAGAACTTCTCCAGCCTCACCTTCAACCTGACACGCAACCCAGCCGCTCCGCGCTCGGAATAGACGGGCCAGAAGCACCACATCCGCAACAGCGGGCCGGCATGCGAACGATGCGCACTGCCCGCCTTGAGGACGACGCGGATGGCCGCGCTGACGCCCGCCACACCGTGGCCTCTCTACCTTTGGGCGGCCGAATCTGCTGGCGCGGTGGAACGGGCAGCAACGACCGCCCTTGACCTGGAGCATGGCCTGGGCTTCTTGGCCGTAGAGCTCGGCGTAGTGGCCGAACGCTTCCCACTCGGCGTCGTTTGCGGCGGCGGAGGACGCTTGCGCCCACGCGTACGACGCTTCGGCCATGCGCGCGGAGGTCGGGGGGAATCGGACAGACCCTCCTCCCGCGTCAGATGGGGTCACCTCTTCCGAACCAGGCAACATAAGGGTAGGCTCACCTAAGTTGATCATTGTGTGCGGTGGAGGAGATCGTGATCGAAGCGCGCTCCGCGCTCCGAGCCCCCCTGGAGGTTCGACCGGCGCGGCAGCGGCTGACAGGAGCCGGCGGCAAACGCCGCTGGGCCGGACTTCTGGTGCTGCTGGGAGTGGTGGCGCTGGCCGTGCTGCTCTCCATCGCCCTGGGGTCCAAGCCGCTCACCCCAGGCCAGGTCTGGCACGGACTGTGGAGTCCGCAGGGCCTGGAGGCGGACATCATCGTCCGGGATCTGCGCCTGCCGCGCACCTGGCTCGGGCTCGTGGCCGGCGCCGCGTTGGGGGTGGCCGGCGCGCTGATGCAGGGGCACACCCGCAACCCCATCGCCGATCCGGTGGTTCTGGGCATCAGTGCGGGAGCCGGGATGTGCGTGGTCGCCGCCGTCTTCCTGCTGGGCATCTCCGGCCTCCACGGCTACGTGTGGTTCGGATTCCTCGGTGCCGCCGTGGCCAGCCTGCTGGTCCACGCGGTGGGGCGGCTCGCTCGGGGCGGCGCCACCCCTGTCACCCTGGCGCTGGCGGGCGCCGCCGCGCACGCCCTCTTCACGGCACTCACCGCGGGCATCGTGCTGATCGACCGGCAGGCCCTGGAGGTCTACCGGTTCTGGACGGTGGGCACCCTCTCCGGCCGCCCGGTGGAACTCGTCGTGCAGATGCTCCCCTTCGTCCTGGTGGGGCTGGTGCTGGCCGCCGCCAACGCCGGCGGGCTGAACGCCCTGTCACTGGGGGAGGACGTGGCCCGGTCGCTGGGCCTGCGGGTGGGGCTCACCCGGGCGGTCGGCATGGCGGCCATCACCGTGCTGACCGGCACCGCGGTCGCCGTCTGCGGGCCGATCGGCTTCGCCGGGCTGGTCTCCACGCACATCGCGCGGTACTTCACCGGGCCCGACTACCGTTGGATCCTCGTCTACTCAGGTCTCATCGGTGCCTCCCTGGTGGTTCTCGCCGACACCCTCGGCCGTCTGGTCGCCCGCCCCGGGGAGCTCCAGGTCGGCATCATGCTCGCGTTGATCGGCGCGCCTGTCTTCATCTACCTGGTGAGCCGCCGAAAGCCGGTGGGGCCGTGACCCTCCCCATGGCGCCCGGACCGCGTTCCTCGGCGCCCGCGGAAACCGTCGTCGGTGCCGAGCAGAACGGCCCCCGGTCCGGTCGTCGGCCGACCGTTCTCGGCCGCCGACCGCTGCGCGTCGGTCCGCTCTCCTTCGGTTGGCGCCCCCGGCAGGTCCTGGTGCCGCTACTGATCGCCGCAGTCCTCTGCGCGGCCGTCGTCGTGAGCACCGCCCGGGGCAGCAGTTCCCTCTCCGCCTGGGAGGTGGCCCTGCGGCTGCTGGGCGGCGGAACCCCGGACCACGACTTCGTCATCTTCGAACTGC
The DNA here is from genome assembly GCF_040653095.1 of Streptomyces sp. NPDC048057. NCBI lineage: Bacteria > Bacillati > Actinomycetota > Actinomycetes > Kitasatosporales > Streptomycetaceae > Streptomyces > Streptomyces sp. NPDC048057. The sequence continues at coordinate 34,064 of NZ_JBEZNF010000027.1, forward strand.
GCCTGCCGCGTGCTCTGATCGGCGTCCTGGTGGGCGGCGCGCTCGGACTGGCAGGAGCGATCATCCAAGGCATCGCGCGCAACCCACTGGCCAGCCCCGACATCCTCGGGATCACCAGCGGGGCCGGGGTAGGCGCCGTCACCGTGATCGTCCTGGGCGGTTCCTACGGCAGTGTCAGCGGCCCGCTGGCCGACATCGGCGTTCCCACCGCTGCCGTGGGCGGCGCTCTGGCCGCCGCCCTGGTCGTCTACCTGCTCGCGGTGCGGCGGGGAATCTCCGGCTACCGGGTGCTGCTGGTCGGCGTCGGCGTGAACGCGGTCCTCGGCAGCGTGCTTTCCTGGCTGCTGGTGAAGGCCGACATCGTGGACGTCGGCCGGGCGCTGGTCTGGCTCAACGGCAGCCTCGACCAGGCCACCAGTTGGTCCGTCGTGCGAACCACCTCCTTGGTACTGGCCGCGCTGGTGCCCGTCGCTCTGCTGCTCTCCTTCACCTTCGGGGCCCTCGTCTACGACGAGGACACCGCGCGGGGCCTCGGGGTGCGCATGACCGGAGCCCGGGTGGCCCTGCTGCTCATCGCCGTACTCCTCACCGCCACCGCGACCGCGGCGGCCGGGCCGGTCGCCTTCGTCGCGCTGGCCGCACCACAGCTGGCCCTGCGGTTGGCCCGCACCGGTACGCCGCCGCTGCTCGCCTCCGGCCTGTTGGGGGCGGCCGTGACGGTGTGGGCCGATGTGCTGGGCCGTACCGCCTTCGGCGATCTACAGCTGCCGGTCGGTGTCGTGACGGCCGCGCTCGGCGCGCCCTACCTGCTCTACCTGCTCGTCCGAAGCGGAAAGGCACGTACCTCATGACCGGGACCATCAAACTGGGCAAGGCGGCGGAGGTGTCCGCGTCGCGGGGGCGGAAAGCGGCCGGAGCGGATCTTGCTCCGGTGCGGCTGCGTGCACGGGGTCTCACCTTGGGCTATGCGCAGCGCCCGGTGATCGAGGGGCTCGACCTGGAGATCCCGGACGGCTCGTTCACCGCGGTCATCGGCCCCAACGGCTGCGGCAAGTCCACTCTGCTCCGGGCCTTCGGGCGGCTGATGAAGCCACGCGCCGGCGAGGTGCTGCTGGACGGCACCCCGATTCACCGGATGCCGACCCGTCAGGTCGCGCACTTGGTCGGCCTGTTGCCGCAGTCCCCCGTGGCGCCCGAAGGAATCAGCGTCGCCGACCTGGTCGCCAGGGGTCGCCATCCTCACCAGAGCTGGTACCGGCGCTGGACCAGCGAGGACGAGGCGGTCGTGGTCCGGGCGATGCGGGCCACCGGCATCTACGAGCTGGCGGAGCGGGACCTCGACGAACTCTCGGGCGGGCAGCGGCAACGGGCCTGGATCACCATGGCGCTCGCCCAGGACACCGAACTGCTGCTGCTGGACGAACCCACCAACCACCTGGATCTGGCGCACCAGGTGGAGGTTTTGGACCTGGTGCGGACGCTGCACCGGGACATCGGGCGCACCGTGGTGCTGGTGCTGCACGATCTGACGCTGGCGGCCCGCTACGCGGATCGCCTGGTGGCGATGAAAGACGGGCGCATCGTCGCGCAGGGGGCACCACGGGACGTGCTCACCGAGGAGATGCTGGCGGAGGTCTTCGGGCTGCACGCCCGGGTCCGGCACGACGAGGAGACCGGTTGCCCTCTGGTGATCCCGCTCAGCCGCCGTGCGGAACAGGACGGCTGACGGAGCGCCCGGCCCCTGCCGCCGGCGGCGCCCCGCCGGTACGGGTCTGGGGCACGGGCGAGAACGCTTCCGTACGGTCGCGAGTTCGGGAGACATGCCGATCCCGCACGAGGCCCACCCCCGCCGGTGGGACGAGGTGGGCCGCGTGCGAACTCCTCGGTGCGGCGCGCCGTTTCAGCCGGCGGCGGTGTCGGCCGACGCCGCCCAGACGGGCCGTCCGATCCGGGGCAGCGGTCGCCCGTCGCGGACCCGTGCGTACAGCGCGATGTGACGGTGGCGCACCTGCACCTCGCCCAGCAGCGAGGCGCCGTTGTTCTCGATCATCTTGCGGGAGGCGGAGTTGGCCGCGTCGGGTTCGAACACCACGGCGTCACAGGCACGGTCCCGGTCCAGGAACTCCTCGGTGATCTCACCGATGATCCGGGACCCCAGGCCCCGGCCGGTGTCGGCCGGGTCGGCGATGGCCAGGTGGACGCTGAGGTCGTGCGGTCGAGCCTGGTAGTGGTGGCCGACGATGTCCTGGGCCATCCGGTAGAACTCCATGTAGGCGATGGGGCGCCCGTGCTGTTCGACGACGATGGGCCGTGAGTAGCCGGTGCGCAACTGGGCCTTGATGTGGGCGTCCCAGCGCTCCAGCGGCCAGTCGTACTCCCAGCCCTTGGCGGTGTGCGGCCGGTTCATCCACTCGCAGATCATCTCGATGTCGCCGTTGTCCGTGCGGGCGTCACGGAAGTGCAGTTCGCCGCGGTGGAAGCCGGTGGGCGGCGGTGGGACGGCGAGCCAGGAGGCGGGCAGCCCGTCGGTGGCGTAGCGGGGCAGCACGGGGGCGGTGGCATTCACAGGAGTGGCTCCAAGGGGGGCGGGTGTCCGAGGTGCGGGGCTCCTGCGCGGGACGTCTGCGGCTGCCGGTCCGCCGGCTGCGTTCTGTCCGCCCTGCGGTACGCGTGGCGCGAGCGGAGCTCGGGACCACGTGAACAGGCCGCTCAGGACGGGGCCGGACGTCGTGAGGCGGCTGCCGGGGATTTTGCAGTACGGGAAGAGGCGGAGGCAAGTGTGCCCCCGTGAGGCGAAGATCACGTACGGCCGCTCCCAGGGGTGTCGATGTCCTCGGCGAGGGCGGACGAGTGGCGCTACGCCCCCTTGTTTCTGAGGTTGTGCCAGTGGTGGGACGTTCACCCAGAGAATGATCAACTTAGGTAAGGCTTGCCAAAGTATCGACCGGTCGTTTAGCGTCCTGCTCAGTCAACTCAACGTCTCAAAATGATGAGTTGGCCGGGGGAAAACACGTGCTCCTGCGCCACGTCTCCCCCCGGCACGGCCCCTACGGGTGCCCGTGCCGTTCTGCACGGAGGGTCGGCCGGACCCCAGTCCGTGATGTCAGGCGCCGCCATCCGAACGCGCGACCACAGCGCTGACCGAGGGCAGACGGTCCCCGTCCGCCCCGCGCGGCCACCAACCCGTGCCAGAAAGGGTGTTCTCCACGTGCGATCGCACATCCTCGGACAGATAGAACTCGACGACCGCCGGCTCGCCCCGGACCTCGCCTACCTCGCCTCCGTGCCTCGTGGGGAGGAGGGCTACGACGAGTTCAGCAACGGGTACTGGAAGAACATCCCGCTGTGGAACGCCAGTGGTGACTCCGGGGACGACCTGTACCGGGACATCTCCTCGCCCGCCCAACTCACCGAGCACGGCAAGCAGGCCGGCTACCTGCGGGAACTGGTGGAGAACGTCTTCGACACCGACCGGATCACCATGGTCCGCACCCGCAACCTGGTGGACGCGGTGGTGATCCCCCACCGGGACTTCGTGGAGCTGGAGCGGGACGCCGAGCAGTACTTCCGGGTGCTGATGTTCCTGGAGCCCAACTCCGCCGCACTGCACTCCGAGGACGACACCGTGCTCAACATGCGCCCCGGAGAGATCTGGTTCCTGGACGCCGGGGCGGTGCACGCCGCCGCCAACTTCTCGGCGGACAGCAGACAGATGCTCTGCGTCGACTTCGCCTTCGACGGTCCGTACGAGGAGGCGGACGTCTTCCGCGACAAGTCCTACCACCGGCCCGGTGCCGAACCCCGGATCATCGAGCGTCCCCAACTCCCCGCCGAGCGGCGGGAGGCGATCCTGAAGCTCGGCGAGGTGGTGGACCGCTCCAACTTCAAGGAATTCCTCTTCCTCCTCTCCAAGGTGCACTTCCGCTACGACGTACCCGCCGAGGAGACCTACGGCTGGCTCCGCTCGATCGCCGAGTCCTCCGGGGACGACCTGCTGGTGCGCAACGCCAGGGAACTGCGTGACTACGCCATCGGCGCCCGCACGCTGAGCGAACGCTTCTCGTTGAACTCCTGGTCCTAGGGGACACGGGCGTCATGGGGCGCGAACCGGCGCCCCATGACGGACCGCCGGGCGGCGGGACCGCACACGGGCGGTGACGGGACGGATGCCCCACTGCTGGGGGAAAGAGCGATGAGGAGAGGCACGATGGGCGCGACGGACACCGCTGCGGCGGAGCGCGACCGCAGACGCAGACTCGCGGCGCTGCGCAAGCGCATGGCCGAGAGCGGCGGCGCGACAGGAGGAGGCACGGAACCCGAACCCGTCGCCTTCGCACCCGGGGCCGAGACTCCGGCGAGCCCCGCGCAGCAACGGCTGTGGCTCCAGCACGCTGCCGACGCCACCGGTGCTGCACTCAACGTGGGCACCGCCCTCACCCTGCGCGGGCCCGTCGACGTCCCCGCCCTGACCGCCGCCGCCCGCACGGTCGCCGACCACCACGAGATCCTGCGGACCCGCTACACCCTGACCGGCACGGGCGAACTGCTGGCCGTCCCCGACCTGACGGCCGACACGTTGCCGGTGACCGTCACCGACACCCGGGGCAGCGACCTGGACGCGCTGATCGCCGCCGAACTGCGCACCCCCTTCGACCTGGAGGCCGCGCACCCGGTACGTCTGACCCTCTACGCCGAGGGCCCCGAACACCACACCCTGTTGCTGGTCGCCCACCACATCGCCTGGGACGACGCCTGCTGGGCGATCTTCTTCAACGACCTGGCCGCCGCCTACCAGGGACACGCCCTCGCCCCGACGGTCCGCTACGCGCAGGCCGCCCACGCCATGGAGCTGGAGCGCTCGGCGGCGCTGCCCGCCCTGCGCCGGCACTGGGCGGCGGCCCTGGCGGGTGCGGACCCGGCCACCGGGCTCGGCAGCGCCGTGACCCAGGACCACACCGGCGTCTGCCGCTCCCACGAAGTAGCCCTGGAGGCGTCCCTGTCCGGGGCGGTCGAGGAACTTGCCCGACAGTGCTCCACCACCCCCTTCGCGGTGCTGCTCAGCGCCTTCGCCGCGGGGCTGCGCCGTCACACGGGCAACGAGCGGGCCGTGATCGCGACCCCCGTGACGCAGCGGGACAGCGAGCTGTGCGCCCGCTCCCTCGGCTACTTCGGCAACGTCGTGCTGCTGCCCCTCGACGTCCCCGCCGGCCACGGCCTGGGCGGGCTCGCGGAGCGCACCGGACACACCGTCGCCGACGCCCTCCAGCACCAGGACCTGCCCTACAGCGAGGCGGTACGGCTGCTGGGCGCCGCCGGACGGCCCCGGCCGATCGACGTCAGCTTCGGCATCGAGGACGCCGGAGTCCACCTGGCACTGCCCGGCGTGGCGGTCGAGGCCCGTGCGGCGCGCGGCGGAATCGGACAGGTCCCCCTGTCCGTGATGGCCCGCCGCGCCCCGGACGGCCGCTGGGTGCTGCGCTTCGAGCACCTCGAAGACGCCTTCCCCGACGGCCGGATCGACTCCCTCGCACAGACCTCCCTCCGGGTACTGCGAGCAGCCCTGCGCGCCCCCGGAACCTCCTTCACCGAACTCCCCCTGGTCACCGAGAAGGAACGCGAACTGCTTCTGGGCCGGGGAACCTCCCCGGCGTTCATCGGGCCCTGGCGCTCCGCGGTGGACCGGATCGAAGCGCAGGCCGCAGCCCAGCCGACCGCGGTCGCGCTGCGCACGGCCGGGTCCACGCTGACCTACCGCGAGCTGAACGACCGCGCGGCCGCCGTCGGCCGCTGGATCGCCGCCCGGGGCATCGGCCCCGAGGACCTGGTCGCCTGCGCACTGGGACGCACCGCGGACAGCGCCGTGGTCGCCCTCGGGGTCCTGAAGTCCGGTGCGGCGCTGCTGCCCCTCGACGTGGCACACCCCCCCGACCGTCTGGCGCGCCTGCTGGCGGAGGCGGCCCCCCGCCACCTGTTCACCAGCGCCGCCACCGACGACCGGGTACCCGGCGACACGGTCCCGCGGACCGTCGTCGACTCGCCCTCCTGGCACGCGGAGCTGGAACCGCTCTCGGGTCTGGGCGAGCTGACCGATCGCGACCGGGTGCGCCGGCTGCGTCCGCAGAACCTGGCGTACGTCATCTACACCTCGGGTTCGACCGGAGCGCCCAAGGGAGTGGGCGTCTCCCACGCCGCCCTCGGCGACCACCTGGAGTGGTTGACCGGCCACTTCCGGGACACCCACGACGAAGGCGAGAGGGTCCGCTGGCTCCAGCTGGCCTCGCCCGCCTTCGACGTCTCCCTCGGTGAGCTGCTGGGCCCGCTGTGCGTCGGCGGCGAAGTACTGGTGCCCCGGGCGGGCGCCGAGGCCGACCTCGACCTGCTCTTCGACGAGGTGACCGCGCTGCGGGCCACCGTCGTCCACGCCGTGCCGTCCTTCTTGAACTACCTGGCGGCGGCGCCGAAGCGGCCGCTGGCCTCGCTGCGCTGGCTGCCGGTCGGCGGCGAGGCGCTGCCCGGCGAGCTGGCCGACCGGGTGCGCGCCCGGTTCGGCAACGGCGGCAGGCTCACCCTCGGCAACTACTACGGCCCCACGGAGACCACTCAGTCCGTCACCGGCTACCGCGTCGAGGGCCCGCAGGGGCATCGCACGGTCCCCATCGGGCGGCCCAAGTGGGGAAACACCGCACTGCTCCTGGACTCCGCACTCGGCCTCACCCCGCCGGGCGAGACGGGAGAGCTCTACATCGAGGGCAGTTCGCTGGCCCGCGGCTACCTGGGCCGCCCGGCGCTCACCGCCGAGCGCTTCGTGCCCAGCCCGCTCACCCCCGGCCGTCGGCTCTACCGCACCGGGGACTTGGCGCGCTTCGGCGCGGACGGTGAACTGGAGTTCGCCGGCCGGGCGGACGACCAGGTCAAGATCCGCGGCTTCCGAGTGGAACCGGGCGAGATCGAGGTGGCACTGCGCGCCCAGGACGGCGTGGAGCAGGCCGTCGTCGTCGCCCGCGAACAGGCGGAGACCGGAACCGGGCTGGTGGCCTACCTCACCCCGGCGGGAGACCAGGACATCGACCTGCCGGCACTGCGCGCCCGCCTGACCGCCGCCCTCCCCGCCCACATGGTGCCCGGATCCTTCGTCGTTCTGGAGAAGCTGCCGCTGACCCCGGCCGGCAAGACCGACCGCCGCGCACTGCCGGAGGCTCCGCCCGAGGAGACCGCCGCCTTCCGCCCCCTCGACGACGTCCTGGAGCGCGAGATCGCCGCGCTCTTCGCCGAGCTCCTCGCACCGGCCGGCGAACCGGCCGGCCAACCGACGGGCGACGGCGCGCCCACGGTCGGCGGACGCCGGGTCGGTGCCGACACCTCCTTCTTCGAACTGGGCGGCCACTCGCTGCTGCTCACCCGTCTGCTGTCGCGGATCCGCCGCGGGTACGGCACCGTCGTCTCCGTACGCGACGCCTTCACCCGCTCCACCCCCGCGGGGCTCGCCCGACTGGTCCGCGACGGCGCCGCGGACGATCGGGGCTACGACTCCGCCCTGCCGCTGACCGCCCGGAACCGCCCGGCGAGCGTCCCCCTGTCCTTCGCCCAGCAGCGCATCTGGTTCGTGGACCGGGTCGAGACGGACAGCACCACCTACAACGTGCCCATCGCCCTGGACCTCGTCGGCCCTCTCGACACCGAAGCGCTGCGCGGCGCTCTCGGCGATCTGCTGCTCCGGCACGAGAGCCTGCGCACCGTCTTCCCCGACCACGAAGGCGTCGGCCGCCAGGAGGTTCTGAACGACCACCGCGTCGAACTGCCGGTGACCGGGACGGGGCCCGAGGACCTGGAGTCCGCCCTCGCCGGGGCCGCCGCGCACCCCTTCGACCTCGCCCGCGAACGGCCGCTGCGCGCAGCACTGTTCCGCGTGTCCGAGCAACACCACGTGCTCTCCCTGCTGCTCCACCACATCGTGTGCGACGAGGTGTCGGCACGCCTGCTCGTCGACGACCTCACCCGCGCGTACGCGGCCCGGCTGGGCGGCGGCGGCCGGGACGGCTCCCCGGTGCTGCCCCCGCTGCCCGTCCAGTACGCCGACTACGCCCTGTGGCAGCGGGAGCGGCTGGACGCCGCGGACGGCACGGCCGACCGTCTGGCGGAGTTCTGGCGCGGCTACCTGGCCGATCTGCCGCAGGACACCGCCGCAACTCCGGACCGTCCCCGCCCGGCCCGGCCCGACCCGGCCGGCGGCGTCGTCACCTTCTCCTTCGACGCCGACGTCCGCCAGGGCGTCGAACGGCTCGCCGAGGCAACGGGCGCGACGCCGTTCATCGTGCTCCAGGCGGCCGTCGCCACCTTGCTGTGCAAGCTCGGCGTCGGCGACGACGTGCCGCTCGGCACCCCCGTCGCCAACCGGCCCGACGAGGCGGTGACGGAGGCCGTCGGACTCTTCGTCAACCTGCTGGTGGTACGCAACGACCTCACCGGGGACCCGACCCTGGAGGAGATCGTGCGCCGCGCCAGGGCACGCGCCGTGGACGCCTACCACCACTCCGAGCTGCCCTTCGAGCGGATGGTCGAAGCCGCCGGGGCCGAGCGTTCGCTGAGCGTCAACCCGCTCTTCCAGGTACTGGTCCAGCTACGGGACGAGGAGGACCTCACCCGGGCGGCCGGCGGGCTGCGCTGGCGCTCCCTGCCGCAGCACACCGCCACCGCCAAGTACGACCTCTCCGTCAACTTCGAGCCCAGCGGGCAGTCCGGCGGCTGGACCGGAGAGCTGATCTACCGACGCGACCTCTACGACGAGGTCACCGTGCGGCAGATGGTCGACCGGCTCGGCCTGGTGCTGCGCACCATGGGCAGGGAGCCCGGACGTCGGCTGCACACCCTGGAACTGGTCACCGAAGCAGAGCGGCGGTTGATCCTGGGTGAGTGGAGTCGCGGGCCCGAGGCAGCCCCCGAGCTGGCCGAGACCCTGCCCGAGCTCATCGAGCGGTCCAGGGCCGCACTCGACCTGCCCGGCGCCGCCGAGCGGACCGCCGTGGAGTGCGCGGGCCGCACCATCGGCTACGCCGAACTCCACCGGCGCAGCGACCGGCTCGCCCGGCTGCTGCTGGCGCGCGGCGCGGGACCGGACCGCTTCGTCGCCATCGCCGTACCCCGCTCCGTCGACATGGTGGTCGCGCTGCTCGCGGTCGTGAAGACCGGAGCCGCGTATCTGCCGCTGGACCTGCGGCTGCCGGCCGAACGACTGGAGTACATGATCGGCGACGCCGCCCCCGTCGTCGTGCTCACGCGCTCCGACGCCGTGGCCGGCCTGCCCGACACCTGTGCGGCGCCGCTGTTTGCGCTGGACGGCGCAGAGGCGACGGCCGAACTCGCCGCGCAGTCCGACGAACGGCTGCCCGAGGAGGTGTCCCACCGTGCCCGGGGCGAGAACATCTCCTATTTCCTCTACACCTCCGGGTCCACCGGCGTACCGAAGGGCGTGATCGGCACCCAGCGGGCCTACGCCGCCCGGCTGACCTGGCAGCCCGTGCACTACCCCGCGGCAGAGCCCGACGTCCGGCTCTGCCAGGGCTGGCTGAGCTTCCACGACGGCGGCTGCGAGATCCTCGCCGGCCTGATCGCCGGGGCCCGTCTGATCGTCGCCGACGAGGCCGAGGCCCGCGACGTGGGCAGTCTGACCGGCCTGATCGAGAACAACCCGATCGGGCAGGTCACCGCGGTGCCCACCGCCATCAACGCGCTGCTCGGCGTCTCCCCGGAGGCGGTCCGCTCGGTGCCCCGCTGGATCAGCAGCGGCGAGCCCATGACGGCGACGCTGCTGCGACGGCTGCGAGCAGTCGCACCGGACGCGGAGATCGTCAACAACTACGGGGCCACCGAGCTGAGCGGCGGCGTCGTCCGGGGGCCGATGCACCGTCACGGGCTGCACCTGGGCACCCCCGTGGCCGGCGCCCGGGTACTGGTCCTGGACCGCCACCTCAACCTCTGCCCGCCCGGGGTGCCCGGCGAGGTGTACGCCGCGGGCCACCAACTGGCCCGCGGCTACTGGAAGCGTCCCGGCCTGTCCGCGGCCCGCTTCCTGCCCGACCCCCACGGCGACGTCCCCGGTACCCTGCTGTACCGCACCGGGGACCGGGCCCGCTGGAGCCGGGACGGCCGACTGCTCTTCGACGGCCGCACCGACCACCAGGTGAAGCTGCGCGGCATCCGGCTGGAACTCGGTGAGATCGAAGCCGTTCTGCGCCTGGCGCCCGAGGTGGCGCTGGCCGCCGCCCGCACCCACCGGGAGAACGACTCCACCCTGCTGGCCGGGTACGTCACCCTGGCCGACGGGAGCGTCGACCGGGACGCGGCGCTCGCCTCCGTCCGGGAACACCTGGCCCGGGAACTGCCCGTCTACCTGCACCCGTCGGTGCTCACCGTGCTGGACGCCATGCCGCTGACCGGTTCCGGCAAGCTGAACCGACCCGCCCTGCCGCTGCCGGACCTGCGTACCTCCGGCACCCGGCAGCCCCCACGCGGCGCCACCGAGGAAGCCGTTGCCGCGCTCTTCGCGGATGTACTCGGCGCGGCGGACATCGGGCGCGAGGACGGCTTCTTCGCCCTCGGCGGAGACAGCATCATCTCCGTCCAACTCGCCAGCCGGGCCCGTGCCAAGGGACTGCGGGTCACCGCGCAGATGGTTTTCGAGAACCCCACCGTCGCCGAACTGGCCGAGGCGTGCGAGCGCGCCGAGGCCGACGACACCCGCAGCCGTGAAGCCGCTCCGGACGTGCCGGCTCCGGACACCGAGGTCTCCGGCCTCGACAAGGACACCCTCCAGTCGCTGCTCGGCAACTGGAAGCGAGCCTGACATGTCCGCCGCGACACCCCCCAACACCCACGCCACCCCGCCCCCGGCGGGACCGTACGGAAGCTGGAGCACTGAGCCGATGGAGTCGCTGTCCCTTCAGGACGCCCAACGGCGCTTCGGCGCCGGGAGACCCGAGACGCGGGGGCTGATCTGCGTCGTCGGCGCGGGCCCCAAGGCGCTGGCCACCGCGGCCAAGAGCCAGGTGCTCAGAGAACTGGGCGTGGACGCGTCTCGCGTGCTGGTCGTCGAACCCTACGACGTCGGGGCCAACTGGACAGCCGTCGGCGGCCGTACCAACGGCCGCCCCCGGCTGTCCACCAGCCCGGAGAAGGACCTCGGATTCCCCTACGCCTCCCGGGGGCACGGCACCGAGATCGACGTCGCGGTCAACACGCGGATGCAGGAGTTCTCCTGGACGGCGTTCCTGGTGTCCGCCGGCCGCTACGCGGCCTGGGTCGACGCGGGACGCCCCAGCCCACGCCACGCGGACTGGGCCGCCTATCTGCGGTGGGCCGCCGAGAACATCGACTTCCCCCTGGTCAGCGGCTGGGTGCGGGGACTGGAGACCTCCGGCGGCCAGTGGGAGGTCACGGTCGAAGGCAGCACCGGAGGCTCCGCCGTCCTCTGGGCCGACCACGTCATGATCAGCGGCCCGGGCCCGCACGACGGCCGGCTGGCGAGCGACGCGGTCTGCAGCATCGAGGAGTTCTGGCGGCTCGGCCTGGACACCACGCTGCTCGACCCCAGCGTCGCCGTGGTCGGCGGAGGAGAGACCGCCGCCGCCGTCGTCGAGGACCTGATCCGCCAGCACTCCGGGCGGACCACCGTGATCAGCCCGTACCCCGTGGTCTACAGCCGTGGCGAGGGCTTCTTCGAGAACGCCCTCTATTCCAGCCCCGAACGCTGGCGCGAACTGCCGGAGCGGGACCGGCGCGAGGTCATCGCCCGTACCGACCGGGGGGTGTACTCGCCCCGCGCCATCGAAGCCATCGCGACGGAGGCGGCGGTGCTGCACCAGCAGGGCACCGTCACCGCCGTGCGCCGTGCGGGCACCCAGGTGGAACTGACGCTGCACAACCCGGGCCGTGCCGAGCACACCTGCCGTTTCGACGTGGTCATCGACGCCACCGGAGCTCGCCCCGACTGGTTCCTGGACCTGCTGGGGAAGGGGGCCCGCGCCGCCGTCGCAGCGATCGTCGGCGACGCCCCGGAGACCGCGGAAGCCCTGGAGCGGCACATCCGCGCGGACCTCTCCCTCGACGGCCTGCTGCCCAAGCTGCTGCTGCCCACCCTCGCCGCCTACGCGCAGGGCCCCGGGTTCGCCAACCTGAGCTCCCTGGGGCTGCTGTCGGATCGCGTCCTGGCGGAGAACCGGAACGCCCCCGCGCCCGCCACACGGCCGCGGGTCTCGCTGCCGGAGGGCGGCAAGCCGGCATGACGCACCCCGAGCAGGGTGCCCCGCCGCGGGGCACCCGGGAAGAAGACGCCCCGCGGCGGGCCCGCCAGGACATCGCCGTCGTCGGCCTCGCCTGCCGGGTGCCCGGCGCCGAAAGCCCCGACGAGCTGTGGCACCTGCTGGCCGAGGGCCGCCGCCCCGACGGCCGAGCGCCCGAAGGCCGCTTCGCGACCGCAGAAGTACCGGCTGATGTGCGCACGCGGGTCGGACAGGGCTCCTACCATCCGGACGCCGGGCGCTTCGACGCCCGTCTCTTCCGCATGTCCGACCGGGAAGCCGCCGCCATCGACCCCCACCAGCGGTGGACGCTGGAGCTGGCCTGGACCGCCCTGGAGGACGCCGGCCAGGATCCCTCGGCACCGCGCGAGCGTGGCCTCGGCGTCTTCGTCGGATCCATGGGCGCCGACTGGGCGATGGAACACGCCGCCCGCCGTCGCGGCGCCATCGGACCGGGAACCCTGGCCGCCACCGCGCCCTCGATGATCGCCGCCCGGGTCTCCCACGCCTTCGGGCTGCACGGCCCCAGCCTCGTCGTCGACACCGGGCAGTCCTCCGCGCTGGTCGCCGTCCACCACGCCGCGCAGGCCATCCGGGCGGGCGACTGCGCCGGAGCGCTGGTGACCGCCGTCAACCTCAACCTCTCCACCGAGAACGCCACCGCCACCGCCTCGTTCGGGGGCCAGTCGCCCTCCGGCCGCGCCACGCTCTTCGAAGACGACGCCGACGGTTACGTACGCGGCGAGGGCGGCGCGGCCGTCCTGCTGCGCCCCCTCGCCGACGCGCTGCGCGACGGGGACCGCGTCCACGCCGTGCTCCGGGGCAGCGCCGTCACCCACGACGGCTCCGGCACCCTGCTGGTGCCGGCCCCCGAGGCGCACGCCCGGACCATCCGGCGGGCCTGCGCCGCCGCGGGGGTCGACCCCGCGGCCGTCGGCTTCGTCGAACTCCACGGCACCGGCACCCCGGTCGGCGACCGCGCCGAGGCCGACGCCCTCAGCCAGGTCTTCGCCCGCTCCGGTGACACCGGACCCGCTGTCGGCTCGATCAAGACCACCGTGGGCCACCTGGAAGGCGCGGCCGGACTCCTCGGCCTGGTCAAGGCGGTGCTGGTGGTCGCCCGGGGGACGGTGCCGGGCACGGCCGGGCACCGGGGTGGCGCGCTGGCCCGCCACCTCGCCGACGACGGCATCACCGTGCCCGCGTCTCCCGTGCCGTTGCCGCCGGGAGCCCTCGCCGGCGTCAGCTCCCTGGGCATGGGCGGCACCAACTGCCACGTGGTGCTCGCTCCGCCGCCGGCGCCTGCGGAACCCTCTTCCGGGCACCCGGGGGGCGAAGCGCAGACACCCGCCCCCGAGGCCGTCCCCGTGACGCTGTCCGCGGCCTCCCCCGAGTCGCTGCACGCCACCGCCGCCGCGTTGCGCGACTGGGCCGAGGCACAGGGCGAGTTGCTGGCCCGGCCCGGAGCCCTGGCCTCGGTGGCCCGCACCCTCACCACTCGGCGCGCCCGGCTGTCCCAGCGCGCCTCCTTCACCGCCCGCTCGGCTGCCGAACTCACCGGCCGCCTGGACCGGATCGCGCAAGGCATCCCGGGGCGCGCCGTGCACTCGGGCGCCGGTCCGCGTACCCGTACCGCCTTCCTCTTTCCCGGGCAGGGCGCCCAGCGGCCCGGCATGGGCAGCGGACTCCTCGAACTGCCCGGCTACTCCGCGCGGTTCGATGCCGTGGCGGCGCACGCCGACCCGCTCCTCGACATTCCGCTGCGCGAGCTGACCCGTGTCCGCGACGGAGCGGCGGAAGACCATCCGCTGCACGACACCCGCTACACCCAGATCGCCCTGTTCGCCCACGGGGTGGCGCTCAGCGGCTGTGCCGAGGACCTCGGCGTCCGCGCCGATGTCCTGGGCGGCCACTCCGTCGGAGAGCTCACCGCCGCCCACGTCGCGGGCGTCCTCGACCTGGCCGACGCCGTACGGCTGGTGGTCGCGCGCGGTGCCGCCATGGCCGAGGCCGAGCCCGTCGGCGCGATGGTCTCGGTACGGGCCGAGGAGAGCCGGGTGCGCGAGACCCTCGCCGCCCTCCGCTGCGAGGTGGAGATCGCCGCGCTCAACGGCCCCTCCTCCACCGTCATCTCCGGAGACCGCGCCACCGTGCTCGCCTGCGCGGAGGCTCTTCGCGCCCGTGGATACCGCACCCGGCGTCTTCCGGTCCGCCACGCCTTCCACTCCCGGCACATGGATCCGGTGCTGGCAAAGTTCCGCGCCACCGCCGCCGCGATCACGTACCGCAGACCGGCGCGACCGGTGCTGTCCAACCTGAGCGGCCGGTTCGCCGAGGGCGCGGACCTGATCACCGCCGACTACTGGGTACGGCACATTCGCCACACCGTCCGCTTCGGCGACGGCCTCGCCACGCTGCGGGCCGACGGCGTCCGGCTCTGCCTGGAGCTCGGTCCCACCCGCACGCTCACCCCCTTGGTGAGGGCCGCCGAGGAAGACGGCCCCGAGATGACCGCCGCCTCCTTCGGGCACGAGGAGGACTCCGAGTACGTCGCCTTCCTGGACGCGCTGACGCGCGCCCGGTCCCACGGCCACGCGGTGCGGTGGCACGCGCTGCCAGGTCTGGACGCCGCCGGCTGGACCCCGCTGCCCACCTACCGCTTCACCGGACGCGACCACGGGTCCGGCGAGCAGGCCGCAGCCGCCTCCCGCCCGTCCGACCCAGCGGCCGAAGCCCCCGGCCCGGCGGCACAGGCGCTGCGAGACCCGCTGGCCCTGGTGCGTGCGGCGATCGCCGAGGTACTGGACGTCGCCGACATCCACACCCGGTCGGCCGACACTCCTCTCGCCGACCTGGGAGCGACCTCGGTCGACGGCTTGGAGCTGCGCGCCGAACTGGCCTCACGCACCGGCCTGAACCTCGCCGCGTCGCTCGTCTACGACCACCCCACCCCCCGGGCGCTGGCCGAGCACATCGCCGCCCGCCTCGGGCAGCGCCCCGGCGGACCGCCGCGCACCCCGGCTCCCGCGCGACCGGTGCGGCGCTCCCCCGACTCCGAGCCGGAGCCCGATCCCGTGGTCATCGCGGCGGCGGCCTGCCGCTATCCCGGCGCGGTGTCGTCCCCCGAGGAACTGTGGCGGCTGGCGTCCTTCGGGCCGTACGCCGTCGGGGGCTTCCCCGACGACCGGGGTCAGCACTGGTCCGACGAGCGGATACGGGTTCGATCCGGCGGATTCCTGGCCGACGTGGCGGGCTTCGACGCCCCCTTCTTCGGCGTCTCACCGCGCGAGGCCCGCGCCATGGACCCGCAGCAGCGCATCATGCTCGAACTGTGCTGGGAGTCGCTGGAGCGTGCCGGGATCGACCCCCGCTCCTTGCACGGCACCGAGACAGCGGTGTTCCTCGGCGCGATGGCGGGCGACTACGCGCAGGCCGCCCACGAGGCCGGCGACGAGCTCGGCGGACACGAACTGACCGGCACCTCCAACGCCGTCCTCTCCGGGCGCATCGCCTACCATCTGGGCCTGACCGGACCGGCGCTGACCGTCGACACCGCCTGCTCCTCCTCCCTGGTCGCCCTGCACCTCGCGGTTCGCTCGCTGCTCCAGGGTGAGTGCGACATCGCCCTGGCCGGCGGGATCACGGTGATGTCCACCCCCAGGATGTACCGGGACTTCCAGCGGCTCGGCGGACTGTCCGCGGACGGCCGTTGCCGCCCCTTCTCCACCGACGCCGACGGCACCGTGTGGAGCGAGGGAGCCGGCGTGGTGGTGGTGACCCGACGCTCCGAGGCGCGTCGCCGGGGCCTGCCGGTGCTGGCCGTCGTCGCGGGCAGCGCCGTCAACCAGGACGGGGCCAGCAACGGCCTGACGGCACCGAGCGGCACCGCGCAGCGGCGGGTCATCGAGCGGGCACTGGCCGACGCCGGCCTGCGCCCCTCGGACATCGACGCCGTGGAGGCGCACGGAACGGGAACCGTGCTGGGCGACGCCGTCGAGGCGCAGGCACTGATCGACAGCTACTGCACCTCCCGGGCAGGCACGGAAGGCGACCCGGCGGCCGGCCCGGGCCCCCTCCACATCGGCTCCCTGAAGGCGCTGACCGGGCACACCCAGGCCGCCGCGGGAATCGGCGGGGTCATCGCGGTCGTCGAGGCACTGCGCCACGCCGAACTGCCGCCGACCCTGCGCGGCATCGAGCCGACGCCCAAGGTGGACTGGCCGTCCGACGCCGTGCGGGTGCTCACCGAGCCGGTCCCGTGGCCGCGCGGGGGCCGCACCCGCCGGGCCGCCGTCTCCTCCTTCGGCATGAGCGGCACCAACGCCCACCTCATCCTCGAAGACCCGAACCCGGGCGCGAGCCAGAGCCCGGATCCGGCTCGGAGTCCGCAACTCCCGCCGGGAACCCGCTCGCCCCGGACCTCGTTGCCGTTCGTCGTCTCCGCCGCCTGCCCGGAGGCGCTCGAAACCCAGTTGGGCCGACTGAGCGGGGCATTGGCCGAGCCCGGCCCGGGGCTGCCGGCGGCTGCCCGCACCCTTGCCACCCGCCGGGCCGCGCTCCCGCACCGGGCGGCCGTCGTCGCGCACGACCGCGCCGGGCTGCTCGCCGGCCTGGAGGCGGCACGGACCGGGGCGCCGCTGGAGGGCGTGGCGCGCGGCACCGCGCACGGCGAGTACGCCGTGGCCTTCGTCTACCCCGGCCAGGGCTCCCAATGGCCCGGGATGGGCCGGCGGTTGCTGCGGGAGGCCCCGGCCTTCGCCCGCGAAGTGGATCGCTGCGCGGACGCCTTCGCTCCCCATGTGGACTTCTCCGTCACGCGTCTGATCGCCGGGGAGGAGCCGGCCGGTGTCGCGGACTCCCTGGAGGGCGTCCAGGTGGCGCTGTTCACGATGATGGCCGGGCTCACCGCCCTGTGGCGGAGCAGCGGAGTGGCGCCGGACCTGGTGCTCGGCCACTCCCAGGGGGAGGTGGCGGCGGCCTACGCGGCCGGGGCCCTGACCCTTCAGGACGCGGCCGCCGTGGTCGCCACCCGGGCGCGGCTGCTCTCCTCCCTGGCGGGTACCGGCGCCATGACCGTGCTCGGCCTGGACGAGGACGAGACCAGGCGGCTGCTGGCCGGGCGCCGTGACGCTTCCGTGGAGGTCGCCGTCTGCAACGGGCCGGGCAGCACCGTGGTCTCCGGGCCGCCGGAGGCCGTCGAAGAGCTGGCCGACCACTGCCGGCGCGCCGGGATCCGCACCGTCGCGGTCGCCGTCGACTACGCCTCGCACTCCGCGATGGTGGAGCCGGTGGCCCGCGCGCTGACCGACCGGCTCGCCGGGATCGTGCCGCGTCCGGCCCGCGTCCCGTTCTTCTCCACCACCCGGGCCGACTGGCTCACCGGTGCCGAAGTGGACGCGGGGTACTGGTACGAGAACCTGCGTGGCACGGTCCGCTTCGCGGACGCGGTGGCCGCCATCAGTGACACCCGCCCCGCCGCGTTCGTCGAGGTCAGCCCGCACGAGGTGCTCACCGCGCCGATCACCGCGGTGCTGGACGGTCTGCGGGAGCGGCCCGCGCCCGTCGTCGGCAGCCTCCGCCGCGACCAGGGCGGCTACCGCGACTTCCTCGCCCGGCTCAGCTACGCCTGGACCCAGGGCGTCCCGGTTCGCTGGGACGACGCGTTGCCCGGGGGCCCGGGACCACGTCCCCGGGACGCCACGGGGGACGAGGAGGTCGCCGCCCTGCCGCCCACCCCCTTCCGGCACCGGCGGTTCTGGATCCGGACGGACGCCCCGGCTCCCGCCCGGCCGGTCCTGCCGGCCCCGCCGCCGCCCACCACGGGGGCCGCCCCCGGCACGGCGTCGGCCCCGGCGGACGCCGAGGCGGCCGTGCTGGCCCGGGTCACCGAGGTGCTCCAGCTCCCGGGCGGCCGGGCGGCCGAGGAGGGCGACCGGTCCTTCCGGGAACTGGGGCTGGACTCGCTGACCACGATCGATCTGCGTCGCCGTATCCGGGAGTCGCTCGGTGTGCCGGTGCCGATCGACGTCTTCCAGACCCATGACACCCCGCGGCGGCTCGCCCGCTGGGTGCGGGACCACCTGACCACCACCGAGGAGGAGCGGCGCGATGCCTGAGACAGCACCACGATGGACCGAACTGACCGCGGCCGACGCCGCGTTCGCCGAGGAGCGGCTGCCCGGCCTGCTCGACCGGCTGGCCGAGTACCCGTTGGCCGAGCTGGAATCGTCCGCCAGCCCGGTACTGCGACTGTTCCGTGAAGCGGGCGGCCCCGGGCTGCTGATCCCCACCCGCCACGGCGGCTCGGGACTGGACTGCGGTCAGGCACTGCGGGTGCAGTCCGCGCTCGCGACCCGCTCCCCCTCGCTCGGTGTGGGCACGATGATGCACCACCTGGCGGTGGTTTCCTTCGTGGAGTACCTGCGCGTCCACGTGGGTGATGACGCGCCGCAGTGGTCGCTGCTGGCCGCCGTCGCCCGCGACCGCCGTCTGCTCGCCTCGGCTTCGTCCGAGGCCCGCCGCGGTGACGACGCCCTCGTGCCGCGGACCACCGCCACCGCCGTCGCGGGAGGGGAGGAGTTCGTGCTGAGCGGCGCCAAGAAGCCCTGCAGCCTGGCCCGTTCCATGGACATCCTCACCACCAGTGTCCGCGTGTGTTCCGACGACGAGCGGGACGGCACGGTCGCACTGGCGGTCATCCCCGCCGGCCTGGACGGAATCCAGGTGCGGCCGTTCTGGAACAGTCCGGTGCTGGCCGCGGCCGAGAGCGAGGAGATCGTCCTCGACGAGGTGCGGGTGCCCGCCGTGATGCTGCTGCCCGGAGGACGCCCCGAGCGCGGCATGGACGAGCTCCAGACCCGGGCCTGGATCTGGTTCGAGATCCTCGCCTGTGGCACGTACCTGGGCACCGCCCAGGCGCTGTTCGACCGGGCCGCACACGCCCCGCGCACCGATCGCCGGGCTCTGGGGGAAGCGGCCGCCGATCTGTACGCCTGTCGGGCCGCCTGCGCAGCGGCAGCCGAAACCTTCGACGCGGGTGCCTCCGCCGAGAAGGCGATGGGCGCCGCGCTGCTGGCCCGGCTGCACGTGGAGGAGCGCCTGCCCGAGCTGTGCTCCCGGCTCGCCCGGCTGCTCGGCGGACTCGCCTTCGTCACCGGCCCGGACCCCGCCTATCTGCTGTCCGCCGCCCGGGCCCTGGCCTTCCACCCGCCCGGTCGGGCGCCCGCCGCCGACTCCGTCGGCAGGCACCTGGCCGGCGAGCCACTCGACCTTTCCATCTTCTGAGGAGCACGACTGTGTCACGTCATCGTTCGGAGGCGGAGTGAGCATGGGGATGCCGATAGCCCACCTGGTGCTGCGGATCCGGGGCGAGCTGCCCGCCGGGCGCTGGGCGACCGCCTCTGACGGGGACGGCCGCCCCGCCGCGCACACCGCCACCGCCGACCTCTCCGGGAAGGAGCCCGCAGCCGCCCTGTCCGCCTTCCGGGAGTTGCAGCGGGAGCAGTGGCACGACGCCCTGTCCCGCCCGGACGGCGACTGGACGCTGCGCGTCGCACGGATGCCCGCCGACCCCGCGGAGCTCCGGGAGACGCACCTGGTCTCGTTGGCCGCACCCCGGTCGGCGGTCACCGCCCACCTGCCGTACACAGCCGCCGCCGCCCTGTGTGCCGGACTTCGGGACGGCTCGCCCGCCCCGACGCCGCACGCGGCCCAGGGTGCTCGTACCGGCTCCGACGCCGGTTCCACGCCGCGCCCGAGGTTCGCTGCGCGGCGCCGCGTCCACGCCCCCGTACCCGACCGGATCCCGGAGGAGCGCTTGCGCTCCTGGCTCTCCGCTCTGCTGCCGGCGGCGTCGCCGGGAAGCGTCCGCGACGCCTCTGAGGGTCCCGCCGACGCACCCTGGCGCACGGCGCACGCACCCGACCCCGAGGGCGGGTCCCTGCTGTTGGTCGACCGGGGCTGGGTACTGGACCTGCCTGAGGACGCCGCAGGTCCGGGCCGTACCGTCACCATCGAGGAGCACAGCGAGGACCCCCGGCACGCCTACCCGCTGGCCGTCGAGGTGCGCATCGGGGACGACGGCGGCCGTATCGCCGTCGTCGACCACGACGTCACCGCCGTTCCCCGGGTCGACGCCGACCGGCTGGTCGCACGGATCATCCGGGGCGAGTCCCTGCCCGCGCCGGACGCCACCGCGCTGCCCGTCCGGATCGCCCGCCGCATCACCGGGACGCCCGACGCCCCTGCCGTCATCCGGGGCGAGAGCCGCCTCGACTTCCGGACGCTTGGGGAGCGCTCCGCCGCGCTGGCCGGGCTGCTGCGACAGCACGGCCACGGGCGCGGCAGCGTCATCGGAGTCGCGCTGCCCCGCTCGGCCGACGCCGTCGTCGCGATCGTCGCGATCCTCCGCATCGGCGCCGCCTACCTGCCGCTGGACCCCGCCTACCCGCGCCGCCGCCTCGACTACATGGCCCAGGACTCCGGAGTGCGGACGGTGCTCGGCGACCGCTCCACCCTCGCCGCCTACCCGGAGCTCACCACCATCGCGGTGGACGCACCGGACTCCGCCCCGGGCGAGAGCACGGCCGGAGCCGACGGGCACTGGGCGCAGACCGGCCCCGACGACGCCCTCTACGTGCTCTACACCTCCGGATCGACCGGCACCCCCAAGGCCGTGGTGCACACCGTCGGCGCCATCGGCAACCTCGTGGACTGGCACGGCCGCACCGCCACCGCCGAGGCGGACGGCCGGGTCCTGCAGTTCGCCAGCCTCAACTTCGACGTCGCCAGCCAGGAGATACTCACCGCCCTGGCCGCCGGAAAGTGCCTGGTGCTGCCGGAGGACGAGGAGCGCACCGACCCCGAGGCGCTGGTGCGGCTGCTGGCCCGACAGCGCGTCACCGAGTACTTCTGCCCCCAGGTGATGCTCCAGGAGGTGTGCCGCGCCGCGTGGGAGACCGCCACCACGCTGCCCGACCTGCGGCACGTCTACCAGTCCGGTGAGCCGCTGGTGATGAACGACTGGATAGCCCGCTTCCTGGACGCCAACCCCCGGGTCACCCTGCACAACCACTACGGCCCCACCGAGACCCACGTCATCACCGGCTTCCCGCTGTCCCGGGGCGGGCGCGGCCATGCGCGCGGCCCGGTACGCCTCGGCCCGCTGCTCGACACCTGTACCGCCCATGTGCTCGACGAGGAGCTGCGGCCGGTGGCGGCGGGTGCGGTCGGCGAACTCTACGCCTCCGCCCGGCAGCTCTCCCGCGGCTACCTGGGCCGCGCGGCGATGACCGCCGAACGCTTCGTCGCCGACCCGTTCGGGCCTCCCGGTTCCCGCATGTACCGCACCGGGGACCTGGTGCGGCTGCTACCGGACGGGCAGCTCTCCTACGTCGCGCGGGCCGACTTCCAGACCAAGATCCGCGGCCACCGGGTGGAGCCGGACGAGGTGACCGCCCGTTTGCTGGACGCACCGGAGGTGGCCAACGCCGCCACCGCGGCCCGCACCACCGCCGGCGGCGCCAAGGTGCTGGTGTCCTACGTGGTTCCGGCCGCCGGCTCCGCCCCGGACCTGGCCGAGCGGCTGCGCGACCGGCTGGCCGCCGCACTCCCGCACTACCTGGTGCCGTCCGCAGTGGTGCTGCTGGCCGCCTTGCCGCTGACACCCAGCGGCAAGGTGGACAAGGCGGCGCTGCCCGAACCCGAGACCGTCGACCGGCCGCCGGCCCTCGCCGACGCGGGCGGGACCGTCGGCGAGGTCGCCCGCATCTGGGCCGAGGCCATCGGGACCGGTGACCCCGGCCCGGACGACGACTTCTTCCAGGCGGGCGGCAATTCGCTGGCCGCCATCGCGGTCGTCGCCGCCGTGCGTGGACGCTTCGGGGTCCGCATCGGCGTCCGGGACATCACGGCCCACCCGCGGCTGCGGAACTTCGCCGCGCTGGTGGAGAGCCGCGCCCGGGGAGTCCGGGAGGACGACGGCGAACTCTCCCTCGTCGCACGTCCCGACCTGCGCTTCGAACCCTTCGACCTGCTCGACCAGCAGCAGGCGTACCTCATCGGCCGGGGCAGCGACATCGAGGGCGGCGGCGTCGCCTGCCACCTCTACCTGGAGTACGAGGGACGCGAGGCGACCGGCCCGGGCGACCCCGACGGCCTGGACATCCAGGACGCGGAGCGGGCCCTGCGCCAGGTCATCGAGGCCCACGACATGCTGCGTACCGTCTTCGACGAGAACACCATGACCCAGCGGGTGCTCCCCACCGCCGACGTGCCGCCCTACCGCTGCGAGACGGTGGACGCAGTCGCCGACCCCGCGGCAGCCGCTCACGTGCGCCACCGGCTCTCCCACGAGATCCGTCCGCCCGGCGTCTTCCCGCTGTTCAGCGTGGTCTTCGTGCAGCTGCCGGGTGGCCGGCTGCGGATGTGCGTGAGCATCGACGCGCTGCTGGCCGACGCGCGGGGGGTCCAAGTGCTCTTCGACTCCTGGGCCGCCGCGCTGCGCGGTGAGGCCGCCGCCCGCCCCGGGACGCCCTCCTTCCGTGACTACGTCGCCGCCGTCGCCCGCATCCGCGAGACCCCCGAGTACCGGCGGGCCGCGGCCTACTGGACCGAACGGCTCGACTCCCTCCCCGAGGGCCCCCGGCTGCCGCGCCGAAGCGGCCCGGACGCGTCCGCCGACGCCCCCGTCTTCGTCAACCGCCGCCACGTCGTCGACGCGGAGCGGTGGTCCCAGGTGTCCCGGGCCGCCTCCGAACGCGGGCTCACCCCCACCGCGGTGGTACTGGCCGCCTACGCCTGGGCACTGGCGCAGTGGGCCGACGAGCCGCGCTTCGTCCTCAACGTGCCGCAGATGAGCAGGCACCCCGTCCACCCCCGGATGGACGACGTCCTGGGCGAGTTCGCCTCCTTCACCCTGCTGGAGGTCGACACCGCGGGTGTCTCCTCCTTCGAGGAACTCGCCGCCCGGATCCGCGACCGGCTGGTGAGCGACCTGGACCACCGCCATTTCAGCGGCATGGACGTCACCCGCGAGCTGATCCGCCGCCGGGGCGGTGTCACCGGCGCGCTCGCCCCCGTCGTGATGACCAGCGAACTCGGCGTCGGCGACGGCGTGGACCGGATCCTCGACGGCCGGCTCCACGAGACCTTCGCGCTCAGCCAGACCCCGCAGGTCTGGATGGACCTGCTGCTGCGGGAGCGCGAGGGGGCCCTGGTGCTCAACTGGGACGTGGTCGAGGAGCTGTTCCCGGTGCCCGTGGTGGACGGTGTCTTCCGGTTGCTCACCGGGCAGTTGGAAGCACTGGCCCGCGACGGCGCCGCCTGGTCGGCCCGTCCGCTCGCCGCCCTCACCGCGGAGCAGGTCGAGGAGCGCGACCGGGGACCGCACCGCGAGCCCGTCGGCATCTGGCCGCACACCGCGATCGCTGAGCTGGCCGCCGCCGACCCCGGCGCACCCGCCCTCGTCGACGGCGAGCTCACCGTCACCCGGGGCGGACTCGCCGCCGCCGGCCGGGCAGTGGCCGAGGCCGTCAGCGCGGCGCGCGGCGGTCCCGCCTCCCCGGCCCAGCCGGTCGCGGTGCTGCTGGAGCGCGGCTGGCGCCAGTACGCCGCCTGCCTCGGCGTACTGGAGGCCGGCCACCCCTATCTGCCCCTCGGCGACGACCTGCCGCCCGACCGTATCGCCGCCGTCCTGCGCCGTGCCGGCGTCCGCCTGGTCGTCACCGACGCCTCGACCGCCCGGACCGCCGGGCTCGCCGCCCCGGAAGGCGTGGGGACCGTGGACGTCTCCGCGGTGCGGCCGGACGCCGCGCCGCCGAAGAGCCCCCCTCCGGCCGACGAGCGCGGGCCGGAGGACCTGGCCTACGTGCTCTTCACCTCGGGATCCACCGGCGAGCCCAAGGGAGTTCCGATCACCCTCGGCGGGCTGGCCAACTGCGTGGAGCACACCGTCGATTCCTTCGGGCTGACCGCCACCGACACCTCGCTGGCTCTCGCCTCGCTCCACCACGACCTGTCGCTGTTCGACCTGTTCGCGATCCTGGGCGCCGGCGGCACGGCCGTACTGGCCGGGCGAGGTTGCGCCACCGACCCGCAGGAGTGGGCCCGGGCGGTCGCCCACCACCGGGTGACGGCGCTGTGCGCGGCACCCGCCGTGGTGGAAATGCTGCTCGACGGTGCGGGAACCGGCGACGCCCTGGAGTCCCTGCGACTGGTCCTCACCGGCGGCGACTGGGTGCCCCGGCCGGTGCTGCGCCGGCTGCGTCAGGCCGCCCCCGAGGTGCTGCCGGTGAGCATAGGCGGCCCCACCGAAACCACCGGCTGGAACATCTGGCACCCCGTGCCCGATCCGGACGCCGACACCGGCGAGTGGGCCACCGTCCCGTACGGCCGCCCCATCTCCCGCACCCGCTACCGGGTCGTCGACGACGATCTGACGGACCGCCCGGACTGGGCGACGGGCGAACTGCTGGTCTCCGGAATCGGAGTGACGCCCGGATACCTGGCCGACCCCCAGGACGCCCGCCGTCGTCACTACACGGACCCCGCCACCGGCGAGACCTACTTCCGCACCGGCGACCTGGGCCGGTGGCGCGACGGCGTCATCGAGTTCATCGGCCGCAGGGACGACCAGGTCCAGATCCGCGGTCACCGGGTCGAGCCCGGGGAGCTCGCCGCCTTCCTCAACGGCTGCCCCGGGGTGCGGCGGTCCGCCGTGCTGACCCTGCCCCCGGGCGAGCGGCACGCCGTCCGGGGACTGGCGGCCTTCGTGGTGGTCGACGGCGACGCCGACCGCCACGAAGCAGCCGAAGCCGTCCGGGCCGAGACCCGGCGGGGACTGCCCGCGCACCTGCGCCCGCAGCGGGTCGTCGTCGTGGACACGCTGCCCACCACCCGCAACGGGAAGGTGGACCGCGAGGCGCTGGCACGCCGGTACGAGGAGGAGCAGGGCAGGGCCGGTTCCGCCGTCCCGGAGGGAACCCCGGCGGAACCGGAGGACGCCCTGCGGTGGCTGGTCCGTGAGATCTGGTCGCGCCATCTGGACGGCGTACCGGTCGGTCCCGAGGACAACTTCTTCGCGCTGGGCGGCGACTCCCTGAGCGTCTCCCGCGTGGTGGTGGAACTCCGGGAGGTGCTGGCCGGTGCGCGGATCCGCCCCGGCGGCATCTTCGCCACCCGCAGTGCCGACGAGTTCGCCGCCCATCTGCGCCGGACGGAGGAAGCCCCCGGCAGGCTGGCGGAGATCGCCGAGCTGTACCGCGAGGTCTCCACGATGACCGACGACGACCTGGACGCCTATCTGGAGGAGGAGGGCTCCCATGCCGGCGACTGACTCGGCACCCCCGGCACAAAGGATTCGGCCACGCGCCCTGATCACCGGGGCCAGCTCGGGTCTCGGGGCGGCCTTCGCCGATCGGCTGGCACGGGACGGATACGACCTGGTCCTGGTCGCCCGCGACGCCGGGCGGCTGGCGGAGGTCGCCCGGCGGGCCGAGGAGCGCCACGGGGCGAACTGCGCAGTGCTCCTCGCCGACCTCACGGCCGCTGCCGACCGGCGGAAGGTCGCCGAGCGCATCGAGGAAGGGGTCGACTTCGTCGTCAACGGCGCGGGCTTCGGCGTTTCCGGGAGCTTTTGGCAGCTGGACCGGAAGGTCCTGGAGGACCAGCTCGCCGTCAATGTGACGGCACCTCAGGAATTCACCCACGCCGCCGTACGGACCATGCTCAACGGCAGCGGCGGCACCGTGGTCAACCTGTCCTCCATCACCGGCCTGATTCCGGGCAGGGGATCCACCTACGCCGCCTCCAAGGCGTGGACCCGGTACTTCTCCCAGGGGCTGAGCGCGGCCCTGCGGGGGACCGGGACACAGGTGATGGTGCTGTGCCCGGGCTTCGTCCGCACCGAGTTCCACGCCCGTGCCGGAATCGACGTCCGTCAGGTCTCCGAAGGCTGGTGGATGGATCCGGGCGACGTCGTCGACCGGTGTCTCACGGACGCGGCGCGCGGTCGAACGTTCTCGCTGCCGGGACTGCGCAACAAGATCTTCATCGCGGTGGTGTCCCGGCTGCCCAGACCACTCGCCCAACGTGTCAACCGGATGCTCGGCAACGCCAGCGCCCGGGCCTGACCGCACGACCGCACGACCGACGAAAACCTCTTGCCGCGCTCTGCGGCAACGCACCACTACGAAAGCGAAGAACCCCAGAATGAGAACTCGCCGAGCCCTCGCCGCAGTTGCGCTGGCCCTTCCGATCCTGCTGACCGCCTGCGGCGGCGACCCCGCGCCCGCCAAGGCCGCGAAGGACCAGACAGCCCCGGCCCTTCGCGAGATCTCCCACGACCTCGGCACCGTGAAGGTGCCCACCAAGCCGGAGGCCGTCATCGCCCTCGACGAGGTCGCCGGACTGACCCTGCTCTCCTTCGGCATCAAGCCCGACGCGGTCTACCTGGCCAGCGCGCAACCGCGCGCCCAGGAGATCCTCACCGCCAACGGCGTGGAACTGCGCAAGATCGAGGTCGGCAAGACACCCGAGCTGGAACAGCTCACGGAGGACTCGCCCGACCTGCTGGTCGGTACCGGCGCGGCCGGGGCCACCGGGCAGAACTACAAGAGCCTCAGCCGACTGGCCCCCACCGTCGTTCTGCCCATCGAGGGAGAGTGGCGCGAGATCGTGCGACGGACCGCCGGCTTCTTCGGGAAGGAGGAGCTCGGCAAGCGCCAGATCACCGCGGCCGAGACCGTGCTGGGCACCGCCGCAAAGGCGGTGAAGGGCAAGCCCACCCTCTCCCTGCTGGGTAACTCCTTCGGTGCCAACAACTTCACCATGCCGCCGCACGTGCCCATCTCCACCTTGATCGCGGAGGCCGGCTTCACCCGCCCCGCCTTCCAGCAGAAGAAGGCGAAGGGTTACTCGGTTCCGCTGTCGGAGGAGTACTTGCCGGAGCAGGACGCCGAGCTCATCGTCGTCCCGCGCGGCGACTTCTACACCCCGGACGCACTGACCAAGAACCCGGCCTTCACCGCCACCGGAAAGGTCGTCACCCCGGACGCCGACGTGTGGTTCGGCATGTCCGGCTTCGCCTTCTACGCGTCCGCCCACGACCTGCACGCGCTTGCCTCCGGCAAGGGCAAGCTCAGCTCGGCCGAGAACATCCAGGACATCTGGGCCGCGTACCTGAAGGCCACCAAGGTCTGAATCCGAGAGCCGCTGCGCCGCAGCGGACACGCGGTGCCCCCGTGGCCGCGGGGGCACCGCGCCACCAGCCGAGACGACAGGCCGAGGAGACGATCAGCCGGCGATGGCTATCGACACGACGAAGAGGAGGAGCGCGGCGATACCGCTGTGGCTCCCCGTGCTCTTCCTGACCATATTCACCTTCTACACGGACGACCATGTGATCGCGGGCATCCTGCCCGAGGTCGCCGCCGGCCTCTCCGTCTCCGAGGCGATGGCCGGCCAACTGGTGACGATCTTCTCCCTCACCATCGCGGTCGTCACTCCTGTGGCCGGTCTGCTGCTGGCAGCCACCGCCCGCAGGACCGTGGTGCTCGCGGCCCTCGCCGTGTTCACCCTCGCCAACCTCGCCGCGACGGCCGTCGACCACTACGCCGCGATGGCCGCGCTGCGGGTCGCCGCCGCCCTGGCAGCAGCAGCCGCCACTCCGTTGATCTTCGCCGTCACCGTCGAACTCGCCCCTGAGGCCCGGCGCGGGCGCTACCTGTCCGCGCTCGCCGTCGGGGTCACCGGCTCCATCGCCTTCGGCGTCCCGCTCGGAAGCTGGATCGGCACCTCCTGGGGCTGGCAGGCCACCTTCGGGGCGATGGCGGCCTGCGGCGCGGTGTGCCTGGTGCTGGTGGCCGTATCGCTGCCCGCCACCGCGCCCAAGCCGCCCCTGCCCATCCGCCGGCAGTTGCGGACACTCGCTGCCCGCCCCATCCTCCTGGCCCTGACCGGCGGCGGGCTGGCCATCATGGGCTCCGTCATGCTGCTCACCTACCTGGTTCCCTTCCTGGAAGGAGTACTGACCGAGCCGGACGGCGTACGCGCCTTTGCCTTCACCGTGCTGGGGGTGGCGGGCACCGTCGGTGTCTTCGCGGGTGGCTACGCCACCGACCGGCTCGGCCCCGACCGCACCATCCGCTGGGGCCTGGGCGTCTTCACCGTGCTGATGCTCGCTCTCGGGACGCTCTGGCTGCTGCGCCCCGTGCCACCGGCCGTGGTGCTCGCGCTGATCGCCCTGTGGGGCGTCACCGCCTACCTCAGCGCGCCCGCCGTGCAGACCCGGTTGCACGAGGTGGCAGGGGACCTCACCGCGCAGGCCCTCGCCCTGAACACCAGCTTCGGTTACCTCGGCATAGCCGCCGGCGGTGCCCTGGGCGGCTTGATCGTCGCCCACGTCGACGCCGGCTGGCTGCCCGCCGCCACCGCGGTCACCTCGGCGCTGGCCTTGGTCCTGATCATCATGGCCTTCCGCCAGCCGCACGACACCGGCGCCCGTCCGGGCCCGGTCCAGCGAGACGGAGCCACCGCATGAGCGTGCCGCCCCCCGACCCGACGCCCGCACCCACCACGCTGGGTGCCCTGCTGCGCCCCGTCCTGGGCCGGCTCGTCCTCACCGCGCTGTGCTCGGCGGTGGCCGCCGTGGCCTCTGTGGTACCGCTGGTCTGCCTGGTGGAACTCGCCCGGATCCTGCTGCCCGGCCTCACCGGGGACCCCATCGACGAGGGCGAGGCATGGACCGCCGTCGCCGTCGCCGCAGCCGCGCTGGCCCTGCGGCTGGTGCTGCTGCTGTGCGCCTCCACCGTCTCCCACCTGGCCGACGTGCGGCTGGGGTCCCTGCTCCGCCGCAGGGTCGTCGGCCACCTGGGCCGCGTTCCGCTGGGCTGGTTCACCCAGCGCAACTCCGGCCTGGTGAAGAAGGCCGTCCAGGACGACGTCGGTGCCCTGCACCACCTGGTGGCGCACTCGGTCACCGAGCTGACCACCGCGCTGGTGGTGCCGGCCGTGATCGTCGGCTACCTGCTGTTGTCCGACCCGCTGATGACCGTCATCACCCTGGTCCCGGTGGCGGCCGGCATGCTCGGCCTCAAGATCGCCACCCGGGGCACCACGCAGAAGCTCATCGAGTACGCGGGCTCGCAGGCACGCCTGGGATCCGTCGCGGTGCAGTTCGCCGACGGCATCACCGAGGTCAAGACGTTCGGCACCCTCGGCCGGGCCCACGACGCCTACCGGGAGGCAGCCGAGGACTTCGACGACCGCCACCGGGACTGGATGCGCTCCAGTTCCGCCGGGGCGACCTTCATGGAACTGGCCCTCTCGCCGATGACCCTGCTGCTGACCACGGTGGTCGCCGGGGGAGCCCTGGTGCACTCCGGATACCTCGACGGTCCGTTGGAGCTGCTGCCCTTCGTCGTCCTGGGGCTGGCGATACCCGCGCCGGTGCTCGCCGTCGGCTTCAACTACCACGCCCTGCTCGCTGCCCGGGGCGCCGCCGACCGGGTCCGGGAGATCCTCGCCGAGTCCGTGCTCCCCACACCGGCCGAGCCCGCGTCCGCACCGGACGCCGACGCCGCCCTGCGCCTGGAGTCCGTGGACTTCGACTACGGCGACCACGCCGCCCTGCGCGGCATCGACCTGACGCTCCGCCCCGGGACCATGACCGCCCTCGTCGGCTCCTCCGGATCGGGCAAGTCGACCCTCGCCAAGCTGGCCGCCCGCTTCCACGACCCGTCCGCGGGACGGATCACCCTGGGCGGCACCGACCTGCGCTCGCTCTCCTTCGAAGACCTCTACGCCCACATCGGCTTCGTCTTCCAGGACACCACGCCGCTGCGCGTCTCCGTCCGGGACAACATCCGGCTGGCCCGCCCCGGCGCCGACGACACCGAGGTCCTGCGCGCAGCCTCCGCGGCACGGCTCACCGAGGTGATCGAACGCCTCCCCCGAGGTCTGGACTCCGTCATCGGCGACGACGCCGTCCTCTCCGGCGGCGAGTGCCAGCGCATCGCCATCGCCCGTGCCATCCTCGCCGACCGGCCACTGCTCGTCCTCGACGAGGCCACCTCGGCGGTGGACCCCGACAGCGAGGCGGCCATCCAGCAGGCGCTCAGCGCGCTCAGCGCGGGCCGGACCCTCCTGGTGATCGCCCACCGACTGCACACGGTGCGCGGTGCCGACACCATCGCGGTGCTCGACGGCGGCCGCATCGTCGAACAGGGCACCCACGAGGAGCTGCTGGCGAGCGGCGCCCGCTACTCGGCCCTGTGGGCCGCCCACCAGGGCGACGAAGAGCCGCAGCAGCCCGACGCCACCACCGAAAGCGAGCTGTCGAACCGATGATCCGCTCCCTGTTCGCCCTGCTCGATCCGGCGGGCCGCCGCCGGCTGCGGGCCCTGCTGATCCGCGTCAGCACGGCGGCCGTCCTCCAGGGGCTCGCCGGCTGCACCCTCATTCCGCTGCTCGGCGCGCTGTTCACCGATGACTGGGACGCGGTGTGGACATGGGCCGCGGTCCTGGCCTGCCTGGTGCTGGTCCACCACGCGGTGATGCTGCGCAACCACCGCCACGCCGGTGAGCTCTCCAGCGCCCTGCTGCGGCTGCTCCACGCCCGGCTGGGCGAAGCACTCACCCGCATCCCGCTGGGATGGTTCGCCGAAGGACGCGCGGCGACCGTCAACCGGCTGGTCACCAAGACCGCCGTCGACGTGGCGACCGCCCCCGCCCACCTGGTGGCCCCGGTGGTGGCGGCGGTGGCCACCCCGGCGACCATCATCGCCGTCACCCTGGCCGTGCAATGGCAGATCGGGCTCGCCCTGCTGCTCGGCGCCCCGCTGCCGCTGCTCGCCTACCGTCTCTACCTCCGGGTCATCGAGCGCGTCGAAGACACCTGGGAGGCCGGCACCAACCGCGCCTCCGAGCAGGTCCTGGAATACGCGCGACAGCAGCCGGTGCTACGGGCCTACGGTGGCGGCGCTTCCCTGGACCGGGCCCTCACCGACCAGGACGCGGGTGCCCGGAGCATGGTCCTGGGCAACTCGGCGGCCACCGCGCCGCTCTTCCTGGCTCTGCAGACGGTACTCACCGCGGTGCTGGCCCTCACCGTCCTGCTCGCCCTCGACGGCGGAGGCGACATCGCGGTGCTGATCGCCGTGATGGTGCTGGCCGTGCGTTTCGTGGAGCCGCTGACGGCGGTGGCCGAGGTCGCCGGCGGCCTGCGCATCGCCGCCGTGGGGCTGCGTCGCTTCCGCGAGGTGCTGGACACCCCGCCGCTGCCGGAGCCCCACCGGCCCGCGGCCTCCGGGCCGCCGTCCGTGGAGTTCCGTGAGGTGGACTTCGGCTACACCCGGGACCGCCAGGTCCTGCACACGCTGTCCTTCCGCGCCGAGCCCGGCACGCTGACCGTGCTGGTCGGACCCTCCGGCGCCGGCAAGTCCACCGTGCTCTCCCTGATCGCCCGCTTCCACGACCCGGACAGCGGCGCCGTGCTCGTCGGCGACCGGGACGTACGCGAGCTGGGCACGGAGCAGTTGCTGAGCCGGATCGCCCTGGTCTCCCAGCATCCGTACCTCTTCGAGGAGTCCATCGCCGAGAACATCCTGCGTGCCCGGCCCGGTGCCGGCCCCGACGAGCTGGACCGGGTGGTCCGACTGGCCCGCGTCGACGAGATCGCCGCCCGGTTGCCGGACGGCCTCGGCACCCGCGTCGGAGAGGGTGGGGCCACACTCTCCGGAGGCGAGCGGCAGCGGGTCTCGATCGCCCGCGCCCTGCTCAAGGACGCCCCGATCGTGCTGCTGGACGAGGTGACCTCCTCACTCGACGCCGTGAACGAGCGGCTGGTCCAGCAGGCCGTCACCCGGCTCGCCGCCGACCGCACGGTGCTGGTGGTCGCCCACCGGCTGGAGACCGTCGAGGGCGCCGACCGGATTCTGGTGCTGGACGGGGGCCGCGTCACCGAGTCCGGCTCCCACGAGGAACTTCTGCGGCTCGGCGGCGTCTACGGCCGCTTCGTCGACCGCCGCCGTCAGGCCGCCGCCTGGCGTCTCACCGGCGCCGGATGAGCCCGCCCCCTCTCCGGCCGGCCCGGACCGCCGGCCCCGGAACCCCGACCCCACCCCCAACTCCAACCGAGAACGGAGTCACCCCATGAGCACCACCCCCCCCAACCCATTCGACGACGACAACGGCCGCTTCCACGCGGTGGTCAACGACGAGGACCAGTACGCCCTGTGGCCCGCCTTCCGCGAGATCCCCCCGGGCTGGCGGTCCGTCCACGGGGAGGCCACCCGCCAGGAGGTCCTGGAGTTCATCGAAAACACCTGGACCGACATGCGCCCCCGCAGCCTGCGGGAGGCGATGGCCGCCGACAACACGGGATGACACGCCGGGAGGGGGCGGAACGCGCTGCCCCCTCCCGCCCGAAGACGACGACCCACCGCCCCAGCGAAACGACGAGGAACCCGCGGTGTCCTTCACCGGCAGGCACGACATAGCCGAGATCCTTGCGCTCGGCCCGCTCCAGCACGGGCTGTACTCACTCAACCGCCTCCACCACGACCAACCCCAGGCCGCCGGGCCGGAAACAGAGCCCGAGGCCGACGGCTACGCCATCGCCGTCCTGACCGACTTCCACGGCCCGCTGGACACCGAGCGGCTGCACCGCGCGCTGCGCAGCGTGCTCACCCGTCACCCCCAACTGATGGCCAGCTTCTGGGACAAGGATCTGCCCCACCCGGTCCAGCTCGTGCCCGCGGCCGTCGAAGTGCCCTGGCGCGTTGCCCGGATGACGCCCGAAGAGTTCGACGCCCACGTCGAGGACGAACGGGAGGCCCCGTTCGACCTCACCGCCGGACCGCCGCTGCGCGTCACCCTCGCCCGGCTCGGGACCGAACACCACCGGCTGCTCTGCGTGTTCCACCACATCGTGATCGACGGGTGGTCGGTACCCGTCTTCTGGAACGAACTCGCCACGGCCTACTCCGAGGACAGCCTCGAACCGGTCACGCCCCATCCCGCCTACCGGGAGTACATCGGCTGGCTACGCCGTCAGGACGGCGCGGCGTCGCTCGCCGAGTGGGCGCGGACCCTGAGCGGAGTCGGCGAACCGACCGTCGTGGCCGCACGCACCCGGGTGGACGGCGAACCCCACCGGGCGGCCCTGACCATGCGGTCCCTCCAAGGGCCGCCCCTGGAGGCGCTGCTGTCCCGGGTGCGCGCGGCCAACCTCACCGTCAACACCGTCGCCCAGGCCGCCTGGGCCGTCCTGCTCCACCGGCTGACGGGGCGTGAGGACGTCGTGTTCGGCGTCACCGTCTCCGGCCGGCCCGAGGAGGTACCGCAGATCGAGTCCGCCATCGGGCTGTTCATCAACACCATCCCCGCCCGTGTCACCCTCGACCGGGACGAACCGCTGATCGAGCTGTGCCGACGGATCCAGCGCGACGCCGCCCGGCAACGGTCCCACGGCTACACCGGGCTCAGCGAGATCCAGCGCGCGAACGGCTGCGGCGACCTCTTCGACACCCTGATGATCTTCCACAACACGCCCAAGGGAGCTGCCCGGGACACCCTGCGGCTCGGCAGCGGGGTGAGCATGTCGCCGGTTTCGATGGACAGTTACACGCACTACCCGCTGACCGTCGTGCCGTTCCTGCTGGACGACCGGCTCTACGTCAACGTCGACCACATCGACGCCCTCCTCGGGGGGCTCGACCCGGGCCGGCTGGCCGAACGCTTCCTCCAGATCGTGCAGGACATCGCTGCCGACCCCTCCCGCACCCACCGGGATCTCGACATCCTCCTCCCGGGGGAACGCGCCGAACTGGCCCGCCTGGCCGACGGCCCCCGCGTCCCCGAGCTCCTCGGACGACCCGAAGGGGGCACGGATCCCGGGGCTCTCGGGGAGGCGGACCACGGGGTGCACCGGGAGTTCGAGCGGGCCGCCGCCCGACACCCCGATCGGGTCGCCGTCCGCGACCGCCGGTCCGAGGTCCGGTACCGCGAGCTCGACCGCTGGTCCAATGCCCTGGCCCGGCGGCTGCGCTCCCTCGGCGTCGGTCCGGAAACCCGGGTCGCGGTCGCCCTGCCGCGCACCCGGGACTACCTGGCCGCACTCCTCGCCGTACTCAAGGCCGGCGGCACGCTGGTACCGCTCGACCTGGCCGCCCCCACCGACCGCAACACCACCATCGCGCGACTCGCCCGCGCCCGGCTGCTGATCGCCCTGCCCGGGCAGCAGGACTGGTGGACCGGCCCGCGCTGCGCCCCCGGCACCCCCGGTGACGCCGACGCTCCCGGCGCCGCCGCACCACTGCCCGGCGCCACCCACCCGGAGCAGGCCGTCCACACCGTCTTCACCTCGGGATCCACCGGCGAACCCAAGGGCGTGGTGGCCACCCACCGGGGGCTGGCCACTCTGCTGCACGCCCACCGGGCCGAGATCTACGGCCCGGTGACCGCAAAGACCTCACAGCCGCTGCGGGTCGGGCACTCCTGGTCCTTCGCCTTCGACGCCGCCTGGCAACCGCAGCTGGCCCTGCTCAGCGGACACACCCTGGAGCTCTTCGACGAGGAGGACCAGCAGGACCCGGCACGGCTGGTCCGCGGCATCCGCGAGCGTGGAGTGGACATGCTGGACACCTCGCCGTCGATGCTCGCCCGGCTGTCCGAGGCCGGGCTGATCGAGGACAACCACTGCCCGCTGCGCATCCTGGCGCTCGGCGGGGAGGAGATCTCCCGCGCCACCTGGGACACGCTCGCCGACCTGCGGGGCACCCGCGTCCACAACTTCTACGGCCCCACCGAGATCACCGTTGAGGCCGTCAACGCCCGAGTGCGGGCGGGGGAGGAACCCGCGATCGGCAGGCCCGCCCCGGGCTCCCGCGCCCTGGTCCTCGGGCCCGACCTGCAGCCCGTGCCTCTTGGCACCCGGGGCGAGCTGTACCTGGGCGGATCCCAGGTGGCGCGCTGCTACGAGTCCCGCCCCGCGCTGACCGCCGAGCGCTTCGTCCCCGATCCGGAGACCGGGGAGCGCCTGTACCGCACCGGGGACGTGGTGCGGCGCGACGCGGCCGGCCGGCTGATCTTCCTGGGGCGCGCGGACGAGCAGGTGAAGATCCGCGGCTACCGGGTGGAACTCGCCGAGGTGGTGGCCGCGCTGGAGGCGAGCGACGCCGTGGCCAAGGCCGTCGTCGTCCCGTTCGCGAGCGGACAGGGAAAGGCCCTGGCCGCGTACGTCGTCGCCTCCCGCACGCTCGGGGAGACAGGCCGCCCCCTGGACCCGGTGGCTCTCCGCGACGAGCTGGCCGGGCGGGTGCCGGCCTACCTGATCCCCGCGCGCGTCACCGTGCTGGACCGCATCCCGCTGACCGTCAACGGCAAGACCGATCTGCGGGCGCTGCCCAGACCCACCGGTGACCAGGCGGTCGACGGCACCGCCCGGCCGCCCCGCACCGCCACCGAGCACGCCGTCCACCGGGCGGCGCGGGCCCTGCTGGAGGCTTCGGACCTCGGCTGCGACGAGGACCTCTTCCACCACGGCCTGGACAGCATCGCCACCATCTCCCTCGTCGGCGAGCTGCGCAAGGCAGGGCTGCCCTGCACTCCGCGCCAAGTGATGGTGCACCGCACCGTCACCCAGCTCGCCCGGGTGATCGACGCCACCCCTGCCCCGGCCCAGCCCTCTGAGGCGGCCTCCGGGAACGAGGCCGCCCAGGAGGTGGCCACCCCGGTCCTGGACTGGCTGCACCGGCTGGGCGACCACCGCCGCTTCGCGCTCTCGCAACTGATCACCCTGCCGCCGGGACTCGGCCTGGACCGGGCAGAGTCGCTGCTCGACGCGGTACGTCGCGCGCATCCCCAGCTATCGGCCCGCACGGTCACCGGGGCGGACGGGCGCCTGCGGTTGGTGAACCGCGCGCCCGGAGCCGCGCCGGGCGGCGAGCCACCGGCGATGCTCACCGAAGAGGCCCACGAGGAACTGACGCCCCCCGTCGTGCTCGCGGCGGCCCGCCGCGCCTGGGACCGGCTGGACCCGGCCTGCGGCGCCATGCTGGCAGGCGTGCTGCTGCGGGAGAACCACACGGGGCGGGACCTGCTGTTCCTCGCTGCCCACCACGCCGCGGCGGACCTCGTCTCCTGGCAGATCATCCTCGCGGACCTGGCCGCCGCCGGCGACGACGACGGCAGCGGTGAGCCCGTCACGATCGACGTTCCACCCGAGCACACCTCCATGGCGGCCTGGTCCCGAGGGCTGGCCCGCCGTGCCCAAGGCCCGGAGCCGGCCCGGCAGGAGCAGTACTGGCAGGGTGTCCGGAAGGCGGTGGCCGGGGCGCTCCGACTCGCACCGGCCGCTCCCTGGCCCCCCACCGGCACGCGGGGTGCACTGCGCTCCCACCGGGTCCGCGCGGACGCGGACTCGACAGCGATCCTGCTGCGCCACCTGGCAGCCGCTCCCGAGGCGGCGCTGCTCGCCGCCACGGCACTGGCGGAAGCGACCTGGCGAGCCGCCCACTCCACCGGCACCGGCACCGGTCTGGCGCTGGTCCGGGAGGGCCACGGCCGCCGCGACGAGCTGGTCGAGCCCTACCTTGCGGCGCAGGACGGCGGGCCGGTGGACACCTCCCGCACCGTCGGCTGGTTCAACGTGCTCCATCCACTGGTGATCGACCGCGCCGCGCAGCGCACCACCCTGGAGCACGCCGAGCGCGACGCGTCGAAGGCGCTGCGACTGCTGTCCTCCGTACGCGAGGAGCTGGACGCCGTTCCGCACGGCGGCTTCGACCACCCGCCGGTCCTGACGGCCGGCGAGGCCGGGCCGGACATCCTCTTCAGCTACCTGGGCCGTATCGACCGCCTGCCGACCGCGGACGGCGCGGGCAAGCGCCCGTGGACCGCGGTCGCCGATGAGGCGCTGGTCCGGGAGTTCCCCGAGGACAGCGAACCCGAGCTCCGGCAAACCTTCGCCCTGGAGCTCATCTCAGCAGTGCATCCGGGCCCGGACGGACCGGAGTTCGAGGCGGCCTGGCGCCACGACCCCGAGGTCGTGGCGAGGGCCGACGTCGAGGAGCTGGCCCGGTACTGGGTGCGGGCCCTGGTCGTGCTGGCCCGGGCCACCCAGCAAGAGGAAGGGAACGAGGAATGAGCGGAACCATCGATGCGGGCGGGATCACCCTTGCCTACGAGGAGACCGGCAGTGGTGAGCCGGTCGTCCTGGTCATGGGCGCGGGCTCCCCGGGGAGGGTGTGGCGCCCGTACCAGGTACCGGCGTTGGCGGCGGCCGGGTTCCGCGTGATCACCTTCGACAACCGGGGAGTGGGCGGCAGCTCGGAGTGCCCCGAGGGGTTCACCCTCGCCGATCTCACCGACGACCTCGCCGCCGTCATCGAGCAGGTCGCGGGCGGTGCCGCACACGTGGTCGGCACCTCCCTCGGCGCCCGGATGGCCCAACGGCTGGCGATGACCCGGCCGGAGCTGGTCGACCGGCTCGCCCTGCTGGCCACCAGAGGACGGGCCGATGCCGCGCTGACCACCTTCGCGCACGCCCAGATCGCGGTCCAGCAGCAGGGACTGGCCCTGCCCCCGGAGGTGTCGGTGGCCATGGGCGTGCTCGCCAACCTCTCCCCTGCGAGCCTGCGCGACGAGGTCGCCGCCGAGGACTGGCTCGCCATGCTGAGCATGGCGCCCCCGACACCGTCGGCAGGAGTGCGGCGCCAGTTCGAGGCCGCACTGACCCACTTCCCCGACGGCGTCTCCGAACTGGGCTGGATCACCGCCCCCACCCTGGTACTCGCCTTCGCCGACGACCGCCTCTCCCCGCCGCACCTCGGCATCGAAGTCGCCGAGGCCATCCCGCGGGCCCACTACGAAGTGCTCCCGGAAACCGGGCACTTCGGCTATCTGGAGCGCCCCGAGGAGGTGAACGACCTGCTGGTGCGCTTCCTCACCGACCACTCCCCCGACCGGCCCCGGCGAGGACGCCGCGAGGCAGCAGGAGCCACCAGGCCGTGAGACGCACGGGAGCACCGAGAACGAGCCGGAGGACCCGGCGGAGCTCTCCCCGTACCTGACCGAGCAGCCCCATCAGGTTCGTGGATGCCGATACCCGGTTGATACAGAGCCGCGCGACCGCTGAAGCACTCCGTTGACCAGGCAGAAGTCCCTCTCCCCGAGGCTGGCGGCGTACCCGGTCCCGGGTGGACACCAGATGGGGAGACACCGCACGTGCCGACCGCTCCGACAGTCCTCGAACCCGCCACCGACCCGACGCCGGAGCAGCCGGGCGCCACCGCTCGACCCCGGGGGCGGGTGCTCGCCGCCGCCGGGGTGCTCTGGGCGGGGCTGATGGCGCTGCACGGCCAGGTCCCCAACGGGTTCGGCAACCTCGGCAGCCTCTTCCAGACGTGGCTGCCCTGGACGGGGATCGCCGTGCCCGTACTGCTCGGGCTGGCCGCCGTGCGCCGCTCCCGCTTCGCGGCCGTCGCGGCCCTCGTGCCCGCCGTGGTCTGGGCCGTGCTCTTCGGCGGCACCCTCGCCGACAAGGGCGCGGGCGGCGGCGATCTGACCGTGGTGAGTCACAACGTGGACGAGGACAACCCTGACCCGGCGGGCACCGCGCGCGCCCTGGCGGCCGTGGACGCGCACGTACTGGCGCTGGAGGAGCTGCCGACGGACTCCGTGGAGGTGTACGAACGTGCGCTCGCCGGTGCCTACCCGCACCATGCGGTGCGCGGCGGGGTCGGTCTGTGGAGCCGCTATCCCCTCAAGGACGTGGCGGCGGTGCCGATCATGCCGTGGACCCGCGCGATGCGGGCCACGGCCGACACCCCGCGGGGACCCGTCGCGCTCTACGTCGCCCATCTCGCGTCGGTACGGGTCCACCCCGCCGCCGGTTTCACCGTCGAGCGCCGCAACGAGGCCGCCCGGGCCCTGGCCACGGCGCTCCGCGCGGAGCCCCTGCCCCGGCTGGTGCTGATGGGGGACTTCAACGGCACCTCCCGGGACACGGCGCTCGCACCCGTCTTCGCCGCGCTCCGCTCGGTCCAGCAGGAGGCCGGCGACGGTTTCGGTTTCACCTGGCCCGCCGCCTTCCCCGTGGTCCGCATCGACGACATCCACGTGA
This sequence comes from Streptomyces sp. NPDC048057, assembly GCF_040653095.1. Classification (NCBI taxonomy): domain Bacteria; kingdom Bacillati; phylum Actinomycetota; class Actinomycetes; order Kitasatosporales; family Streptomycetaceae; genus Streptomyces; species Streptomyces sp. NPDC048057. The sequence continues at coordinate 73,478 of NZ_JBEZNF010000027.1, forward strand.
AGGGGATCGCCCCGCGCTCGTCCCGGACCCTGCCCGCCACCGGCAGCGACCATCTGCCCGTCGCCGCGTCCCTGAAGCTGTGACGCCCCCTTCCCCGTGCCGGGGAGGTAAGGCGACTGATTACGATGCGAGGGTCGGATGAACGAAGGTGGCCAGGTGAGTGGTGTGTCGGAACCCCGGGTCCCGGACCCCCTCAAGGTCCTTCTCGTCGAGGACGACGACGCCATCCGGCGCTCCGTCCAGCTCGCCCTGGAGCGTTACGGCTACCGGGTCACGGTGGCCGCCGACGGGCTCGGCGGCCTCGACGCGTTCCGGGACGGCGATCACGATCTGCTGATCCTCGACGTCATGCTGCCCGAACTCGACGGGATCGGCTTGTGCTGCCGGATCCGCGAGCAGAGCCAGGTGCCGGTGCTGATGATGTCGGCACTGGGCGACGCCCTCAACGTGGTCGCCGGTCTGGAGGCGGGCGCCGACGACTACGTGGTGAAACCCGTCGACACCGCGGTCATGGTCGCCCGCATCCGCGCCCTGCTGCGCCGCGCCACCTTCCGCCCGCCCGGGTCACCCGCCGCCCGCGCGCCCGCCCGGCCCTCGGGGCACGGCGGCGGCGCACCCCTGGTCTTCGGCGACCTCAGCGTCGACACCCGGGGGATGGTGGTGCACCGGGCCGGCGAGCTCGTCCCCCTGACCCCCACCGAACTGCGCCTGCTGCTGGAGTTCGCCGCCTCCCCCGGTGTGGTCCTCGACCGCCGCAAGCTGCTGCGCGACGTCTGGGACTACGGCTGGGAGGGCGACACCCGCGTCGTGGACCTCTGCGTCCTGCGACTACGGAAGAAGATCGGGAGCGGCCGGATCGAGACCGTCCGCGGCTTCGGCTACAAACTCGTCCGCGGCTGATCGCCGTGGGCCTCTTCAATCCCCGCGCCCTACGCTGGAAGATCGCCGCGCTGACCGCCCTCGCCTGCTGTGCCGTCGCCGTCGTGATCGCCCTCCTGGTCCGGGACTCCAACCGGGACCGCATGCTCAGGGTGGGACGCGAGCGCGCCGCCACTCAGCTGGAGATGGTGACGCAGCAGTACGAACGGGGGAAACGGCTGCCGGGCGTCGATGTCCGCACCTCGGACGAGACGCCCGCGCCGCTGCTGCGCGACCTGGCCGAACAGCGCCGCCAGGGCGGGGACATCGGCCTCTGGTACGAGGTCGACAAGCCCGATGTGCACTGGATGTGGGCGGCGACCGGCGTCGACGACGGCAGGATCCTGATCGCCAGGGTCGACATGTCCTTCGAGGAGCGCAGCCTCCAACTCCAGGACCGCACCATCGTCACCTCCGTCCTCGCCGCCCTCGTCGTCGTCGTTCCGCTCGCCGCGCTGGCCACGGAGCCGGTCATCCGGCGCCTGGGCCACGGTGCCCGTACCGCTCGGGCGATCGCCGACGGCGACCTCGATGCCCGGATCGGCAGCCCCGGACGCGCCCGCGACGAGGTCACGGAGATGTCGGCCGCCGTCGACGAGATGGCCGCGGCCCTCCAGCGCAGGCTGGAGTACGAGCGGCGGTTCACCGCCGACGTCGCGCACGAACTGCGCACCCCGCTGATGGGCCTGGTCACCACTGCCGGGCTGCTGCCCGACGACGAGGTGGCCCTCTTGCTCCGGGACCGGGTGCGGGCGCTCAACGCGCTGGTCGAGGACCTGTTGGAGATCTCCCGCCTCGACGCGGGCATCGAACGGGCCGATGTCGACGCCGTGCCGCTCGGCGAGTTCGTCACCGATGTCGTACGGCGTCTGGAAGCGGGTCCGGGGGTCACGGTCACGGTCCCGGCCGGCGACGACGTCCGGGTGGAGACCGATCCGCGCCGAGTGGAACGGATCGTGGTCAACCTCGTCGTCAACGCCCGGCAGCACGGCGCCGAGCCCGTCCGGATCACCGTCACCGGGAACCGGATCACGGTCCGCGACCACGGTCCCGGTTTCCCCGCCGCGCTGCTCGACGAGGGTCCGCAGCGGTTCCGTACCGGCGCGAGCGACCGGGGGCGCGGGCACGGGCTCGGGCTGACCGTCGCCCAGGGGCAGGCCGGGGTCCTCGGCGCCCGTCTGGCCTTCGCCAACGCCCCCGACGGCGGCGCCGTCGCCACCCTCGACCTGTAGCCCGCACCCGAGCCCGTCCCGCGTGCCCCGCACGCCGCAGGGCCGTCGGTACGGGCCCGTCGGCGCAGGGCCGTCGGTGCGCAGTGAAACGTAACGGCAACGCAGCTACGCGGTGGTGGAAACGGCACCGCGCCGGTACCGAAGAACGACTCCCCGAAGGTGATTCCGGGTGCCTGCCCGCACCCGGTACCACCGGAGGTGTCCCCCGTGTCTTTCGTGTCCGCCCTGTCCGCCCTGTCTGTCGCTCGCTCCCACGCCCGACCGGGCCCCGGAGCCCGGCGCGCCGGCCGTCGTCTGCTCCCCGTCCTCCTGGTCGTCGGCGCGCTGCTCGCCGGAGCGTGCGCCGGGCCCGCCGACGAAGGGCCCGCCGACTCCGACGTCGCCACGCCCATCGACCTGCCCTGGCCGGACGAGGGCCAGGCCAGCGTGACCGTCGAGGGCATCGGCAGCCTCGGCACCAAGGGCAGGCAGATCCCCGTCCCGATCGCCAGCGTCACCAAGGTCATGACCGCCTACGTGGTCCTCAAGGACCACCCGATGAAGGCCGGCGGGGCCGGCGCGAGCATCGTCGCCGACCAGCAGGCGGCCGACGAGGCGTTCTCCTCCGTCGAATCGGCCGCACCCGTCCTGGCCGGACGCTCCTACACCCAGCGTGAACTCCTGGAAATCATGATGGTGTCCTCGGCCAACAACGTGGCCCGGCTGTTGGCGCGCTGGGACGCGGGCAGCCAGGAGGCGTTCGTCGCCAAGATGAACCGGACCGCCGCCGCGCTCGGGATGGACCGCACCACCTACACCGGGGTGAGCGGCATCGAGTCCGACACCCGTAGCACCGCCGAGGACCAGATGAAGCTGGCCCGCGCCGCCATGAAGGACCCGGCCTTCCGCGCGATCGTGGCCACGCCCGCCGTGACGCCGCCCGGTGGTGTGCGGATCCCCAACACCAACAAGCTGCTGGGCCGGGACGGTGTCGTCGGGCTGAAGACCGGCTCTTCCACCCCGGCGGGCGGCAATCTCGTCTGGGCCGCCACCCAGGAGGTCGCCGGCACGCCCCGGCTCGTCCTCGGCGTGGTGCTGGGCCAGCGCGTGGGCAGCACTCCCGCAGAGGGCAGCGCGGCCGCGCGCGAGGCCAGCCGGGCCCTGATCACCTCGGTCCGCGCGGACCTCCCGGCCGCGGTCACCCGGGCCGCCGCTCAGGGTGGCTGAGCGGCCAGCCACCCGGGCGCGGTCGGGAATGCGGCGATCTCGCTTCCGGTGGATCACGAGCGTGTCACGGATCGTGCGCCCGGGGGGCGAAAGGGATCCTCGCGGTGCGAAATCGCATCCTAGGGACCGGATGTGAGCTGGTGTCATCGACCGGTCCGCCCGCCCGGTGGGAGCTGCCCGGCGCGACGGAGCGCGGACGGGTCGGGAGCGCCGCTCCACCGCCGTGCCTCGTTCCGATCGCCGTCCCACCCCACGGGAGATGATGTGCCGCCCGCGCCCAAGAACCGTCCGTCCGAACCCTCCGAGCCGGGAGCGCCGGCCGAAGACACGGGGCTCCGGAACGGGTTCTCGTCGACGTTCGCGAAGAATCCGTCCGGTCCGCGGCGTGGGCTGCTGCCCGGCAGGCGGGTGTGGACCGCGCTCGGTGCCGCCGCAGCCGTGACGGGACTGGTTCTGGTGACCGTTCCGCTGGTGAACCAGCTCGAATTCGACTCCGAATCAACGAAGAAGACGAGCGCCGCCAAGGAGAACGGCACGCCGGGGGACGGGGCTTCGGGGGCTCCCGTCCAACAGCGCGGTGGGGAGAGGGAAACCGGGGGCACGGCGTCGGCGGGGAGTGCGACCGGTGGCGCGGGCAGTTCCACGGTTGGTGGGCAGGGCGTGCCGGCGCAGCCGTTCCGCTTTCCCGGCGGCTCGGGCTCCGGCTCGGGCTCGGGGACCGGGAGCGGGGCCGCGGCCGGTGCCGGGGGCGAATCCGCGGCGGGCGCTTCCGGGCGGACCGACGGCGCATCGGGCGTTCGTGAGCGGCCTGCCACGGAGTCCGGCTCCGGCAGTCGGGAGGCGGAGGGCAAGCCGGTGGGGCAGAGCACGTCGAAGCCTTCGACGGCCAACGCCGCGCCGGAGGTGCCTCGTCCGCCGAAGTTGGACGACGGGAAGATCAAGGGGCCGGTTCTGGGCTTCGCCGCGAAGCGTTGCCTCGACATCGTCGGTGGCAAGGTGACCGACGGGGCGCAGCTCCGGCTGGATTCCTGTTCCGGGCAGCAGCGCCAGCGGTTCGAGTTCCGCCCGGACGGTCAGGTGTGGACGCTGTACCAGCAGAAGATGTGCATGGACGTGGCAGGGGGGTCGAAGAAGAACGGGACGGCCGTCCAGATCGCGAACTGCTCGAAGAACGGCGCTCAGAAGTTCCAGATCATGACGGACGGGTCGCTGGTGAACCCCCAGTCGGGCAAGTGCGTCGAGGCCGTGAACCTGGGCGGCTCCACCGGGTACCGGCTCCAGCTCCAGACCTGTGACGGGGCCAAGGACCAGAAGTGGCAGATCGGCTGAGGCGACGGCCGCCGTTGGGGCCGCCGTCATGGGAACGGCGGCCCGGACGGCGTCCCCGGTCGGAGGTCAGGGTGCCGGCGTCGACGGTTGCGGTACGTCCAGGTCGGTGAGCGTGACGAGATCCGCCTCCGACGGCGCGTCGATCTCGGCGACCCGGTACGCCTGGCGCTCCGTCATGACCTGGAAGGTCTGCCGGGCGGTGCGGCCGTTGCCGAACCTGCTGTCCCGGGGCACACCGGCGAAGTGGACGTCGAGCGCCGCCCGCGCGTCCCCGGTGAGTTCGTACTCGTGGGAGGCGGCGTGCCGTTCCACGATCTGCACCAGTTCCGCGTCGTCGTAGTCCTCGAAGAGCAGGGTGCGGTTGAAGCGGGAGGCGAGGCCCGGGTTGGAGTCGATGAAGTGCTCCATCTCCCCCGGGTAGCCCGCGACGATCACCACGACGGCGTCGCGGTGGTCCTCCATCAGCTTCACCAGCGTGGCGACGGCTTCCTGGGCGAAGTCGTTGCCGCCGCCCGCCGCCGGGGCGAGGGAGTACGCCTCGTCGATGAAGAGGACCCCGCCCATGGCTTCCTGGAAGACGCGCTGGGTCTTCGGGCCGGTGTGCCCGACGTACTCGCCGACCAGCGACGAGCGGTCGGCCTCGATGAGGTGGCCGCGTTCCAGCAGTCCGACGGCCGCGAGGATGCGGCCGTAGAGGCGGGCGACGGTGGTCTTGCCGGTGCCGGGGTTCCCGGCGAAGACCAGGTGCCGGCTGAGCGGCGGGGCGGCGAGGCCGGCCGCCTCGCGGCGCTGCACCATGCGCATCAGTTTCACCAGGGAGGCGACGTCGGCCTTGACCCTGGCGAGTCCGATGAGTTGGTGGAGTTCGCCGAGGAGGTCGTCCAGGCTCTCCTCGGGCACGTCGTCGGGGTCCGCGCCGCCGTCCTCCGCGGCCGTGGCGTCCACCGGCGCCGGGCCGCCGGGGGCGCGTTGGGGCTTGCGCCGTGCGGGCGCGCCGGTGGGGGCGGGCCACTGCGGCGACTCGACCCGGAGGGAGACGCAGTCCTCCACCACCGGTTCGGCGTCCGGGTCGGCGCTCAGGTCCTCGGTGGCGTCCTGGACCCGGATGCGGCGCAGTACGGGAGCGGCGGTCTCGGCGAGGTGGACGGCCGGGAAGCCGGGTGCGGAGATCTCGCACTCCTCGTACGTTCCGCCTCCGCCGGCGTCCACGATCAGGCCGTTCTTCGCGGGGCGCACCACCCGTACCCCGGTCAGCACCGGTTCGGCGCCGCCGGCGACCACCACTCCGGATCCGGCGGCGTCGCGAATCTCCAGGTCGGTGACCCGGGGCGTCGCGCCGGAGCCGACGACGAGTCCGGCGGTGCCCGCCCGCACCAGTCTGCCGCCGCGCACCTCCGCCTCGCCGGGGCCGAGGACGACGGCGGCTCGCTCGCTGTCGACGATCTCGCAGTCGGACAGCCGTGTTGCGCCCCGGGTGGCGGCGGTGACGCCGTTGTGGGCCCGGTGCACCGAGACGCCGCGGAGTTCGGCCCTGGCGGTGTCGGCGAGGTCGACGCCGGACATGCCGCAGTCGCTGATCCAGGTGTCGTGGACGACGGCCTGTGCGCCGGCGACGAGGTGGGCGCCGTGTTCGGGGGTGCGGGCGATCCGCAGGCCGCGCAGGCGGACGTCGGCGCTGTCGCCGGCGTGCACGGGGCTGAAGGCGCACTCGTCGACGGCGCTGTCGTCCAGCCGGACGACGGAGTTGCCGGTGGCGAGCAGTCCGTTGGAGGCCGAGGCGCGGATCACCGTCTCCCGGGCGGTGAGTTCGGCGCTGCCCTGCACGGCGACGGCCGCGGCGGCGGTGCGGGTGATCCGAGTGCCGGTGATCCTGACCCGGGTCTCGTCGCCGGCGCTGACGCCCGATCCACCGCTGTCGCGCAGGGCGCAGGAGGTGAGCGCCACCTGTCCCCGGCCGCTGACCCGGACGGCGTCGGCGCCGCTGCCGGAGAGTTCGCAACCGTGCAGCCGCACGCCGCCGTCGGCCGCGCGGGGCTCCGCCGCCTCCTCGTCCGGGGCGGGCGACGGGGAACTGCCCAGCACCCGTACCGCGTCGCCGGCGCACTCCCGGATGCGGCAGTCGGCGAGCAGCGCCGACCCCTGGTCCTCGACCAGGAGTCCGCTGCGGCCCGCGCCGTCGATGAGGGAGTCGCGGAGGGTGACGCGGGCGTTCTCGCGGACCCGGACCGCCGATCCGGTGCTGTCCCGGACGTCGGTGCGCAGGAGTTCGACGCGGCTGGCGCCGCCGGCGACCAGCCCGGTGCCGTCGGTGCCGCGCAGCCGGCAGTCGGTCATGGTGACCGGTCCGCTGGTGCGCAGCAGCACTCCGGCGAGGGCGGCGCCGCTGAGCACCGCCCCGGACATGGCGAGTTCGGCGTCGCCGTGCGCCTCCAGCCGGCCGGTGCCGATGCCGCCGCCGAGCCAGTGGGTGCGCCCGCCGCTGAGCACCACGGCGGGCCGGTCGGCCGCGGCGCCCTCGACGACCAGTCCGTCGACGACGACCCGGGCGCCCGCGGTGACCTCCAGCGCGGGCCGTCCTCCGGCGGGGGCGGCGAGCACGGCGCTGCCAGGCTGTTCCCGGCCGTCCGCGCCGAGCGCGCGCAGGGTGACGCTGCGGTCGATGCGGACCGATTCCCGGTGGACGCCGGGGGCGATCCGTATCTCGTCCCCGTCGGCCGCGACGCGCAGGGCGGCGGCGAGGGTGGGGTGGGCGCCGGGGGCGCCGGGGGCGCCGGTGCCGACCCGGTGGACGGCGGGCTGAGCGGGAGGTGTCACAGGGGTTCTCCGTCGGGGCTGGTCAGGGCGCCGGCTTAGGGCGGTGGGTACGGGTGGTTACGGGTCGGGCGCGTCGTTCAGGGCGCTACTGCCGGCGCCGGTGGCGGAGGGCGTCGGCTATCTGCCGGTCCACCAGATCCGGGTTGACGCCCAACTGCACCAGCCTCTGCCGGGCCTCCTGGAAGGTGGCCAGGGCCGCGTCCGCTTCGGCGCGTGCCGCTCGTCCGGCGTCCGCCGATGTCGAGGGCCGGCCGGCGAGCCCGCCGCCGACGCTGACCTCGGCGTACTGGAGATAGGCGAGTTGGTAGTGGTCGAGGACCCTTTGCACGAGTTGGGGGTGGGAAGGCGCGACGGGGTGGCCCTGGCCTGCGCTGCCTCCTGCGGGAGGCCCGTACGTACTGCCGCTGGATCCCGGGTGACCGGGTGCGCCTGCGCTGTCCGTGGCCCTCGCCTTCCCCGTGCCGACGCCCGGATCGGCGGGGCGCACGTGGTCCACCGGCGCGGTGTTCCAACCGCCGCCGTCCCTGCCCCGCCAGTACAGGTTCACCGTGTTCGACGCCCCCACGTCGATGGGGTAGGAGGCCCCGTCGGCGGCGATGACCTGGAAGTTGTGGCCGAGCGCGTGGGCGTAGAGCCGAAGGACGTACTCGCCTCCCCGGTCCATGGCCCCGTCGAGGCCCCTGCCGGACGCCCCGGGGGCCTCCACCCGTCCGGTGGCCAGCCGGACGAAGAGGTCCCTCGGGGTCAGACCCGCCTCGATCGCCTGGGCGTTGGGCCGGTCCAACCGGTCGAGGTCCGTGAGCCCGTCCTGCCCCGCTCTCACCGGGTCGAAGCGGTTGACCACCCGTTCCAGCATCTGGTCGGCGAGGCTCGGCCGTGCGCCGGGCGTGGCCGACAGGCCGTTCAGCGTGGCGAAGAGGGACCCTTGGGGCGCGGCTATCCCCTGGCCGGGGAGGTGGACGTCCCTCAGGTACCGCAGATGGCGCAGGAGGTTCGGCGTGTCCGCGGAGAGCGCGAGGTTCTCCACGTGGATGCGGGTGTTCGCCGGATCGATGCCCGCCCGCAGTCCGCCGAAGGAGCCGCCGCCCGGCACCGGCTGGGACGCGTGCCGGGCGATTCGGTCCACCGCGCCGTCGCCGAGCCGCGGGTCGAGTTGCGCGGCGAGCTGGGCGATCGACGGCTGCGGTGCGCGGTCGAGCCGGTTGTACCGGGGGTGGAGGACGTCCGGCGCGATGGTGTTCCCCGTCATGTAGTCCTTGCGGTACGGCGCGGTGCGCACCCCGGACATGGCGGACCGGGCGTTCGTGTTCTGGTCGTTCTGGCCGAGCAGCCGCGACGTCAGTGGCTTGGGCGGGACGTGGTCCTGCTTCAGGTTCTGGGCCGTGCCCGTGTTGAAGTCCCGTACCAGGCGGTCGAGGTCGGTGGGGATCGCCGCGCTCTCGAACTCGGTGTGGAAGGCCGCCCCGCGCTCCGGCAGCGCGTGGTTGGCGGCGTCGATCTCCCGCCGGGTCAGCCGCTCCTCGTACGCGTCCCTGATGGTCAGGACGGACCTGCGATGCACGTCGTCCGGTGCCAGCGCGGGCACGGGGGGCCCGCCCTGCGGATCGGGTACGGCGCCGTTGCCCGCCGCACGGGCACGGTGGGCGGCCAGTGCGTCGCCGGCCGGTCCGGCGAGCGCGCCCAGTCGCTGGTCGGCCAGGTGGCGGAGGAAATCGGTCAGTTGGGCCACCTGCTGGGGGCTCGCGGTGGGCAGTGCGTTCGCGACCTTCGTCAGCGCGGTGCTGATCTCGTTCACCAGCGGCTCGACCGGGGTCTGGGAGCCGACCGCGCCGGTGGGGGTGGCGTACCCGGGCGGCGGGGCGTCCAGTTCGTCCGCCAGCCTGAGCAGGGCGTCGGGTGCCTGCGCCGTCAGGGTCTCGATGGCGCGGGGGGCGTCGCCGACCATGCCCAGCAGGGATTGGGCGGCGCCGGGCGGCAGCGGGGCCCGGCCGAGCGGGTTGTGTCCGGCCGAGAGGTGCTGCCCGAGCTGGTGGAGCAGGTTCTGGGCGGGTGCGCCCCGGCCTCCGCCGCGGGCGATCCGGTCGGCGAACTCCCGGAGGAACGCCCCCGGCAGCGGGAGTCCGGAGCCCTGGTACCACAGGCCGCTCTCGACCACCTCGGCGGCGCGGGCGTGCAGCAGGCCCTGTGCCTGGGCCACTCCTTGCGGTCCCTGCAACGGCATGTCCGTGCGCATCCAGTTCGCGATCCGGTGCAGACCGCGCTGCGCCTCGGTGATCCTGGCCGCCCTGCGGTCCAGCGCCATGTCGTACGCGGTGCCGTCGGTGAGGCGCAGGAACTCCTCGGCGCGCCGCGCCTGGTCGCCCGTCGGCCCGAGTCGGGACCACACGATGGCGTGGTCGACGCCGGTCAGCAGGTCCGACGCGGCGCCGGCCGGGAACCCCGGCGGCATCGGCGGCAGCGGCAGCCGCTGGTCGAGTTCCCACGTGTTGAGGACGTTCAGCCGCTGGCTCAGGACGTTGAACTCGGCCGAGCCGTCGCCGAACCGCACCAGCCCGGACTGGGACGTGGCCCGGGGGGACGCCGAGTTCCGGGGGATCAGGTTCCGCAGGTCCAGGAGCGTCGCGGCACCGTCGACGAAGAGATTCGGTTCGGGGCCGTAGGGCACCATCGGATGGGTCGTGGAGGCCGTGCCCCGTACGCGCATGTCGTGCGTGAGCCGCTGCGTGAAGTCGGTGGAGTACCCGGCCGCCCGCTCCCGCAGCAGCGCTTGGGCTCCCGGGTCCCGCAGATCGTGGACGTCGCCCTCGCCGACCGTCCGGTAGCCGCCCGTCATCATCAGGGGGCGCGTGCCGTCGAGCGACTGCTCGAAGTGGCGGAAGACGTGGCGGCCCGAGGGCACCGTGTGCGGGTACGCGTCGAAGTCCACGACCGCGACGTACGGGTGGTGGTTGCGTTCCATCATCGAGCGGATCGCGTACTGCGTGGCGGGGCTCGTGAGCGTGAGGTTGCGAGCCGTCCCCTGGAGCGCGAACGGGCCCTCCCGCGCCGGCAGGGGGGTGCCGACCACGGCCAGCGGGTGGGGGAAGGTGAGCTGTTGGGGGACGGTGCGGACGGCGTCGGCGAATCCGGTGCCGTTCACCCCCACGACGACGGCGAAGCGTCCGCGGAAGCCGTCGTCCAGCCGGTGGGTGAGGGCGTTCAGGAAGCGCTGGAAGCCGACGACGTCGTTGACGGACCCGGCGCTCGCGATGACGTTGACGACGTAGGCGATCCGGTTGCCGCCGTCGGCGCTGCGGCGTACGAAGTCCAGGTACTCGCCCGGCTCCATGGGGCCCGCCGGGGTGGTGCTGCCCAGCGCCCGGAAGTCCGCGTTGGTCCAGGTGACCTGGCCGGCACCGGGGCCCTGCGGGGCCGATGGCCCCGGGGCGCCGCCGGTGCCCGTCCCCGGGGCCGTCGCATGCTGTGCCGGGGGCGGGTTCGGGCTGAAGAACTGGTCCAGTTGGGCGAAGAAGCCCTCCAGTTCCTGATCGCTCATCGGCGGGCCGGAGCCGACGAACGGATCGCCCGCCCAGAAGTCGTCGTCGAACACATCGAGTTGGTTCGGCGTGCCGCCCGGTACGGTGACCTGGGCGGTCAGCCGGGGATCGCCCGCCGTCACGGGCGAGGGCTGCAACCACACGCCGCCGCCCTGGCCCGCGCCCGACGGCTGCGGCGGATGAGCCGGCGCAGGGGGCTGGGCTCTCGTCCCAGGGAGCGTGGGCGGGAACTGGCTGTCCATCCACGCCAGCGTGTCGTCCAGGTTCAGATGGTTGAACTGCATGTTGAACTGGTCCAGTTGGAGGCCGGCCGCCGCTCCCGGAGCAGGGGCCGGGAGCGGCCCGAAGGACGCCAGGGCCTCGTCGAGCCACTCCAGCTCGTTGGCCGCGTCCGCCGCGTCCGCCGCGTCCACCGGGTTCGTCGCGGACGGGCCACCCGCCTGCGGCGCGTTGGTCTGCGGCGGGTGGCCCCGCCAGCCCTGGCCGGCGTCGAAACCACCGCCCGTACCGCGCCCGCCGCCCCCGATGAGCGCACCGCCGCCGGTGTGGACGTTCGCCCTTGCGGCGTCGATGCGTGCGCTCGTCGCCACCGGGTCGATCCCGTGGGCACGGACGTCGTCCGCAGCCTCGAACGCGGTGCGGTAGGCGGCGTCCAGGTCCCGTCGAAGCAGCCGTTGGCTGGCGCTGAGCCCGGTGGAGGAGCCGAGGTCGTTCGCCGGCAGTTCCCTCGCGGCGCGGCCTTGCAGCGCGGCGAGTTCGGTCCGGGCGACGTCGTACGCGTCGAACGCGTCGAGCCGGGCCCGCGCTTCGTCGCCGGTGGTCTCGCCCACGATGATGTCCCGCCGCACCCGGGCCCGCTCCTGCCAGACCCGGACCACCTCGTGGTCGTTCGAGAGCCCGCCGGTACTGCCGGACGCGGTGTCGTCGTCCTGGACGACGGCGCGCCCCTTGCCCTTGACGTCCCCGACGGCGGGCGGTGTCACATCGCCGGTGGACGGCGGCGTGACGTCGTCGGTCGCAGCGGGGGCGTCCGCGTTCGCCTTGACGCGCTTGTCCGCTTCGACGGCCCACTCGCGCAGCCAACGCGGGTCCTTGAAGTCGCCGACGAGTTGGTTGAGCTGCGCCTTCGCCTTGCTGTTCAGGGAGCTCTCCCCGACGGCCTTGAGCACCGATGTGGCCGCGGAGGAGCGCATGCCCTTGGCCACGTCGAGCTTCCCGACGAGTCCGGCGAAGTCCGTCGCGCCGGCGAGCCAGTCCCCCTCCGCGCGCACGGCGCGGGCGAGGGGGTCCGCGATGCGCGTCCGCAGCACCTTCTGCGTGGAAGCCCCGCCCCCGGATTCCTTCAGGAACTTCTCCAGGCCGGCGAGGACGGCGTGGTTGTCGTCGTCCCGGACGGCGTTGTAGATCTTCGAGGTGTACGCGTACTCGTTGCCGGGTGTCAGGCTCACCTCCAGGACGCGCGGCTGCCGGCGCAGTTGGAAGTTGTCCATCTTGCCGGTCGCCGTGATGTCGGCGAGGTACTCCTGGCTGAGGAACCGCCAGCTTCCGTCCGGCTGGCGCCAGAGGATGTTGGTGGCCCCCGGCCACTCCCGCCCGGTGTGCGTGGAGAGATAGGCCGCGTCACCGATCCAGTCCGTGGGCGAACGGTCCACTCGGAAGTTCGTGGCGTGCACGATCGCGCTCGGCCCGTTCGGGGACTGGTAGTGCCAGGCCCGGAAGACGTGCTCGTCGACGTCGGTGATGGTCAGGGCGCAGCCGTTCATCTCCGGGGTGAACACGAAGTCGGACCCGACGCGGCTCTCCGGGTTCCGGGAGATGACGGCCTTGCCGATGTCCTTGGCCTTCTTGGCGTTTCCGCTCTTGTACGGGATGAAGCCGGAGGCGAGGTAGTCGTCGTCGGCGATCGGCCGCAGCATCGCGGGGTGCCCGGCCAGCTTCTCGAAGAGTTCGCGGGTGGTCTTCGCGACGACGTCGGTCGCCCGGAACAGGTCACCGTCCAAGAACGCCTGGACGTACCGTTCCACGGCGGGGGTCAGGACGAGGGTGCCGCGGCTCGCCGCGGGATCGGCGCCCTCGCGCACCAGCACGAACCAGTTCCGGTCCGTCTCGCCCATCATCTTGACGAACTTGTTGGCGAGTTCGTCGCTGAGACCGGGCATCCGGGCCTTGATGCCCTGGGTGAAGTCGGTCGTGACCGGGCTCTCGCGGAGGAACCGCACCGGGTCGGAGACGAAGGCGCGGGTGCGCGAACCTTCCGGTCCTGCGTACGGGTTGTCGACCCGGCCCGCTTCGGGTCGGGCCGCCGGGTCGGGCGCTCGCCCGAGGTCGTCCGCGAGGCCGTCGGGGGCGGGTCCGCCGGGCGTGCGGCCGTCGGGGGCGAGTTCGTCGGGTACGGGCCCGTCCGCCTGACCGGCGCCCGGGGCGGGCGGCCCGTCTTCGCCCGCCGTGGCCCCGTTCCCGGCGCGGCCCGCAGCGGACGAGGCGTCGGCCGCCTCGTCTGCCTCGTCGGCGAGGACCCGGGAGAGGTCGGGCTTCCCGGCGCCGCCGGGGACCCCGCCGTTTTGGACGACCATGCGGACGTTGAGGGAACGCACCTCGTTCAGCGTTCCGTCGGGGTCGACGCCGACGTCCCGCAGTGCCTTGCGGGCGTCCTTGACCTCGGCGACGGCGACGTCCAGCGGGGTCTTCGCGCCGGGGGCGGGGCCGGCGCTGGAGGAGGAGCCGGCGCCCGGGGTGCTCGGGGCGCCCTCGTCCGCACGGCGCTGTGCCGTACGCAGGCGCACGAGGGACTCCTCGTACGCCACGTAGCGCTCCATCCGCAGATCGCCCAGCGCGCGATCGGGGGTCCCGCCGGTGATGACGTTCCCGATGGAGAGCCGCAGTTGGTTGCGGAAGGTGGCCGCGGCGTGGCCCTCGATCCGGGTGGGGACCGGTGCGGCGGGGCCGAACACCGACGCGTCGGCGATCCGGGTCGGGGTCGGGGCCACGACCTTGGCCGGACGGACGTCCCCGACTCCGACCGGGCTTTCGGGGCGCACGGGCGTGGGCGCGGCGGGAACGGGGGTCGCGGGCCGTGCGGACGGGGGCGTACCCGGCGTACCCGGGTCCTCGGCGCCGCGGCGGGGCCGGGCCACCAGGTCGAGCGCCCGGTCGGCGTCGGCCTTCTGGATCGGGGCGACGCCGGCCGCGTCGAGCGGGGCGCGGGAGGAGACGCCGCCCGAGGAGGCGGAGGCGCTCATCCCGGCCGGGGTGCGGGGGCGCGCGTCGTCGCCCCGCAGCAGGGAGAGGGCCTGCTGCCGGCTGTCGAGCGCGGTGGCGGGCGAAGGGACGGGCGCGTCCGCGCCCTTGGGGACGGGGGTGGCGGGCGGTGTGCCAGTGGCGGCGGAGGACGGGGAGGTCCGGCCGGGAGCGGGGGGCGGGGTGAGGGAGGTCTGACCGGTCGCCGCGCCAGGGGTCGCGGCCGGTGGCGTCGCCGCCTGGCCGGGGGCGGCCGTCAGCGGCGGGGTCGCCGCGCCGGTCAGCCCCGCGCCGGGCACCGCCCCGCCTGGAGTCGCGGCGTTCAGGCCCGTTCCGCCCGGCAAGGTGACGCCGGGGGTGCCCGTAGCGCCCGTCAGCGCACCGGTGTTCGGCAGCGCCGCGCCGGGCACCGAACCGGGCGGGGTGAGGGCGATCGCCGCCAGCGACTCCGCGTTGACCGTCACGTCGGTGTCGGCGCCGATCCGGAAGGAGATGCCGTCCGCGCCCACGCTGCGGACCGCGACGTCCCCGTTCTGGAGGGCGAGCAGCTCGGGGAGCTTCAGATCGGCCAGGTCCTCGGAGTGCCCCACCGCACTGCGGGCGAGGACGTTGCTGTCGTCCAGGGCCGTGTCGATGCGCGACAGCCCGTCGGACGCCTCCGCGCCCCGGCCCGCGCCGGGGGCGTCCAGGACGACGGAGAGCCCGGCGGGGTGGCGGGCGCCGTCGACGACGCCGATCGCGGTGTCGGCGGGGAGCAGCAGATTGCTGTCGAGGCGGACCGTGCCGGCGGAGGCATCGAGCCGGGTGAGCGGGTCGAGTGCCGGGGTGCCCACGGTGGACTTCGGCAGCAGCAACCCGCCGGGCGAGACGGTCAGGTTGCCGGGCAGGGGCGGGGTGATCAGGCCGGGCACGGCGCCCGTGCCGCCCGGCATCGTCGCCCCGGGCCGGTTGAGCAGGAGGTCACCGAGCTTGGCGAAGCCGAGGTCGGTGAAGTTGAGCACGGGCATCTTGCCGACGGAGAGGTGGAACAGGTCGGTGGTGACCGTTCCGAAGCCGGGTCCGCCGGGGGCGGCGCCGAGGGGACCGCCGAGCGGTGAGCCGACGCCGGGGAGCCCGGCGCCCCAGCCGGTCCTCCCCGGATTGCCGGCCTTCATGAGGTACTCGAGATCGCCCGCCTTCACCATCATCTGGCGGAGCGAGTGCTGGGGGATGCCGAGGACCCGGTCGGCGAAGGCGAGGGCCGCGGCGCCCCGGAAGCCGACGACGCCGATCTCGACGAAGTTGACCGGCAGCACCGCCGCCGCCATGAACCGTCCGAACCGGTCCAGGGTGACCAGTCCGTAGACCTTGAACTTGTCCATGTTTCCGGTGGCGAGGCCGGTGATCCTGGTCCAGTCGTCCTTCGGGAGGCGGCCGAGGTACTTCATCCCGCCCCAGAGCCCGGGCAGGATCCCCTTCGCCCCGGCCCAGGTCTTGGCCCCCAGCAGGAAGGGCACCACGAGGAAGCGGCTGGTGCCGGTCATCAGGGCGATCTTCCCGACCTCGTCCACGAAGCCTGCCCCGCCGGCCTTGATGCCCTTGCCGATGGCCTTGAGGGTGCCGCCGATGCCCTTGGTGGAGGGGAAGAGGACGCCGAGGAAGGCGAGTCCGAGTTCCAGGCCGCTCGCCTTGCCCTGGCTGTAGTCGACGGCGACCTTGATGAGGTTCACGGCGTTCATCGCCCAGGCGATGATGCCGAGGAGTCCGCCGGTGAAGATCGCGAGGATCGAGACGATGATCGTCAGGATCTCGAAGACCTCCCAGAAGATCTCGCAGTCGCTCGACGGCTGCTTCATCATGTCGCCGGCTTCGTCCAGTTGGGACCTGAACCGGTTGACGGCGTTGGACAGTTCCGTGCGCGCGGCGGTGACGCCTTCGGCGAGGGCCTGGCGCTGGGGGTCGTCCTCGGGCAACTTCTGCGCGGCGCTCAGCGCCGTGTCCGCCTCGCCCTGGGCGGTTTCGAGGGCGGTGGCGTACGTGCGCATCGCCGACTCGGCAAGGTAGAAGGAGCCTTCGACCGCGCCGGCGAAGCCGTGGAGGTGTTCGTCCACCTTCTCGCGCAGCATGTCGGCGGTCTTGCCGATGAACCGCTGCCCCTCGCCCGAGGTGTTCTGGATCTCGCGCAGTCCCGTGTTGACGGTGCCCGCGGCCTGGGCGAGGGTCTTCATCGCATCCGCGAGGAGGACGATCACCGCAGGGTCGCCGGGAGTCGGGTCCCCGCCCAGTCCCAACGAACTCCAGTCACCGGGACGCGCTGCCAACTCGGTCTCCTCGAAGTGCTCTTCACCGCGCCGTCCCTCGGGCGGCGCGCGGTCAACCTGTCCGATGGCTTCGAGAACCCTTCGGTTCACTCTGTGCGGCAGCTCACACCGCCGATCGCAAGAGGTGCCGTCCGCGAGTGAACGGAACGCGCTGGACGGCCGTCTGTCGGGGCGACGGATCTTCAGTGGCTTGCGAGGAATGCCTGTGCCCGACATCGCGGTGGACTACGAGCTTCTCAACGAGGTGGCGCAGAAGGCCGGTTCGCTGAAGACGCAGGTCACCGAGGCTCGCGACAAGGCGCCCGACCTCGCGGACCACGACATCGGCTCGCCCGTGGCGCGCATCGCGCTGCGCGGCTACTACCTGCGCTGGAGCAGTGCGTTCAAGCGGTCCGAGGAGAAGCTGGAGAAGCTCCAGGAGCTGTACGACGGGGTGGCCAAGCGCTGGGCGAGTTGGGACTTCCGGCTGGCCGCCGACGCCAACAAGCAGGCCGCCGCGATCGCCGCGGACCACTGGGCGGGCCAGAAGGCGATCTACGACAACTGGCAGCAGTTGGTCCGCGAGGGCAAGGTCGACCCGAACGACCCGGACGCCCCGAAGGACCCCGGCGAGCGGCCGAGCACCTGGACCAGCACCGACGGCGCCGGCAACTCCACCACCACGACGTACACCTACGGGCCGGACGGCAAGCCGCAGTCGATCACCACGACGGTGACCACCGCGAGCGGGCTGACCAGCACCGAGACCACGACCTACCGGCCGGACGGCTCGTACACCTCGAAGTCCACCGACGTGTACGGCAACGTCACGGAGTCCAACGGCACCACCACGACGACGCAGACCGGGCCGGACAGCAAGACCACGGTCAACGAGTTCAGCAGCACCACCACGGGCAAGGACGACGCGAAGACCACCACCTCAGGCTCCACCACGTCCGTGTACAACCCGCTGACCGGGGAGCGGAACTCCAAGACGACGTACACCACGACCGGTCCCGACGAGGACGGCACGGTGCGCACCGTCACGGGCACCATCGAGGCGACCGTGGACCGCGAGGGCCGGGAGACGACCACGACCGTCGAGGTCAAGGCGGACGGCAGCGGCACCAGGACCGTCGAAGGACCGGACGGCCGCAAGGAGAAGTGGGTCAGCGACGACGCGGCCGGCGACACCGGCTGGCGACTGGCGCCCTGATCCCGTCCGCACACCCGCCCCGGTGACCCAACCAACACCCGTCGAACCAACCGAACCAACCGAACCAACCGTTCAGTGAAGACAAGCGAGGAGCCACCGTGCCCGCAGGCAACATCAGCATCAACTACGCCGAGATCGAGCGCGTCTCGAAGGTGATGGACCAGGCCGTCAAGGACATCGTGCCGATGCTGACGAACACCAAGGCGTCCGTGGAGGGACTGCTGGACAACGGCCTGTTCATGCAGAAGAGCAGCCCGGCGATGAAGCTGTCGTACGACAAGCTGACGACGTCGCTCACCACCGCGATCACCGGCATCACCACGTTCGCCGGACAGTTCGAGAAGATCAAGGCCGCCGTGCAGGAGATGGACACCTCCATCGCCAAGGGCTCCGGCGGCTGATCCGCACGCCCCTGCACACACGAAGGTGCCCCCGGTCGATGACCGGGGGCACCTTCGTGTGTGCAGGGGCGTGCGGTCACTCGCCGCCGTGCAGTGTCGTCTCCGGCACCAGGATCGACACCAGCGCCCCGGTCACCGGGTCGACCGTCAGCCCCCGCCCCGGTACGGGACGCGAGCGCAGCAGGTCGTACGGCAGCCGCAGGCCCAGCAGATCGCCCTCGCTCGGGCTCTGCGGCGCCAGCAGCAGGCCCTTGCGGAGCCTGCGGGCCTGGCCCAGCCAGCCGATGCCGGCGGAGGTCATCGTCTCCGGGGTGGCGGCGGCGACCAGGCCGTGGCCGCGGTCCCGGCCGGTGGCGGCGATCTCGCGCAGCACCGGGTCGCAGGCGGGCAGTTGGGCGATGAGATCGGCGTCGTCGATGACGACCACGGTGGGTCCGGTGGCGGCGTCGAGCGCGGCCCGCACCTCCTCCTCCGACGGGTCGGGGTGCTCCACCAGGCTCACCTGGGGGTGCCTGCCGAGCGCACGGAGCGGGGATTCGCGCGGGGTGAGGACGACCACCCGGGTGCCCCCGGCGAGCAGGGAGACCGCGAGCGACGCCAGCGCGGTGGAGCGGCCGGTCCCGGGCGGGCCGCTGATCAGGAAGGACGGGGCGTCCGCGGCGAAGTCCACGCCCAGCGGGTCGAGGTCGTCGCCGCCGATGCCGAGCAGGCCCCACAGCGGTCGGCGCAGCGCGTCGGGCACCTTGTCGTACGCGGCGGTGAAGGAGATCTCCCGGGGCAGCGTGAGCACCTTGGCGGGGCGCCGGGCGGCCGGGACGTCGCGGTCGCGGTGGGCCGCGCGCTCGCCGATCGCCCGCAGGGCTTCGGCCTGTTCGCGGCCGGCGGCGTGTCCACCACCGCCGGGCCTGCCGAGCAGGGCGACCTGGAGTTCGACGCCGCCGCCGCGCCAGCCCCGGCCGGGCGGTACGACGTCGGGGACCTGCTTGGCCGGCACGCCCGCGAGGGCGTACTCGGAGCGGTCGCTCAGCCGCAGCAGCACCCGCTCGTCGTTGAGGGCCGCGGCCTTGCCGGTGAGCAGGGCGCGTTCCGAGGTGGCCACGACGTGGATGCCCATGGGCGCGCCCTCGCGGACGAGTGCGGTGAGTTCCTGCACGGGCCGTCCGCCGTCGTGGTCCCCGAGGAGGGCGACGAGCGAGTCCCAGCCGTCGATGAGGAGCAGGACGTGCGGCGGGCGTTCCGCGGGACGCAGCAGGGAGCGCAGTTCGGTGAGCCCGGCCGCGCCGTGCGCGGTGAGGAGTTCCTGGCGGCCGGCCATCTCGGCCATGAGCCGGGCGAGGAGGCGGTTGAGGCGTTCCAGGTCGGCGCGGGGCACCACGGCCCCGCAGTGCGGCAGCGGTTGGAGCGCCGCGAGGGCGCCGCCGGCCGCGTCGATGCCGTACAGGTGCACGTCGGCCGTGGAGTGCCGGCGGGCGAGGGCGCCGGCGATGGTGCGCAGCACCTGGGAGCGGCCGGAGCGGGGGGTGCCGAGGACGTAGAGGTGGCCGAAGGAGGCCAGGTCCACCTCGACGGGTTCCTGGCGCTGGGCGCTCGGGAGGTCGGCCAGGGCCCAGGGGACGGGGGCGAGCAGTCCGCCCGGCAGGTCGGGGCGTTCGGGCAGGTCCTCCAGGGTGATCCGGTGCGGCAGCGCGGGGAGCCAGGGGCTCGGCTGTCGCTCGATGCCGAGGGCGTCGGCCGCCTCGCGGACGGCGTCGACGAGTGCGGTGAGGTCCGTGGGCGCCAGCGGGTCGTCGAGGAGGTCGGCCTCGTCGTCGCCGGCGTGGTCCAGACCGGGTTCGGGGGCGGTGCGCCCGAGGGAGGACCAGCTGACCTCGGTGGTCCAGATCTCGGCGGAGCTGACCTCCCGCCCCTGCGTCGGACTCTCCTCGTCGGATTCCGGCTCCGCCGGGTCCTCGGGCGGCTCGGTCGCCCGCAGCGCGCCCGCGAACGCGGTCTGGAAGGGGAGCACGGAGCGGTGTCCGATCCGGGCGAGCGCCCGGCCGGGGGTGTCGGCGGAGATGGTGACGGCGTCGTTGACCTCCAGGACGTCCTGGCTGTCTCCGGCGTCGGTGACGCGCAGCGCGATCCGCAGGTTGGTGTTGGCCCGGATGTCCGCGGTGACCACGCCGGCGGGCCGCTGGGTGGCGAGGACCAGGTGGATGCCGAGGGAGCGCCCGCGCTGGGCGATGGAGACCAGTCCGGGGACGAACTCCTGCACGTCGCGGGCGAGGGTGGCGAACTCGTCGATGACCAGCAGCAGTCGGGGCAGCGGGGCGAGCGAGGGGTCGCGCCGCCGCATGGCCCGGTACTCGGGGTGGTCCTTGGCGCCGACCGCGGCGAGGACGTGTTCGCGTCGGGTCAGTTCGGCGCCCAGCGAGGTGAGGGCGCGCTCCACGAGGTGGCTGTCGAGGTCGGTGACCATGCCGAGGGTGTGCGGCAGGTGCACGCAGTCCTTGAAGGCGCTGCCGCCCTTGTAGTCGACGAGGACGAAGGTCATCTCGTCGGGGCGGTTGGCGGCGGCGAGGGTGGCCACCATGGTCTGGAGCAGTTCGGACTTGCCCGCGCCGGTGGTGCCGGCGATCAGGGCGTGCGGCCCGTCCTTGACCAGGTCGAAGCTGACGGGTCCGGTGTAGCCGGAGCCGAGCAGCATGCCGGTGGTCGCCGGGCGCTGCGCCCAGCGGCGGACGAGTTCGTCGCCCTGGGGCGGTTCGAGGCCGAGCAACCGGAGCAGACCGACCTTGTCCGGCAGGCCGTCGGAGCCGTCCGGGGTGACGTCGCGCACGGGTGCGAGCGCGCGGGCGATGCGCTCGCACCACTCGGTGTCGACCAGGTCGGGGCGGGCGGTGGTGACTTCGGCCCGGCCGGTGCGGCGCAGGGTGAGTTCCCGGGCGCCGACCGAGCAGACGGAGACGCACTCCTCGGGCAGCATCCGCTCCTCGCGGTCGACGCAGACCAGGAAGACCCGGACGGCGGGCCCCTCCTTGAGGACCTGGATCATTCCGGGGACGTCGCGCAGGCGCCGCGCTCCGTCGAGGACGACGAGCAGGTCGGGCTCGGCGAGCAGGGCGCCGCTCATCGCGGAGCCGCGGGCGCGGACCCGGGCGCGGACGGTGGAGACGAGTTCGGTGACCCGGTTGGCGACGGTCTCGGGGTCGTTGCCGAGGGTGACGGCCGGGCCGCCGGCGGGTGCGGCGCCGACGCCGCCGTGCCCCGGGCGGGCGTGCGGCAGCCAGCGGACCCACTCCCAACCGGGGGCGCCGGCCGCGTCGGTGAGGACGGTGATGCGCACGTCGCGCGGGCTGTGCAGGATCGCGGCCTGGGCGACGGTCCAGCGGGCGAGTGCGGCGGTCGCGTCGCGCTCCCCCGCGATGCCGAGGACGCCGTCGCCGACGAGGTCCACGCTCATGGGCATGTCGGGGATGTCCCAGTTGACGGAGCGGTGGTTCTCCTCGCGGGCGGCGTCCTCGACGGTGAGCAGGGAGGACTGCCGTACGGTGCCGACGCGCAGGTGCAGGTGGTCGGGGTGGGCGCGCTGGCGCTCCCAGAGCCGGGCCCCGGGGCCGACGGCCCAGAGCCCGGCGGTGGCGGGGTCGGGCCCGCCCTCGGTGCGCAGCAGTCGCTCCCGGTCGACCTTGGCCCGTACGTCGGCCTCCAGGGAGATCCGCCTGGCCCGGTAGCTGGCGACGGCCTCCAGGTAGTCCTGGTATCCGCTGCGCTTGCTGCTGAAGTGGTTGGCGACGGCGAGGATCGGGCTGAAGAGGGCGAAGACCAGGAAGAAGTACGACTGGAGGAAGAACACCATGCAGACGCCGAGGACGAGCGGCGCCAGCATCATCATCAGCGGGATCGGCCGGTGGGTCGGCGGGGTGGGCGGCGCGGGCAGCACGAAGCGGTCCGGCAGCAGCGGCGGGACGATCCGCGGCGGCCGGTTGAAGTCCAGGTGGGCGCCGTCGGCGGAGACGGCGAGCGCGGCGTCCGCCTCGGTCGGTTCGGCGACCCGGAGCAGGAACTCTCCGAAGGCGAGTTCGCCGCCGAGCGGCCACGCCTGCCAGCCGGGCGGCAGCGGTTCGGCGGTGTCGGCGTCCGGGGCGGGGAGTTCGCCCGGCGGCTCGGGCGGCAGCGGTACGGCGTCGGCGCGCGGCCGGTCGGGGGGCGGCTGCGGCAGGGAGAGCGCCGCGTGTGCCTCCTGTCCGCCGGTGTGCAGGAGGACGGTGCCGTCGGGCCGTACGGTGATCCGCACCCCGGCCGAGGGGACGTCGCGGCCTTCCAGGGGCACGGAGCTGCCGGGCTGCGGCCCGATGCCGTGGGTGCCCGGGGAGAGCGGCCAGACACGCCCGGCGCCGCGTCCGCCGACGAGTTGGAGCTCCACGCGCGGGGCGCGGGGCAGGCGTTCGCCGTCGGGGGTGCGGGAGGGCGGCGGGAGTTCGCCGCGCCCGGCTCCGTAGGCGGTGGGCCCGCTGTCGGCCGGGCCGTCGAGACCGAGGCGTACGCCGTCGCGGATGCCGGCGGCGGACAGGGGGCGGTCGGCGGGCAGCGGCCGGTCGCCGAGGTAGAGCGCGGGCCCGTCGCCGGTGCCGGGCTCCGGGGCGGCTCCGTCGACGCCGGCCAGCCGGGCGGCGAGGGTGGCCACGGTGGTGGCGCCGGGCGCGTCGAGGACGAGTTCGCGGGCCGGGTCCGCGGGGGCACCGGGTGTGTGGTGGTTGAGGCTGACGAAGAGTCTCACGGGTGTTCGGGTGTCCGTTCCAGATGCGTACGGGAGGCGGCGGATACGCCGGTGGCGGGCCGGGTGGCGGTAGGCGCCACGCTGTCCGGTTCCGGGTCCAGCCCTGGTTCCGGGTCCAGCCCCGGTTCCGGTTCCAGCCCTGGTTCCGGGTCCAGCCCTGGTTCCGGCAGCGGTTCTGGTTCTGGTTCGAGCCAGTTGTCCGGGGCGGTCCGTGCGGTGGGCTCGGGGTCCGGCGGGGCGGCCGGCCCGGGGATCGGCGTCTGGGTGGTGTTGGGCTCGGCGAAGTCCGCACCGTACGGGCTCGGCGCAGCCACCTCGCCAAGGGGCGGGGGCGGGTAGCCGTGAGCGTCATCGGTCTCCGGGTCCGCGTGCTCGGGTACGGAAGCCTGCTCAGGCTCGCGCGGGCTCCCGCCGCCACCACCGCTGACGTCGTCACCGTCGCCGTCGCCGGAAGGGCCGTTGCCGGGGTCGACCGGCTCCGCGCGGGGTGTCCACCAGCCGGTGGCACGCCGGCGGAACCGCTTGATCCCGGTGCTCACCGCCGTGCTCAGCGCGGCGGACTCCACGTCGATGCCGAGGCCCGGGCCGAGCAGCCGACCACCCGGTTCGGCGTGCAGACTCCAGCAGTTCCCGGCCAGCCGCCCGCCGACGAGGGCGAGGATCCGCCCGTCGGCGCAGAGGTCGGCCAGCCGCTCTCGCTGTTCGACCGTCGGCGCCCAGCAGACCACGGCCACCGACGGCCCGGCGTGCGCGCCGGAGTCGGATCCGTACGCAGCGGACGCCTCCCACTCGTCGAGCGCCGCATCGAGCTCCCGTCCCGCAAAGCGCGGGTGCACGCCCCGGGTGACCTCCACCGCCGGCCCGCCGGGGAGCAGGTCGAGCTGGGCCGCGAGCGCCTGGAGGACGGCGCGCACCACCCGGGTGTCGCCCTCCAGGCTCACCGCGGGCGGGCCGCACGTCCAGTCGGCCACCACGGTCCCGCCCGTCAGCCGGTCGACGCCGAGGACCAGCGGCAGTGTGCGGCGGGCGGGCGGCGGGGCGGCGTCGGGCGCGAGGTCCGCCGCGTCCGCCGTCCACCTCCACTCGCCCCCTTCGGCGCCGGCCCCGCGCCAGGGGAGCACGGCCGGTCGGGGGCTGCGGCCGGCCACCACGACCGCGATCCGCCGTCGGTCGGCGCTCAGGGCGACCGACGGGGCGTAACAGCCCTCCCCCGCCGCCTGTTCCGCGCCGACGAGGGCGCGGTCCACCAGGGCCGGCGCGGCCGGGTCGGCGAGGAAGGAACCGAGGGCGCGGACCCGGCGGCGGTGCACGCCGCGGTCCCGGAAGGGCTGGGCGAAGGCCCGACGGGTCATCGCCGCCTCCCAGGCCAGGCGGCGGCAGGCGGGTTTGAAGCCGCCCTGTCGGCGGATCGCCCGGACCAGCCACCAGATGAACACGACCACCGCGAGGGCCATGCCGATGAGGATGAAGGAGGACTTCTGGTCGGGCATCGGCACGGCCAGGACGAGCGGGCCGCCGCCGGGTGTCGGGGTGGTCATGAGCGCCCTCGGTCGGTGTCGGGAGCGGCGGGGGCCGGGGAGCCCTGCCGGTGCGGTCCGGGCGGGTGGGTGTGCACAGGAACCTCGGGGATGAGCGGAGCGGGCAAAGGGGTGCGCCTCGTTGCGCACGGTGCTGTCCATCGGCCCGGCGCACTGCGCTGGTGCCGTGACCAGTGAGTACGTACGCGTCGACATCGAGTTACACGGCGATTCCGCCCACCGGGTTGCCTGTCGGTTCGTCAAATCGCCGACCGGTTCGCCGACCGGGGACGCCAGGGCCGGGAAGGTCGACCCCGGGCGGCCGGTCATGTGCCCATGGCACGTCTGACCATTCTGACGGCGTCCTGACCAAGCTGACCGCCGTCGAGCCTCACGGCGTGGGGGCGATCCGGCTTTGATGGGACCCATGTTGGATAGGAGCTACGTAGTGCCCTGTGGGAAACGGGGCAGTGTGCTGGGTCAGGCCGAAGTCAGGGCGCTCACCGAACTCGTGCAAGGCGATGCTCCGCTGTCGATGGGGACGTGGCGCGACCGGTTCGAGCGGGCCTTCGCCGAGTTGGTGGGCAGCCGTCACGCGCTGACCGCCACCAGTGGGACCGTCTCGTTGGAGCTGGCGATCCAACTCCTCGACCTGCGGCCCGGTGACGAGGTCATCGCCACGCCCCAGACGTACCAGGCCACCGTCATGCCGCTGCTGGACCGTGAAGTGACGGTCCGGTTCTGCGACGTCGATCCGATGACGCTCAACATCTCCCCGGCCGCGGTCGAGGCGCTGATCACGCCGCGCACCAGGGCCCTGCTGTTGGTGCACTACGGCGGTTGTCCGGCCGAGATGGACGAGATCACGGCGCTCGCCCGCCGGCACGGCGTCCTCGTCGTCGAGGACTGTGCGCACGCGCTCGGTGCCGAGTACCGGGGGCGCCGGCCCGGATCGCTGGCCGACATCGCGTGCTTCAGCTTCCAGAACGCCAAGAACATCACCACTCTCGGCGAGGGCGGCATGGTCACGTTCGACCGTGACGACTGGGCCGTGCGGCTGGAGCGGCTGCGCGGCAACGACGTGGACGCGCGCATCGTGCCGCAGGAACGGATCGACCCCGACGAGCCTTTGGTGCTGCCGTGGATGAAGTACTCGGCCGCGGTCTACAGCGACCGGGTCACCCGGATCCGTCGGGCCGGCACCAACGCCACGATGTCCGAGGCCGCGGCGGCTGTCGGGCTGGCGCAGCTCGGCAACCTCGACGCCCTCCAGGGCGTCCGGCGCTCGATCGCCGGCCGGCTGGACGAGGTGCTGCGCCGGTACGCGTTCGTCCGTCCGCAACAGGCGCCGGCGCACAGCAGGCACGCGCACCACCTCTACACCTGCTTCGTCGAGGGCCGCGGGCTGCGGGACCAGTTGTTGCTCGCCCTCGACCGGCGCGGGGTGGAGATCCAACTGCGGTACTTCCCGCTGCACCTGACCCCGGAGTGGCGGTATCGCGGGCACAGCAGGGGTGAGTGCCCGGTCGCCGAGAGCATGTGGTTCGACCAGCACCTCAACCTCCCCTGTCACCCGGGGCTGCGGCCCTCGCAGGTGGACTACCTCGTCGAGGCGTTGGACGAGTCGCTGGCCGAGGTGCAGGCCACCGCGGAGGGCGCCGCACGGCCCGCGGCGCTCGCGGCCGGCTGACGCGGGAGGGACGACCGTGAACGCCATGGCCACGAGCGGGACGAGCGGGACGAGCGGGACGAGCGGGACGAGTGCGTCACGGGCGGCGAGGGGCGCGCCGGGCCCCGGTGCCGTGCGGCGGGGCCGGGCCGTGACCGCGCCCATCAGCGCGTTGGATCTGTCCCACCCGCTGCGCAGCGGGTGGGACCCGCAACACGTCAAGGCGCTGGCCGTGCTGGACGCCTCGCTGCTGCCGCCGATCCTGGTGCACCGCCCGACGATGCGGGTGCTCGACGGGCAGCACCGGGTGCGGGCCGAGCAGTTGCGGGGCGGTACGCACATTCGCGCGGAGTTCTTCGAGGGCACGGAGGACGAGAGCTTCGTCCTGGCGGTCCGCGCGAACGTCGCCCACGGGCTGCCGCTGTCGCTGGGCGACCGCAAGGCAGCGGCCTCGCGCATCCTGCGCGCCCATCCGCGGTGGTCGGACCGCTCGATCGGGTCGGTGGCGGGGTTGTCCCCGAAGACCGTGGGCGCGATCCGGCGCCGTTCAGCCGAGGAGGATCCTCGGTTGAACGGGGTGCACAGGGTCGGTCGGGACGGCCGTACGCACCCGGCCAGCGCGACCGCGGGGCGGCTGCACGCCAGCAGGCTGATCAGCGAACGTCCGCACGCCTCGCTGCGGGAGATCGCCAACTCCGCGGGGATCTCCCTGGGAACCGCCCAGGACGTGCGCAAACGGCTGGCGAACGGCCAGCATCCGGTGCCGTCGCCACGGAACGGGGTACGCCGGGTGGCCGCCGCGTCCCCGCATCCGCTGGTCGTCTCGGAGCACGTCGGGGACGGGTCGGACGACGACGGCGCGGGGACGTCCGCTCGCAGCGGTGCGCCGGAGCAGCGGCGGCCGTCGCTGCCGGAGCAGCTGCGGGTGCTGCGGCAGGACCCGTCGCTGCGCTCCACGGACATGGGGCGCGCTCTGCTGCGCATGCTCAGCTTCCACGAGGTCCCGCTCGCGCACTGGCAGGCGTTCGTGGACGGGGTCCCGCCGCACCGCGCTTCGGCGGTGGCCGACCTCGCGGACGCGTGCGCAGGCATGTGGCAGGAGTTCGCGCGCGAACTGGCCGGACGCGCCGCGCACGGCTGACCCCGAACGCCGACGGCAGCGGGCGAGAAGGGCCCGCGGACGCCCCCGTAACCCCCGGACGATGCGAATGGAGGCACTTGTCATGTCGACGCAGGACACAGCCGACGTGCTGAGCGCGGTGACCGAAACGTTGGTCGACATCGGTTTTGACGCGCAGGAGTTGGCGGACGCCGCTCCGGACTGGGCGCTCCGCACGGAGCTGGGGCTGAGCTCGGTGGAGACCACCGAACTGCAGCTCGCCCTCAAGCAACGGTTCGGCGTGACGGTCGATCTGTGGGACCAGGACGACTACACCCTGGGGCGGCTGGCCGAACTGATCCGGGCCCGGCGGAGCGCCTCGTGACGGCGCCGGTGCGCGGCCCCGTGGCGCTGGACCCGGAGGTGGTGGCCATCGCCGCCGACCGTGCCGCGGCCTACCGCGAAGCGGGGCTGTGGCGAGCGGAGTTGGTCGGCGACCTCGTACTCGACCGGTGCCGGTCCCAACCCGGGCGCACCGCCCTGGTCGACGGCGAGCGCCGGATGACGTACGCGGAACTGGAGCGGGCGGTGCGGGTGGCGGCCGTTCGGTTGCGCGCCCTGGGCATCGTTCCGGGGGACCGGGTCTGCGTCCAACTGCCGAACTGCCTCGAATACGTGGTGCTGGTCCTGGCGCTGCTGCACCTGGGCGCTCCCCCGGTGCTGATCCTGCCGGCGTTCCGGGAGCACGAGCTGCACCACATCCTGACGGTCACCCGGCCGGTGGCACTCGCCGTGGACAGCGGCACCCGGCGCTTCGACCGGCTGGCGCTGGCCCGCACCTTGCGGGGGCGCCACCCCGGGCTGCGCCATCTGCTCGTACGGGGCACGGGCCCGCTCGGCGAGGGCGAGACGGACCTGGTGGAGCTGTGCCGCCCCGGCACCGGCGGCACCGCACCGGACGGTGTGCAGGACGCGTCCGGTGCCGCGCCCCATGACGCCGCCGTCTTCCTCCTCTCCGGCGGCACCACGGGTCCGCCGAAGGCGATCCCGCGGACCCACGAGGGCTACGGCTACATGATCCGTACCGCCGTGGACATCGCGGGCGTCACCGCGGATTCGGTCACGCTGGCGGTCATGCCCGCGGAACACGGCTTCGTCATGAACTGTCCGGGGGTGCTCGGCACCCTGGTCGCGGGCGGCCGGGTGGTGCTCGCGAATCCCAACAGCCCGGCCGCCGCCTTCGCGTTGATCGAGCAGGAGCGGGTGACCCACTGCACGCTCGTGCCGACGCTGATGCTCCAGTGGCTGGCCGCCGCGCCCGGGTCCGCGGCCGACTTGAGCAGTCTGCGGGTGATCCAGGTCGGTGGTGCCCGGCCGGCCGCCGAGGCCGCCGCCCGGGTCCGCGCCGAGCTGGGCGCCACGCTCCAGCAGTGCTACGGCATGAGCGAGGGCCTGCTCTGCTTCACCCGCCTCGACGACCCCGACGAGGTCGTCCACACCACCCAGGGCCGTGCGGCGAGCCCGTCGGACGAGTTGCGGATCGTCGACGCCGAGGACCGGCCGGTGGCCCGCGGTGACACGGGCGAACTGCTGACCCGCGGCCCGTACACCGTCGCCGGCTACTACCGCAATCCCGAGGCGACCTCGGGGGCGTTCACGGCCGACGGCTTCTACCGCACCGGCGATCTCGTCCGCCTCGACGGCCTCGGCAACGTCGTCCTCGAAGGGCGGGTGCGGGACTCCATCAACCGGGGCGGGGAGAAGATCTCCGCCGAGGAGTTGGAGTCCGTCGCACAGCGCCACCCGCGGATCGCCCAGGCCGCCGGGGTCGCCATGCCGCACGAACTGTACGGCGAGGCGGTGTGCCTGTACGCGGTCCTCAACGGGTCGGGCGCACTCGGGCTGCGGGAGCTGCGCCGCTTCCTCGACCAGCAGGGGCTGGCGGCGTTCAAGCTCCCCGAGCGGCTGGAGATCGTGGCCGCGCTGCCGCTGACCGGCATCGGAAAGATCGACAAGAAGGCGCTGCGGGCGGACGTCGCCGAACGGCTCGCGGCCGAGCAGCCCTGACCTCACGCCCCTGGGGCGCGTCTCCTACTGCCACGAGGTGAACCCATGTACCTGGGGCGAACCACCCCCTGGATCAAGCACGTCCCCGGCCCCGTCCCACCCCGCCACCAGCTCGTCTGCTTCCCGTACGCGGGCGGCGGCGCCTCCTTCTACCGTCCCTGGCGCGCCGGGCTGTCCCCGGACACCGACCTGCTGGTGGTGCAGTACCCCGGTCGCGAGGACCGCATCGACGACCCCCTCGTCGACGACATGGGCGAGCTGGCCGAACTGCTCGGGGTGGAACTCGCCCCGCTGCTGGACCTGCCGTTCACGTTCTTCGGTCACAGCATGGGGGCCGCGGTCGGGTACGAGATCACCCGCGGCTGGGCGGAGTCGGGCCATCCGACGCCGGACCGGCTGATCGTCTCCAGCCAGTTCGCACCGCCGAGGATCGACGTCGACGACCTGCTGCACCGGGACGACGAGGGGGTCCTCGCCGAACTCGTACGGCTCGGCGGCATCCCCGCGGACGTGCGCCCCGGCACGGACCTGGCGCAGCTCGTCGTGGACCTCGTGCGCAACGACTACCGGGTGCTGGAGTCCGGCCGGTTCGGCGCCGACGCACCGCCGCTGGACGTGCCCGTCGCCGCGTTCTGCGGGGCGCACGACCCCTCGGTGACGCCGCGGGACGTCCGCGAATGGGCGGACTTCACCCGCCGCGACTTCACCGAGCACGTCTTCGACGGCGGGCACTTCTACCCCCGGGAGCGGCCCGCGGAGACCGTGGCCGCCGTGGCCGGGCTCATCGCCCGTCCCGCCCCCTGACGTCCTCCCCTCCCTTCCCCCCATGACCCCGTTCCCCCTGGCCTTCCCCCTTCTCCTTCCCCCGGCACGCCCCTCCTGTGCAGAAACGAGTGACACCCATGAGCGACAGCACCCGGCACTACGACCTCATCGTCATCGGCGGCGGGCCGATCGGCCTGTCCACGGCCTGGCAGGCCGCCCGGCGCGGCAACCGCAAGGTCCTCGTCCTGGAGCGGTACGGCTTCATGAACGAGCGGGGCGGCACCAGCGGCGCCGAGCGGCACTGGCGCCTCCAGTACACCCAGCGGGACATCTTCGCCCTGACCCTTGAGGCGCTGCCGATGTGGCGGGAGCTGGAGTCGCTGACCGGCCGCAAGCTCCTGCACGCGGTGGGCAGCTTGTGGTTCGGCGACACCGAAGTGAAGACCAACGAGGGCCAGATCTCCGGCACCGCACGCGCCATGGACGAGATGGGCGTTCCCTACGAATGGCTGACCCGCCCGGAGATCGAGCAGCGCTACGGCTTCGCCAACCTGCCCGGTCATTACGAGGGCTTCCTCCAGCGGGACGGCGGGACCATCGACGTGCGCGGCACCGTCAGCGCGCTCTTCCAGCTCTCCCAGCAGCAGGGGGCGGTGCTGCGTGCGGGCGTGCAGGTCACGGCCGTGCGCCCGGACTCCGACGGCGTGACCGTGGAGACGGCGGAGCGCACCTACCGCGCCGACAAGGTCGTGCTCGCGAACGGCGCGCACGCCAACGACATCCTGGGCGCGTGGGGCGTCGAGTTGGCCGTCGGCCTGTACGAACTGCCGTTGGTCACGGTCCACCAGCGCAAGGGCGAGCCGGAGCGGCCGTTCTGGTTCGCCTTCCAGCAGCCCACGGACGAGGACACCAACCTGTTCTACGGGTTCCCGCCCAACCCGTGGTCCACCAGCGACGACCTCCGCCTCGGCCCCGTCTTCGAGGTCGACGGGTTGGAACACGCCGACGCCTCCAAGGGCCTGCCGGCCCCGCGGCAGGTGGAACGGGTCGTCGACTGGGCGACCGCGCACATGCCGTGGGTCGACCCCCGGCCGGCGGAGCTGGCCACCGGTCTGGCGATGCTGCCGAAGGACCCCGGGCGCCAGTTCTTCCTGGGGAACGCCGGTGCGCTGGTGGACGGCGGGGAGAACGTCGTGGTGTCCGTGGCCGGCTGGGGCTTCAAGTTCATCCCGCTGTGGGGGCGGATCTGTGCGGACCTCGCCCTCGACGGCACCACGACGTACGACATCGGGCGGCACGCCCTCGTGCCCTCGGCGACACCCGGGATCGTGGAGTGACCGTGCCCGGCACCGCCGAGCCCCCCTCCCCCACGGACGTCGCCGTCGTGGGGATGGCGGGCCGCTTCCCCGGCGCCGACGACGTCGACGCCTACTGGCGCAACCTCCGGGACGGCGTCGAGTCCCTCACCCCGCTGACGGAGGACGAACTGCTCGCCGAAGGCGTCGAGCGGGCGGAGTTCGAACGGCCGGAGTACGTGCGGGCCGCACCGCTGCTGGACGGCTTCGACCTGTTCGACGCACGGTTCTTCGGCTTCAGCGCGCGGGAGGCGGCACTGCTGGACCCGCAGCAGCGGATCTTCCTCGAATGCGCCTGGCACGCGATGGAGCACGCCGGGATCGACCCGCGAGCGGTGCGTTCCGGCGGCGTCTTCGCGGGCGCCAACCTGCCCGCGTATCTGATGTCGAACCTGCTGGGCGGCCGTCGGATCGTCCTCGACTCGGCCGTCTTCGAGCTCCAGATCCACAACGACAAGGACTACCTGGCGACCCGCACCGCCCATCTGCTCGGCTTCACCGGGCCCGCGATGTCGGTGCAGACCGCCTGCTCCACCTCGCTGGTGGCCGTGCACGAGGCAGTGCAGTCGCTGCTCACCGGGGCCTGCGACCTCGCCCTCGCCGGGGGCGTGTGCGTACGGGTGCCGCACCGGGTGGGGTACCGCTACGAGCGCGGGCTGATCCACTCGCCCGACGGCCGTTGCCGCCCCTTCGACGCCGAGGCGCAGGGCACCGTCTTCGGCAGCGGCGTCGGTGCCGTGGTGCTGAAGCGCCTCGTGGACGCCCTGGCCGACGGGGACCGGGTGCTGGCCGTGCTCAAGGGCTCCGCGGTCAACAACGACGGGTCCCGCAAGGTCGGTTACACCTCGCCCAGCGTCGCCGGGCAGCAGCAGGTGGTCCTCGCGGCGCTGCGCGCGGGCAAAGTGGACGCCCGCAGCGTCACCGCCGTCGAGGCGCACGGGACCGCCACGCCCGTCGGCGACCCCGTCGAGGTGAAGGCGCTGACCGGCGCCCACCGGCACTTCTCCGAAGACACCGGCTACTGCGCCCTCGGCTCGGTGAAGGCCAACATCGGGCATCTGGAGTCGGCGGCCGGCATCGCGAGCCTGATCAAGGCCGTCCTCCAACTCCAGCACCGCGAACTCGCCCCCACCCTGCACTTCCGCAAGCCCAACCCGCGGATCGACTTCGACGCCACGCCGTTTCGAGTGAACGCCCGGCGCACGGCGTGGGAGCCGGACGGCCTGCCGCGCCGCATCGGGGTCAGCTCCTTCGGCATCGGCGGCACCAACGCCCATGTGATCCTCGAAGAGGCCCCGCGGCCGGACGCGGGCGCACGGGCCGCGGACCGGCCGCAGGTGCTGCTGCTGTCCGCACGGACACCGCAGGCGTTGGAGGCGGCGACGGGCCGGCTGGCCACCGTGTTCGACGGCGCCGGGGCCCCGGACGTCGCCGACGCGGCGCACACCCTCCAGACCGGCAGGCAGCCGATGCGGCACCGGCGGGCGGTCCTCGTGCCGCCCGATCCGAAGCGGGCGGCGGCGCTGCTGCGCGGCGCGGACGCCGGCCGCTCGCGCCAGGGCGACGCGGGCACCGGCCGACCGCGCACGGTGTTCCTCTTCCCGGGCCAGGGCAGCCAGTTCCCCACGATGGGCCGGGGCCTGTACCGGACGGACGAGGGCTTCGCCGCCGACATCGATGGCGCCGCCCGGCTGCTCCGCCCCGACCTCGGCTTCGACCTGCGCGAGGTGCTGTACGGAACGGCCGCCGATGCGCAGCGGCTGACGTCGACGGAGGTGGCCCAGCCCGCGCTCTTCGCCACCGAGTACGCGCTGGCGCGGCTGCTGCTGCGCCGGGGCGTCGAACCGGACACCATGGTGGGCCACAGCGTGGGCGAGTTGACGGCCGCGTGCGTGGCCGGGGTGCTGTCGATGGAGGACGCGCTGCGTCTGGTCGCCCTGCGCGGACGACTGATGCGCGCGCAGCCGCCGGGCGCGATGCTGTCGATCGAAGGCACGGAGGAGGGCATCGCGCCGCTGCTGCCCGCGGGCGTGTCGCTCGCCGCGGTCAACGCTCCCGCCCTGTGCGTGGCGGCGGGCCCCGAGGAGGGCGTGGCCGCACTGGAGGAGGCGTTGGCCGGCGCGGGGACGACGGCACGGCGGCTGCACACGTCCCACGCCTTCCACTCGCCGATGATGGTCCCGGTGGTGGGGCCGCTGACCGAGGCGGTGCGCGGCGTCGCGCTCTCCCCCGGCGAGCGGCCGTTCGTCTCCGCGGTGACCGGGGCGCCCATCACCCCCGAGCAGGCCACCGACCCGGCCTACTGGGGCGCGCACGCGCGCCGGCCGGTGCGCTTCGCGGACGCGGTGCGCACCGCGGCGTCCCGGGGCCGTACGGTCCTGGTCGAGGTCGGGCCCGGCACCGCGCTGTCCGCCCTGTCCCGGGCGACGCTCATGGGCCGGCGGGGGATCTCCGTGGTCCGCACGATGCGCCGGCCGGGCGAGGACGGCGACGACCTGGAGACGCTGCTGCTCGGGCTGGGCGACCTGTGGCTGGCGGGCGGCGCGGTGGACCGGGGGTCGTGGCACGACGGGGCGCGGCGCCGCGTCGCGCTGCCGGGCTATCCGTTCCAGCGGGACCGCCACTGGATCGAGCCGAGCGGCGGGCCGGGGGCCACGGGCGGATCGGAACGGGCCGGGCACCTCGACGAGCAGGGCGCCGCCCGGGAACGGTCGACGCGGCCGAGCGGTCTGCGCTCCGACTACACCGCCCCGCGCGACGACACCGAGAAGCGGATCGTGGCGCTGTGGGAGGAGTTCCTCGGCTTCGAAGGAATCGGCATGCACGACGACTTCTTCGAACTGGGCGGACAGTCCCTGATGGGCACGCGAATGCTCAACCGGATGCGGGAGACCCTGGGGGTGACGGTGCCCCTGCGGGAGTTGCTGTCCCATCCGACGCCCGCCCGACTCGGCGAAGTGGTGACTGCGGCCAAGGCCGCCGAATCTCCGTGAGACAGGCCCTGGCTCGTGAACGACCGTCCGCCCGTGCACGACGCACCACTGCACGGAATGGACCGCGCTGACCGATGCACCGATGCACCGATGCACTGACGAATCGACCGATCGACGAAGGGACCGTGAGCCCCATGGCAGCACGACCTCCGCACATCGAACTCTCCGTGACCGAGCCGCTGGATTCCCCCGTGGACGAGACCACGGCGCTCGCCCGCTATCCGTTACTCCGTGAATTCCGGGCCACGCTGGGCGGCACCCCGCTCGTCGAGGTGCCCGGCCCGCCCGGCGGGGCGAAGATCCTGGCCAAGTACGAGTTGCGGAATCCGACCGGCTCCGCCAAGGACCGTCCCGCGTACTCCATGCTCTGCCGCGCGGTCAACGAACACAGCGGCAAACAAGGCCCGTTGAAGCTCATCGACTGCTCGGGCGGCAACATGGCCCGCGCCCTGACCGGTCTGAGCAGGCTCACCGACATTCCCGTACGGGCCGTGATGCCGGACTCGGTGCCGCAGAGCCTGCTGACGCACCTGTCCGAAGCGGGATGCGCCATCGACCTGGTGCCCGCCTCCGAGTTCCCCCTCGCCATCATGCAGCGCGCCTCGGAGATCGCCGAGGAGGACCCGACCTGGACGCTGCTGGCCCAGCACCGGAACATGGCGAACGTCGCCGCGCACCAGTTCTTCACCGGCCGGGAGATCGTGGGGCAGCTCGACGGCGCCCGGGCCCGCGCGGTGGTGGCCGCGGTCGGCAGCGGCGGCATGCTCGCCGGTGTCGCCCGAGCGCTGCGCAGCGTCTCCCCCGACCTCGCCATCGTCGGCGTCACACCCGCCGAGCTTCCGTACGGCACGCCCGAACCCCCCAATTCCGAGCCCAAGTTCGCAGGGGCCGGCGGACTGACCTACGGCATGCTCCAACCGTTCGTGGAGAAACTCCTCCCGGAGTTCGAGAGCGCCCAGGTGTCGAACTCCGAAGCGATGCGCGCCATGTACGACTTCTGGCAGGCGACCGGCACCAGGATCGGTTCTTCGGCCGGTGCGAGTTGGCTGATCGCTCAGGAGCAGGCGAAGAAGCTCGGCCCCGACGACGTCGTCGTCACGGTCTTCGCGGACTCCGGCTCGAAGGAGAGCTGGGAGAAGGTAGAAAGCATGGGGAACTGAGGAATGCTCATCTCCGAGCCCGACCGGAAACCGAAGGCGAACGCCGTGCCGTTCGGCGCCCGGCGCGCCGGGAACGGCCCGCTGGCCCGCATGCGCGAGGACGTCGAGACCGTTTTGGCCCGCGATCCCTCGATCGCCTCCCGGGCGGAGGCCGTGCTCCATTCCACGCTGCCCGCACTGTGGATCCATCGCGTGGCGCACCGTCTGTACCGGCGGCGGCACCGGATCGCCGCCCGGGTGCTGACCAACGGGGCCCGCGTGCTGACCGGTGTGGAGATCCATCCGGGGGCCCGCATCGGCCGGCGGCTGTTCATCGACCACGGCACCGGCGTGGTGATCGGCGAGACCGCCGTGGTCGGTGACGACGTCACCATCTACCAACAGGTCACGCTGGGTGCCGTCGGTTGGTGGCGGGACATGCTGCGGCCCAGCGGCGAGCGGCGTCACCCCCAGGTCGGCGACCGCGTCACGCTGGGCACGTCCGCCACCGTGCTCGGGCCGCTGACCATCGGGGACGACGCGCTGATCGGCGCGCAGGCACTGGTGCTGGACGACGTGGCGGCAGGCCAACGCGTCCTGGGCGAACCGACCGTCGGCCGCCCCCGGAAGAGATCGGGAATCCACCGGGCCGACAGCGCCTGAGCGGCGCCCCGACCCGTGACCTCCACGACCGACGAAGGACTCCTTCCTCCCATGACTTCCCCCGGCCGCACCCGTTGGGCCATCGGCTCGCTCCTGGCCGGCGGAATCGTCGTCAACTTCTTCGACCGGGCGGTCCTGTCCGTGGCCAGTACCCCGCTGGCACAGGAATTCGGCTTGAGTCTGAGCGAACTCGGATGGGTGCTGGCCGCGTTCAGCTGGTCCTACTGCCTGGTCCAGCTCCCTTCCGGTCTGCTGGTCGACCGCATCGGGGTGAAGTGGCTGAACCGCGTCACCGTGCCGCTGTGGGCGGTGGCGAGCCTCGTTCCGGCCGTGGCGTCCGGCCTCGGACCCGTCATCTTGGCCCGCGTGCTGTTGGGCGTGGCCGAGGGGCCGTCGATGATCAGCGCCGCGAAGGCGACCGCGTTGTGGTTTCCCCAGGTGGAGCGGGGCAGGGCCACCGCGCTGTTCGACGGCGCGACGAAGGTGGCGAACATGCTCGCCTTCCCGGTGCTGGCGTGGGTGATCAGCACCTGGGGGTGGCGGGCGGGGTTCCTGTTCACCACCGCCTTGAGCGTGGTGTTCACCGTGGCGTGGTGGTGGGGGTACCGCGATCCGGCCGAGCGGCCCCCGTCACCCGGCGCGGATCCCGGCGGCGCCGGGGAAGGGCAGGCGGCGCACGCGTCGGCGGGCGCATGGCGGAAGGTGTTGCGGTCCCGCCGCATCTGGGCGATCTGCCTGGGCTTCGCCTGCTACGGCTACACCATCAACGTGGTGCTGACCTGGATGCCCGTGTTCTTCCAGCAGCAGTTCGACGTGACGCTGGGTCAGGCCGGGCTGTACGCCATGGTGCCGTGGCTGGTGGCGGCCGTCGCCGAATTCGTCTTCGGCGGTTGGCTGGTTGATCGGTTGGTGCGGAACGGCCGGGGTGTCATCGCGGCCCGGAGGCCGGTGCTGCTGGGCGGCCTCGCGTTGGGCGCCACCATCGGCTTCGCCGGGTGGGCCGGATCGCCGCTCGCCGCGGTGTTCTGGATGTCCCTCTCCCTCGGCGGTCTCGCCGTGGCCGCGCCGGTGGCGTGGAGCCTGCCGGGTCTCCTCGCACCGCCGCACGCGATCGGCGCGGTGGGCGGACTGATGAACTTCGCCAATACGGCGGCCACCACCGGAGGGGTGTTGCTGACCGGCTGGCTGGCCGAAATCACCGGATCATTCGGCGCCCCCTTTGTGTTCGCCATCACATTACTGGCCGCGGGGGGTGCGCTTTACTGGAGGGCACTACGACCGGAACGCCTACCCACCGCCCGCGCCGCCGAAGTCAACACCGCATTCAAGTGAATCCTGCGTCAAAATATCGGCCACCGTGCCCTAAAACCTCAATATCGACCCCCGTCGCGCCGCCCATCACTACGAGATCGTGACCATGTCATTCCCCGCTTGAAAAACGGGCACTCTCGGTAGGACGATGGACCGGATTGCGTGACCACCCCACACTCCGGGACCGAGACGGGGGAGACGTCAGTAGATGCACAATCCTTCTCTCTTAGCCGAGTGCCTGTATCGGCTGTCCTGGTCCCCGGACCGACTGGCCCGCGAGATCAACCGGGTGTGCGGTGCAGGCACCATCAGCGCCAAGGCGCCGTACAACTGGCTGAAAGGGGCGTGCCCGCGGCACGTTCTGCCCCGGGTGGTCTCGGACATCCTCACCGAGCGGTTGGGAGAACCCGTACCCCTGCACGCGTTGTGGCCCGACAAGTTCCCCGCGCCGCCGCCGGGACTCGACGAGTACCGGAAGTCGGATGCACTGGCCGGGCCGCCCCCGCCCGGGTCCGCACGCCAGCGGACCCCGCCGTCGTCGATCACCGCGGCGGACCACGACCCGGTCACCATGGCGTTGGACTGGCTGCTCAACCGCGACGCCCCGCCCACCGCCCAGCTCCGCGGCGAGGGCATCGACGCCGTCCTGCTCGACCTCATCAGCGAGCGCATCGCCCAGTTCCGGCGCCTCGACGACGACCGCGGCGGCCGGATGCTGCTCGACTGGGCGGCCCAGGACCTGCGGTGGACCGTCCGGCTCGTCGGCGCCTGCTCGTACGACCAGGACACCGGCGTCCGGCTGCACCGGCTCGTGGCGGAACTCGGCCAGATCGTCGGCTGGATGGCGGTCGACCTCGGTGACGAGACCCACGGCAGGCTCTATCTACTCCAGGCCCTCAAGTCCGCGCGGTCCGCGGGCGATCGCGCGCTCGCCGCGCACATCATCTCCTGCCTCAGCTACCAGGCCGCCTGGCACGGCCGCGGCGAGGAGGCACTCCGGCTGATCCAGATCGCCCGCCAGGGCACCGCCGACCAGTCGCCGAGCCCGGGGCAGGCGCTGCTGGCCAGCCGGCAGGCCAGGGCCCACGCCTGCCTCGGCGACCTGGCCGGGTGCGAACGCGCCCTGGACGAAACCGCCGCCATCCGCGAGGCCATGGGCGATGCGGACGGGCCGGCCGGGGAGCGGGAGCCCTGGGCCTACTGGGTCACGCCCGCCGTGCTGGTGGGCGACGCGGGACGGGCCCGACTGGAGGCCGGCCGGCCCGCGCAGGCCGTTCGTGATCTGACCCACGGCCTGGAGCTCTTCGACGAGAGCCAGCCCCGCAACCGACTCCTGCACCACGCTTCACTGGCCCAGGCACGGCTGTCCCTGGGACAATGCGACGGTGCGGCGCAGGCCGCCGAGGCGGCGCTCCATCTCGCCGTGCAGGTGCCTTCGGCACGGTGTCACGCGCGCCTGGCGGAGCTGCGCAGCCTGTTCCAGCGCCACGACGCCTCCCGCGCCCGGCGGTTCGTCCAACTCGCCGACGACGTCCTGGGCCGTTCGCCGGGGTGAGGAGCGCTCTCCCCCGCCGGACGCCCGGGCCCGGCGGGAAAGGACGCTGGACACCGCGACGTCGCGCGGTCGGGCCATCGTGTGAAACCTCCGGTGGAGTCGACTCCGTTGGCCGAAACCCCTCCGTCAGGGGCTTCGTCCGTGCGTCACACCACCTGGCCGGAATGTCAGCCGGACGGGACAAGGCTCACCTGCATTCGTCAATTTTCCGCGTTGGTTTCCGAGGAGTCCCTATGCACGTCAGTTACGGGGTACCGCTGGCCCCGTTGACGACTCTTGGCATCGGTGGTCCGGCCTCTTCTCTGGCCGAGCTGCACGACCCCGCCGAATTCCCCGAGTTCGTCCGTGAAATGCGCCATTCACCCACGCCTCCGGTGTGTCTGGGCAAGGGCAGCAATGTCCTCGTCGGCGACCGGGGGTGCGATCTCCCCGTCCTACGGATCGCCACCCGAGGCATACGCATCATGGGCGCCATGGACGACGGACGGGTTCTGGTCGAAGTGCAGGCCGGCCATTCCCTGTGGGAGTTGGTGACGGAGCTGATCGACGAAGGTCTGGTCGGAATGGAGATGCTGGCCGGGATTCCCGGCACCACCGGCGCCACCCCCGTACAGAATGTGGGCGCTTACGGGCAGGAGGTGTCCGACACCCTGCGCAGCCTGGAGGTGTGGGACTGGAAACTCGGGCGCCGTGCCGTCCTGGACGCGAATGCGTGCGCGCTCGGCCACCGCACCAGCGTGTTCAAGAAGTCCCGGCGGTGGACCGTGCTGTCCCTGCTCTTCGCGCTGTGCCGGGACGAGTTGAGCACCCCGGTGACCTATCGCAGCGTGGCCGACGAGTTGGACGTGCCGCTGGGCAGCCGGGTGCCGCCGGCCGAGGCAGCCGAGGCGGTGCTGACGGTGCGCCGCAGGAAGGGCATGGTGCTGGACTCCGGCGAGCCGGACCGCCGTTCGACCGGCAGCGTCTTCTTCAGCCCCGAGGTCGGTGACCCGATGGCGACCAAGCTGCGCCGGCTCGGTGCGCCGGTGTCCCGCTTCCCGGACGGCTCCACCCGGGTCAGTGCGAGTTGGCTCATCCGACAGGCCGGCTTCGGCCTGAACGCGCCCCTCACCCACGGCGTCCGCATCTCCTCCGTGCACTACACCCTCGTCGCCGACGACGGGGCCAGTGCGGCCGGATTCCGGGAGGCGGTCGGCATCGTGCTGCGGCAGGTGCTCCACCGCACCGGCGTCCTGCTGACTCCCGAGATCGACTTCATCGGCGAGTGACCGCATCGGCTTCGGGCGCGGCAGTCCCGGGTGCAGAACTCCCGGGTACGGCAGTCCCTGCCGCGGCGGTCTCCACCGCGCAGTGATGACGACCGATGGGAACGACGAGCGGCGTACCGGATGCCGGGTCCGCGACGACGTGGCAGTCCATGCCGAAGACCGTGCGCATCAGCTCCCCGGTGACGATCCGGGTCGGCGGGCCCTCGGCGACGATCGTGCCGCCCTTCATCACCACGATCCGGTCGGCGTAGCGGCAGGCGAGGTTGAGGTCGTGCAGCACCGCGACGACGGTGGTCCCCTCCCGCCGGTTGAGGTCGGTCAGCAGGTCCAGCACTTCCACCTGGTGCGGTACGTCGAGGAAGGTCGTCGGCTCGTCCAGCAGCAGCAGACCGGTGCGCTGGGCGAGCACCATCGCGATCCACACGCGCTGCCGCTGCCCGCCGGAGAGCTCGTCCACCGGGCGTTCGGCCAGGTCCACGGTGTCGGTGACGAGCAGGGCCTGCGCCACCGCTTCCTCGTCCTCGCTCCCCCACCGCCGTAGCCAGCTCTGGTGCGGATAGCGCCCCTGGCTGACCAGTTCGCTGACCTTGATGCCCGCTGGCGCGACCGGCGTCTGCGGCAGGATGGCGAGGGCCTCGGCGACCTGACGGGTCGACATCTTGCGCAGGTCCCTGCCGTTCAGGGACACCGCGCCCGACGTGGGGCGCAGCAGCCGCGCCAGGGCGCGCAGCAGGGTGGACTTGCCGCAGCCGTTGGGGCCCACCACCATCGTGACCTCGCCCGGCGGGACGTCGAACGACAGCCCTTTGAGCACCTGTCGCCCGCCGTACCCCAGCCTGACGTCCTCGGCCCGCAGCACGTGACGTTCACTCATCCGTTCCGGTCCTCCCCGGTCCTTCGTCTCTTGCCGTCGGCGGTCAGCCCACTTGCCCCGAGCGGTTGTTGGTGGCCAGCATGAGGAGCAGGTACGGGGCGCCCGCGACGCCCGTCATCACGCCCACCGGCAGCTCCGTGGAATCGAAGAGGTGCTGGCCGATGAAGTCGGACACCGGCATCAAGACCGCGCCCACCAGGGTCGCGGCCGTCAGGGCGGGGCCGCGACCGCGTTGCAGTACGCGGGCGATCGGCGCGCTGACCAGGGCCACGAACGGGACCGGGCCGACCGCCGCGGTCGCCACGGCGGCCAGGGCCACCGCGACGGTGAGCAGCGCGAGGCGGCGGGCCTCCACCCGTACACCGAGCCCGGCCGCCACCTCATCGCCGAAGCGCAGCGCGCCCAGTGAGCGGGAGAGCACCGCCGTCGCGACCAGCAGCGGGACCAGGCACAGCGCGACGGTGTTCGCGTGCGGCCAGGAGCGACTGCTGAGGCTGCCCGTCAGCCACTCCAGCGCCCGCTGGGCGGTGATGACGTGGGCGGTCGTCATCAGGTACGAAATCAGGCTGGACAGCACCGCCGCCACGCCGATGCCGACGAGGACGAGGCGGTAACTGCTCATCCCGTTGCGCCAGGCGAGCAGATAGATGAGGGCGGCGGTGACCAGGGCGCCGACGAGCGCGCCGACGGAGACCGCCAGTCCGCTCAGTCCGAGGATCAGTACGCACACCAGGGCCGCCGCGCTGGCCCCCGAGGTGATGCCGATGACGTCCGGGCTGGCCAGCGGGTTGCGCACCAGGCTCTGGAAGAGCGCACCGGACAGACCGAACGCCGCGCCGGTCAGGACGGCGGTCAGCACCCGCGGCAGCCGTACGTCGAGGACGAAGAACTCGCTCTCCCACGCGGCCGTGCCGAACAGCGAGCCGGTGAGCGAGCGGACGACGTCCGCCACCGGTACGTCGAACTCGCCCAGCGTCAGCGCGGCGATGAAGGCGCCCAGCGCGGCGAGGGCGAGGGCGGCCGCCACGGTGGCCGTACGCCTTCGGTCGCGGCGGCGGGCCGCAGCCACGATCTCGCGCGCGGCCTCCAGGGCCGCCGGCTCCTGCGCCGCGGACGGCGCCGTCACGGTGCTCTCGCTCATCACAGCTCCACCATCGTGCGGGCACGGACCAGCAGGATGAACACCGGGGCGCCGATGATCGGCGTGATCAGCCCGACCTGGAGTTCGGAAGGGGGTATGGCCACCCGGCCGACGACGTCGGCCGCGAGCAGCAGACAGGGCGCCAGGACCATCGAGTACGGCAGTATCCAGCGGTAGTTGGGCCCGGTGATCAGGCGCGCCAGGTGCGGCACGGCGAGACCGATGAAGGCGAGCGGACCGCACATCGCGGTGGCGGCGCCGCACAGCAGGACCACCGACAGGGCCGCGAGCGCCCGGCCGCGGCCGACGTTCTGGCCCAAGGAGCGCGCGGTGTCCTCGCCGAGCGCCAGCGCGTTCAGCATCCGTCCGGACACGAGCGCCAGCGCCGCGCCGACGGCGACGAAGGGCAGGGCCTGCACCACGACCGTGCCGTCCCGGCCGGACAGGGAGCCCACCCGCCAGAATCTGAACTGGTCGAAGGTGTCGGTGTCGATCAGCAGGATCGCCGTGGTCAGCGACATCAGTGCGGCGCTCACCGCGGCTCCGGCGAGCGCGAGTTTCACCGGTGTCGCGCCGCCGCGGCCCAGCGAACTCACGGCGTAGACGAGGAAGGCCGCCAGCGCGGCGCCGACCAGGCCGAACCACAGGTAGCCGGAGACGGCGGTGATGCCGAAGACGTTGATGCCGACGACGACGAAGAGCGCGGCGCCTGCGTTCACCCCGAGGATGCCGGGGTCGGCCAGCGGATTGCGGGTCACGCCCTGCATCACGGCCCCGGCCAGTCCCAGCGCGGCTCCCGCGACGATGCCGAGGGCGGTGCGGGGCAGCCGTAATTCGCGTACCGCGAGGTGGTCCACGTCGCGCGGATCGAAGTGGAGGAGCGCGTCCACGACCGTGCTCAGCGGGACGGCACGGGTGCCGATGCTGGTGCTGACGGCTGCCGCCGCCACGAGGGCCACCAGGGCGACGCCTAAACCGGACACCAGCCTGGCCCGACTGCTCCCCACGGCTCACGACCCCATTTCCCCTGGTGACGCACGGTATTGCCGCCATCACGGCAGCCTCAACTTGGGTAAGGCTAACCTTAGTTGCTGTTCGCGTCGAGCGATCATTCGATCGCTCGAACGACTTTGCCCCGAAAGCACCCGTGGACTTGAGGAGACCCATGCAGCTCCCGCTCGGCCGTCGACGGCTTCTGACCGCCGGTGCCCTCGGACTCTTCACCCTCGGCGCCGGGGGTTGTTCCCCGCCGACCGCCGACCGCCGCCGGACCGGTCCTGGCGAAGACGCCGGCTGGAGCTTCACCGACGACACCCGGCGCACGATCCGGCTGGAGCGCCGCCCCCGGCGCATCGTGGCCTACGCCTCCGCGGCAGCCGCCCTGTGGGACTACGGGATCCACGCCGTCGGCGTCTAC
Source organism: Streptomyces sp. NPDC048057 (assembly GCF_040653095.1). Classification (NCBI taxonomy): domain Bacteria; kingdom Bacillati; phylum Actinomycetota; class Actinomycetes; order Kitasatosporales; family Streptomycetaceae; genus Streptomyces; species Streptomyces sp. NPDC048057. The sequence continues at coordinate 117,238 of NZ_JBEZNF010000027.1, forward strand.
GGCCACATACGGAAGAAGGGCGGCGGCACCAACGTCAGCATCCTCGGCGAGGTGAACCCGGACGAGGTGACCGCGGTCGGCAACATCTCGGGCCACATCAGCGTCGAGCGGTTGGGGCGGGTGCGCGCGGACCTCATCGTCGACGTCCTCCAGTACGGCCGCCAACAACTCGACGCCAACAACCTGCCGCTCGCCAGGAGACTGCTCCCGATCCTGTCCATCGAGGTCTACGGGGCGGAGGTCGACACCGCCGTGGGGCGCTACGCCGACCTCGCGGCCGCCCTCGGCGTCGACTTCGACACTCCGGAGCTGCGCCGCGCGAAGGCGACCTACACCGCGGCGCGCGAGAGCGTGCGCCGGGCCGCCGCGGCGAAACCGGGCCTCCGGGTCGCGTGCGCCTCGGCCGACCAGGACGGCATCCGGATCACCAAGACCGGATTCGCCGCCGTCGCCGACTTCCTGAGCCTCGGACTGGACGTCATCAAACCCACCGGCGGCGGCGTCTACGTGGAGAAGCTCTCCTGGGAACTCGTCGACCGCTACCCGGCCGACCTCATCCTCCTCGACGTGCGCGCCAGCAGTCTCCAGGCGAAGGACCTCGACAGCAACGCCCTGTGGCGCAACCTCCCCGCCGTGCGCACCGGTCGGCTCGGCCCGTGGAACCCCGAACCCACCCTCAGCTACCCGGGCATGACCAAGGTGTACGAGTCCCTCCTCCGGTCGCTCGACGGCGCCCGGCCGGGCATCGCCTGACCGGACCTCGGCCGACTCGGCATCAACTGGCCGGACGGCGACTGGCCGTGGCGCAGCGGGCCGGGAGAAGCTGACCAGGGAGGAGATGCGCAGGGAACTAAGGGAAGGCTAACCTTCATACCGTGACCCGGGTTCACCAGCTCGCCGGCGCAGCCGGTTCCACCGCGTTGAACGCGACCTACGCGGCGTACTACGCGTCGATCGCGCAGGCCGACGCGGGCCCCGACGGCACCGTACGGCACCGACTCCGCCCCGAGGTCGGGGACGGCACGATCGAGGTGACGCCGCTGCGGAGCGGGTTCCACATCGTCCGTTACGACGTCGCGTTCACCGGCGGGCACCAGGTCCGCTACACCTTCCCCGGCGACAACTTCGAGCTGGAGCACTGCGTGGACGGGCGGATGCAGGTCCGGGAGGCCGACGTCGGCACCGGCGACCTGAGCGCCGGCTCGGTGTCGCTGAGCCCCTGGTGCCCCACCGAGGGGCTGATCGCGCACGACGCCGGCGAGCGCTACCGGGCGGTGTCGATCGCCGGGAGCTGGACCGGTCTCGACTTCTACCTCGAAGGTCTCGGCGCGGGCGCCATGTCCGCCATCGGGCCGGAGCGGGTCGCGCGGGAGAGCTATCTCGGCGGCTCCCCGGCGCTGCGTCCGGTGGCCGGACCGCTGGAGGAGCTGTTCCTGCACCGGCGCTCGTCCCCGGGGCGCCTGCTGTTCATGGAGTCGCGGTTGGTGGCGGCGCTGGCCGCGATGATCGACGGGCTCACCGACGCCGGGTCGGGCGCTGACGACGGGGAGCCGGCGCTCGCCGATCACGAGGTGGCCGCGTTGCGCCGGGTCCCGGGCCTGCTGTGGCGCGAGCGTCACGCACCGCCGACGCTGGCCGAGTTGGCACGCGCCTCGTCGATGTCGGTGCGCCGGCTCACCGCCGGGTTCCGGGCCCTGTACGGGATGCCGGTGATGGAGCACCACCGGCGCCGCTGCCTCGACCGGGCCGCGACCCTGCTCGTCGAGACCGACTGGCCGATGGCCCGGATCGCCCACGAGGTCGGCTACGCGTCGGCGAGCAATTTCGGCTACGCCTTCCGGCGCGACCGGGGCACGACCCCGGCACGGTTCCGGCGCGCCCGCCATTGACCGGGTGCGTACCCGCCTCTGACCGGGTGCGGGTACGCACGACTGACCGGGTGCGGGTGCAGCACGACCGACCGCGCGCCGACACCGCACCGCGCACCGCGCTCCACATTCCCCGGTCCCCCGCTCCACACCACCGCGTGCTGACGGCGCTGATCATGGGACAGGCAGCGCGGTGGAGGCCCCGGCGCACTCCCATCCACGACTGCCCCCACGGCAGGACGCACGGATGGAGACCGATGACCGCCAGCAACAGCACCAGCACCGCGACTGCTCAGAGCGGCACGGGGCGTCTGATCGTCGTCCTCGGCGGACTCTCGGCGGTGTCGCCGTTCGCCATCGACATGTACGCGCCCGGCTTCCCCGAGATCGTCGACTCGTTCGCCACGTCGAAGACCTCCGTCCAACTCTCCCTGACGGCCTGCCTCATCGGGCTCGCCCTCGGGCAGATCGTCCTTGGACCGGTCAGCGACGCGGCGGGCCGGCGCCGGCTGCTGCTGGCCGGGTGCGGGCTGTTCAGCGTGTTCTCCCTGGTCTGCGCCGTCGCCCCGAACATCGCCGTGTTCGACGCTGCGCGGCTGTTGCAAGGCGCCGCCGGCAGCGCGGGGATCGTCATCGGGCGGGCCGTGGTCAGCGACTGCTTCACCGGCACCCATGCGGCCCGCCAGCTCACCACGCTCAGCGTGATCGGGTCGACGGCGCCGATCCTGGCGCCGGTGGCCGGCGGGCTCATCCTCGACGTCGGCTCGTGGCGGCTGGTGTTCGTGGCGCTGGCCGCGACCGGAGTGCTGCTGATGCTCGCGGTCTGGGCCTGGGTCCCGGAGTCGCTGCCGGTCGAACGGCGCCGCACCGGTGGGCTGCGGTCCGCGCTCTCCGCCATGGGCGGCCTGCTCCAGCGCCGCGAGATGGTCGGCTACCTGCTCGTCATGGGCCTCGGGCTGGGCGCCCTGTTCGCCTACATCACCGGTTCGCCGTTCGTCTTCGAGGACGGCTACGGCCTGTCTCCGACGGAGTACAGCCTGGTCTTCGCGACCAACGCGGTCGGCACCGTGGCGGCCGGGACGATCTTCGCGCGGCTGGCCGGGCGGGTGCGGCTCAATGCGCTGCTCTCCGTCGGCGTGGCCGTCACCGTCGTGTCCCTGGCCGTCCTGGTAGCCCTGCTCGCCGTGGGCGTCGACGCCATCGCCACCACCTGGGCCTGTCTGTTCGGCCTGACCTTCGGGATCGGGCTGCTGCTGCCCGCGGCGACCACCATCATCCTCGCGGTCGGCAGCGACGCCCCCGGCGCCGCCTCCGGCATGCTCGGAGGCTCCCAGTTCGTGCTCGGCGCCGCCGCCGCTCCGCTGCCCGGCGTGCTGGGCGACACCACCGCCATGTCGACGGCCGTCGTGGTGCTGGGCTGCGCCGTCCTCGCGGGCTTGGCGTTGCTCGTGCTCGCCCGCCCGTGGCAGGGCCACGGCGAGCCGGCCGCCGAGTCCTGAGTCAGCGGGGCCGCGCTCCTCGACGTACCGCGGTCGACGGGCCCGAAGCCCACGACGCCCCGGGGCGTACCCAGAACGAGACGTACCGAGACGTACCGAGAAAGGGAGTTCCGAGATGTCCACGGCACGTTCCTCCACGGCCTCCGTCCAGCAGCTCGAAATCGCCCGCGCCTGCCCCTACTCCCCCAATCCCCAGCACGTCGATTTCCAGCGGGAGGGGCGCCCCGTCAAGGTCACCCTGGCCACCTTGAAACCCGGCGCGCCGGTCTGGGCGGTGAGCCGTCACGGCGATGTCCGCACCATGCTCACCGACGAACGGTTCAGCGCCGACCGGCAGGAGCAGGGGTTCCCGTTCCAGGTCGACGGACAGCCGGGGAACTTCCGCCGCACGATGATCTCCATGGACGGACCGGAGCACCGGGACGTCCGCCGTGCGGTGACCGGCGAATTCGCCCTGAAGCGCATCAAGGAAATGCGGCCGGACATCCAGCAGATCGTGGACGACTGCATCGACGGGATGCTGACCGGGCCGAAACCGACGGACCTGGTCGAGGCGCTCGCGCTGCCCGTGCCCTCCCTCGTGATCTGCGGCCAACTCGGGGTGCCCTACGAGGACCACGAGTTCTTCCAGAGCCGCTCCCACTCCCTGCTGCTGCGCGGGGTTTCGGCCGAGGAACGCCTACGGGCGCTCGACGACCTCCTCGACTACCTGAGCGACCTCATCACCCGCAAGGAGGCCGACCCGCCCGACGACCTCCTGGGCCGCCAGATCGTCAAACTGCGCGGGGCCGGCACGTACCGCCGCGAAGACCTGGCGCGCATGGCCTTCCTGCTGCTGGTAGCCGGGCACGAGACCACCGCGAACATGATCTCGCTGGGCACCATGGCCCTGCTCGACCGCCCGGACGACGCGGCGTTCTTGCGCACGAACCCGCAGGAGATCCCGGTCGCCGTGGAGGAGTTTCTGCGCTTCTTCACCATCGCCGAGTTCATCCCCACCCGCGTGGCCACCGAGGACGTCGAACTCGGCGGCTCCCTCATCGAGGCGGGGGACGTCCTGGTCGCGCTCGGCAACACGGCGAACCGCGATCCCGACGTCTTCCCCCACGGCGGCGAGCTGAACATCCGGCGCGGCACCCGCAACCAACTGGCCTTCGGCTACGGAGCACACGTGTGCCTCGGGCAGCACCTCGCCCGCCTGGAGCTGGAGATCGTCCACGAGACCCTGCTCCGCCGCATCCCCTCCCTGCGCTCCGCGGTGCCGACCGCCGAGCTGCCGTTCAAGAAGGACGCGGACATCTACGGCATCCACGAGTTCCCGGTCACCTGGTGACCGACCGACACGCGAAGAGAGCGAGGACGACATGTGCGGCATAACGGGTTGGGTGGACTTCGAGCGCGACCTGAGCGGTGCGTCCGGTGCGCCGGGCGCCCGCGGCACGCTCAAGGCCATGGCCGACACCATGGCCTGTCGGGGGCCCGACGCGGAGGGGTACTGGGCGGACACCCACGTCGGCCTCGGGCACCGACGGCTCGCGGTGATCGACCTTGAGGGCGGGGCCCAGCCCATGACCGTCGAGCACGACGGCCGCGCACTGACCGCCCTCACCTACAGCGGCGAGGTGTACAACTACCGCGAGCTGCGCGCGGAACTGCGCGCGCTCGGGCACCGCTTCCGCACCGAGAGCGACACCGAAGTCGTGCTGCGCGCCTATCTGCAATGGGACGTCGGCATGGCCGACAGGTTGAACGGAATGTTCGCCTTCGGCATCTGGGACGCCCGCAACGAAGAGTTGGTGCTCGTACGCGACCGGCTCGGCATCAAGCCGCTGTACTACCAGCCCACGGGAAGCGGCCTGCTGTTCGGTTCGGAGGCCAAGGCGATCCTCGCCCACCCCGACGTGCGCCCCGTCGTGGACCGGGACGGGCTGCGCGAACTCCTGTCGGGCGTCAAGACGCCGAAGCACGCGATCTTCCGCGGCATGCACGAACTCCTCCCCGGCCATCTGCTCCGCTTCAGCCGCACGGGGCTGCGCCTGCACCGCTACTGGGCCCTTGAGGCGCGCGAGCACACCGACGACCTGGACACCACCGTGCGCACGGTGCGCGCGTTGCTGGAGGACATCGTCGAGCGCCAGCTCATCGCCGACGTGCCCCTGTGCACCCTGCTGTCCGGCGGGATGGACTCCAGCGTGGTGACCGCCCTGGCCGCCCGCTCCCTCGCCCGGCGCGGGGGCGGACCGGTGCGCACTTTCTCCGTGGACTTCGCCGGGAACGAGCGGGACTTCGCCGCGAACTCGGTGCACAGCTCCCCGGACGCCCCGTTCGCCGCCGAGATGGCCAAGCACGTGGCCTCCGACCACACCAATTTGGTGCTCAGCCTGGAAGAACTCGCCGACCCCCGGACCCGGGCCGTGGTCCCGGCGGCCTACGACTCGCCCGCCGCGCTGCTCGGCGACGGATACGCCTCGCTGTACCTGCTGTTCCGGGCGGTGCGCGAGCAGTCGACGGTGGCGCTCTCCGGCGAGGCGGCCGACGAACTGTTCGGCGGATACGGCTGGTTCCACTCCCCCGCGCTGCGGGACGCCGGCACGTTCCCCTGGGTGGCCGCCGGCTACGACCTGATCCCCACGCTCTCCGGGCTGCTGGACCCCGGCTTGATCGCCGGGCTCGACATGGACGCCTACCGCGCCCAGCGCTACGCCGACGCCCTGGCCGAGGTGCCCGTACTCCCCGGCGAGGACGCGGCGCAGCGGCGGATCCGGGAGGTGACCTACCTCGCCCTCACCCGTTTCGTGCCGTTCATGCTGGACCGCAAGGACCGGATGAGCATGGCGGTCGGCCTGGAGGTCCGCGTGCCGTTCTGCGACCACCGACTGGTCGAGTACGCCTTCAACGTCCCCTGGGCGATGAAGACCTTCGACGGGAAGGAGAAGAGCTTGTTGCGGGCGGCGACCCGGGACCTGCTCCCGGAGAGCATCGCGGAACGCAAGAAGAGCGCCTATCCGATCAGCCACGATCCGGCCTACGACGCGGCGTTGCGCACCGAGTTCGACCGCTTGGCAGCCGACTCCAGCGCACCGGTGCATTCCCTGGTGGACCGCAGCGGCGCTCCGCGGCCGGAGGGGGTCGGCTGGCCGTCCCGTACCGGTCTGGAGTTCATGGTGCAGCTCAACAGTTGGCTGGAGACCCACGAACTGGACGTCTGACCAGGGCCTTCGGGCTGCTGGTCGTCCGCGCGCAGGGGGCCGGCCCGTCCGTGCAGACACCGGACGGGCCGGCCCCCTGCCGTCGTCTTCCGATACCGCAGCGAACTCCGCACAGCGGTGGTCCACCGCGCCACGAAGGTTAAAATAGGCCCCCTTAACCACCAATTGACCAAAACCCAAACTGTTTCGGGTCAAGGGGCACCCAACAAACATATTTCTGGATGCGGATGAAGATCGCATCACTCGTCCAACGTTTAATTAGTCACTCCCCCTCAATGTGACGTGCGTCACTAAAATGTGGGCAAGGGGCATGGTAGAAATGCCCAACTTCGCAGCTACCGGGCCCACTGATCGAGAGACCGGGCTCGATTCCCGCAGACAGCCCAGGGTGACCAATCATTCGAATTCACTGCGGGCGCCGCACCGGGATTTCGACGCTCACCCATATGCCCCACCGCACATCGAACGGCGGAGGCGCCATCACTCCGCCGTTCCCTGCGCCATTGAGGAAGCCAACGTGACACTCGACTCCATCACCGAGAACGTCGACGAATCCGTCAGTGGGTTCTTCGAACCCATAGCCACCCGAATGAGCGAGATCGTCTTCTACGCCGTGCCGGTCGGCGGGACGGACCTACCGCTCATCGTCGCCTGGTTGGTGGTCGCCGGTCTCGTCTTCACCTGTTGGTTCGGCTTCGTCCAGGTGCGCTCGTTCCGCCTCGCTCTCGACGTGGTCCGCGGCAAGTACGACGACAAGGACTCGGCGGGCGAGGTCAACCACTTCCAGGCGCTGACCGCCGCCGTCTCCGGCACGGTCGGACTCGGCAACATCGCCGGCGTGGCCGTCGCCGTCTCCATCGGCGGCGCCGGGGCCACCTTCTGGATGATCCTCTGCGGCCTCCTCGGCATGGCCACCAAGTTCGTCGAGGTCACCCTCGGCGTGAAGTACCGCGAAGTCCACGCCGACGGCACCATCTCCGGTGGACCGATGCACTACCTGCCCAAGGGCTTGGCCGACCGCTTCGGAAAGGCGGGCGGGGCCTTCGGCAAGGTCCTCGCCCTCCTCGCCTCGATCATGATCCTCTTCTTCGGGCTCTTCGGCGGCAACCTCTTCCAGGTCAACCAGTCCTACGCCCAACTCGTCTCGGTCAGCGGCGGCGAGGACGGCACGGTGGGCTCCTCCGCCGGCGCCCTGCTCTTCGGCATCCTCGTCGCCGCACTCGTCGGCATCGTGCTGTTGGGCGGCATCCGCTCCATCGCCTCGGTCACCAGCCGTCTCATTCCCGCGATGGCCGGCATGTACATCGTCGCCTGCCTCATCGTCATCCTCGTCAACATCACCGCCGTGCCCACCGCGATCCGCACGATCGTCGAGGGCGCCTTCGCCCCCGAGGGCGTCGCGGGCGGCGTGCTCGGCGCACTGATCATCGGGTTCAAGCGCGCCGCGTTCTCCAACGAGGCCGGTCTCGGCTCCGCGCCGATCGCCCACTCGGCGGTCAAGACCAAGCACCCCGCCAGCGAGGGCCTGGTCGCGCTGCTCGAACCGTTCATCGACACCGTCGTCATCTGCACCATGACCGCCCTGACCATCGTCATCGCCAACCCCGCCAGCTGGGGCGACGCCCGCGACGGCGAGTCCATCGGCGGCGTGACGATCACCTCGGACGCCTTCGAGACGGTGCTTCCCTGGTTCCCCTACGTCCTGACCGCCGCGGTGCTCCTCTTCGCGATCTCCACCGTGCTCACCTGGGGGTACTACGGCCTCAAGGCATGGACCTACCTCTTCGGCCGCAGCCGCACCAGCGAAATCACCTACAAGACCATCTACACGGTCTTCTCCATCGCCGGGTCCCTGCTCACCCTCCAGACCCTCATCGACCTGGCCGACGCGGTGCTCTTCACCCTCGCCGTCTTCAACATCATCGGCCTGTACCTCCTCGCTCCCGTCGTCAAGCGCGAACTGAAGGACTTCCTCGCACACGTCCGGGCCCGGAAGGCCAAGGGCACGGACAGGGACGACAAGGAGACGGCGAAGACGACCGTCTGAGACGCGGGTGAACGCGCCCGGCGCGGGCCCTCGGCTCTGATCGAGGCGGAGCAGTTCTACCGTCTGCAGGTCATGGCCGCCGCAGACAAAGTGCTTGAGCAGGGCGGCGGCAGTCTGAACTTTGAC
>NZ_JBEZNF010000028.1:0-123415 GCF_040653095.1 Streptomyces sp. NPDC048057
TTTCGGGGCGCAGTAAGTCATCGGACCCAGGAACACACCTCCGAGTTCCTCCCGGCTTTACCGGGGATACGTCAGAGCGCTTCGTGGCGCAGGACATGCGAGACCTTATCGTCCGCGCCTGTACGTGGCTGCTGCGCCTACTCGTCCCCGCCCGGGGTCGTCACCGCGCCCCCGCCGACTCGCCCCGACCCGCCCCGGTCGTCATCTGCGCGCCCCGCACACCGATCCCTGTGCACGTCCTCGCCCGGACCATGCCGCCCCCGCCCCGAACGTTCCGCATCCCGCCGTACATGGGCCCGTGGATCGAGAGGCAGCAGCAGGCGCAGCGCCGTGTAGCGGTCGCTCTCGCCCTTGTGGGCATCGATTACGCCTACATGCCCGAGGGCGTCACGGCGGTGGTCGCATGACCCGCGAATGGCTGCACGCAGACACCGCCGAGCCGTTCACCGCGTGGTGCGTCCACTGCGGACACAAGACCAACGCCCCCGTGGTCGTCGGCTCCATCGAGCGCGCAGGCGGAGCCCCGCTCACTCAGTACGCCTGCCCCGAGCACGCAACGCAGTACGGCGCCGGGCCGAGCCCTGACGACGTGATCAGGTAGCGCACCAATAGGCACTGTCAGCCCCGTTCGACCACGTGTCGGACGGGGCTTTCGTGTACCTGCGGTGCAGTCGACGTGATCAGTGTGTAATGAGCACGTGCAGTTAGGTGATCAGGGGAGGGACCGCAGTGGAGCGTAAGACGTGGGTCATCGTGGGCGGGGCAGTGTTGGCGTTCGGAGCCGTTCTCTCGCTGTTCGAGGACGACGACAAGGGAACCGACGACAAGCCGACTGCCAAAGCGTCGGTCGTGGCTTCCGCAGCCGCTGCGGAGCCGTCAGCGCCCGTTACGGGCAGTGGTGTTCCGACACCGGACGCGCAGCAGCGTGCAGCCCTCATACGGGCTCTGGCAGCCGTAGACGCAGGCTTGGTTGCCAAGGAGGAGCGCGCGGTCAGTAGAGCCCGCTCCGTGTGTCTGGACATCAAGGAAGGCAAGGACGCAGCGACGGTTCAGAAGCACGCGCGGAGCCGCTACGAAGGAGGCACCGTGCCCACCCTTAACGACGACCAGGCGGCGCGCATCGTGTCCGCGGTGAAGTCGTCGTTCTGCTCCTGATCAGGCAGCAAACAGCCCCGTTCGGCCACGCGCCGGACGGGGCTTTTCTGCGTCTGACCTGGTGCTTTTCGAGTTGTCAGGGTGTAGGGTCTGCGCAGTTCCCCGCGCCCCCAAAAACCTCCACCTCAGCCCGCACCCAAGTGACGGGGGCAGCGAATCAGGGGCGCTGGGGGTACCTCCCATGCCCTCTTGGCACAGGGGGCGGAACTGCGCGAACAACCCGCCGCACGACGAGCCCGCCGCACGGCGATGGCGCGGTGGCACGGGGTCTTCCGGGCGCGGACTACCGGCGTTGCTCGGCGAGCCAGTCGTCGAAGGTGGTGGGGGCGATGCGGGCGTCCGGGCCCGGGAGCATGATCTCGCCCGCCATGCCGGGGCCGAAGAGGCCCGACCAGGTCGGCACCAGCTTCACCGTCCGGCCGCGGGCCTGGTGGGTGCGGCGGGCCATGTCCACGAGGTCCTGGGTCTCGGGCCCGGCCACGTCCACGTACCGGCCCTGCGGTTCGCCGACCGCGATCTCGGCGAGCACGTCGGCCACGTCGGCGGGCGCGACGGGCTGGATGAGCAGCGGGGCGATCGGGGCGACGCCGTCCTGCTCCGTCCACCCCGCCACCATCTCCGCGAAGTCGTGGAACTGGGTGAACGGCACGATCGTCCACGGCACCGACCCCTCGGTGACCAGCCGCTCCTGCTCCCGCTTGCCGGCGTAGTGCGCATTGCCCTCGGTGCGGTGGACGGCCGCGATGGAGAGCAGTACGTGGTGGCGGACGCCGGCGCGCGCTTCGGCGGCGAGCAGGGTGCGGGTGGTGGTGCCGAAGTACGCGACCGCCTCGTCCCGGTCGGTGGCCGTGGAGTTGGTGGCGTCGACGACGGCCGCGACGCCGGCGAGGGCGTCGTCCAGGCCGGCGCCGGTCGTCAGGTCCACGCCGAGGGAGCGGCTGATGCGGACGACCTCGTGGCCCTGCCCTTCGAGGGCGGCGGCGGTGCGGGAGCCGATGTTCCCCGTGGCACCGGCGATGGCGATCTTCATGGCGCGTTCTCTCCTTCGGTACGACCCACTGGGCGCGGAAGCAGGGCAGCCGGCGCGGCTGACGACTGTTGAGGCGCGAAGCAATTCAAGACTATATGGACCTTCAATGTCCACGATAGAATCGTTTCCGTGAAGCTGCCTGTGAGTACTGAGTGGGTTCTGCACTGCGCCGCCGCCCTGGCGCAGCTCGAACCGGGCACGAGCGTGTCGGCCGTGCAGTTGGCGGCGCACTACGACCTGCCGGCGCCGTATCTCGTCAAGCAGCTCAAGACGCTCGTCAGGGCGGGCGTGTTCACCGCGACCACTGGCCCGCGCGGCGGGTTCCGGCTGGCCCGGCCCGCGCACGAGATCACCCTGTTGGACGTCGTCGAGGCGGTGGACGGCGCCTCGGCGCCGTACGAGTGCCGGGAGATCCGGCAGCAGGGGCGGGGGGCGGCACCGCCGGAGGCGTGCCTCGCCCCTTGCGTCCTCGCGGTGAAGATGGCCGAGGCGCACGAGGCGTGGCGCGCCTCGCTCGCCGCGACGACCCTGACGGACGTCGTCGCGACCCTGCCGCCGTCCGCACCGGCCCGTACCCGGCGGTTGTTGTCGAGGCCGTCGTGACGTGCGGGGCACGGCTCAGGCGACGGGCCGCCGCGGGTGGCCGATCTTCGCGCCGCGCCCCTGTTCCGCGAGCTTGCGCGCGTCCCGGTCCGGGTGGATCAGCAGCAGCGCGACGACCGCGCCGACGGCCATGAACGCGCCGAGCAGCAGGAAGCCGTCGCCGTACCCGTCCGCCCGCGTCCGGCCCGCGGCCACCATGTTCCCCATCACCATCGGGGCGACGATCCCGGCCGCGCTGTAGAAGCCGGTGACGACGCCGAAGACCACGCCGCGCTGGCCGGCGGGGACGACGTCGGACAGCCCCGCGAAGCCGGCCCCGAAGCCGGCCGCGCTCAGGCAGGCGCTCAGCACCAGCAGCACGAGTTGGAGGGGGCCGCGGTCCAGGGCGGAGAAGGTGAGGACGCACGTCCCGGAGCCGAGGACCATGACGGCGGGCAGCACGCCGCGGGTGACGCGGTTGCTGACCCCGCGTCTGGTCAGCGAGCGGGACCAGAAGCCGACGCAGATCACGGCGGTGGCGCTGCCGAGGTAGGGCAGGGCGACCAGGTTGCCCGCGGTCGTCGCGTCGTACCCGAGGCCCTCCTCCAGATACAGCGGCAGCCAGCTCACTTTGATGGCGGTGTTGGCGTACGCGACGAAGAACAGCAGCATGGCGCCGATCAGCGTGCCGGTGCGGAACAGGCTGCCCAGCGGCACCCGTTTCGGCAGCACCACCGCGGCGGGCCCGCCCTCGGGCGCCTCCTCCGCGGCGGCGGACTCGGGGCCCGCGTCGCCGCCGAACAGCCAGAGCACCACCACGACCGCCCCGAACACCGCCAGCACCCCGAAGGCGGCGTGCCAGGAGTGCTCGCTGATCACCCACGTCAGCACGGGGGCCGCGATCAGCGGACCGAGACCGGCGCCGGCGACCACGATCGAACTGGGCACCGCCCGCTGGTGCGCGGGGAACCAGGAGTGCGCCACCTGCATCGCCAGCGCCGTCGTCGGCCCCTCGGCGAAGCCCAACAGCACCCGGCACGCCACGATGGCGGTGAAGCCGACCTGGAAGGCCATCGGCGCCAGGCTGAGCACCCACAGCGCGGCGACGCCCGCGAGCAGCCACCGCACCCGCACCTTCCCGCCGAGCCAGCCGCCGAGCACGGACCCGAGGGAGAAGAGCCAGAAGAAGCTGCTCTGGATGAAGCCGAAGTCCCGGTCGTCCAGACCGAGTTCCTGCTTCATCCCGACACCGGCGAGGCCGACGACGACCTTGTCCGCGAAGTTGACGAGCATCAGCCCCACCAGCAGCGCCATGACGATCCACGCCTTGCGGCGGTGCGCGGCCGAGCCCCGGTCGGCCGCCTTGGACGCGTGGGGCTCGGAGCCGGGTGCCGCATGCTGATCGACTGCCATGGATGCCTCCCTGGGACGTGGCCCGATTCCGGTGAAGTGAATCAGCAGTAACCACGGCTCCGGAGGCTGCACGGAACGGCCCTTCCGTTATCGCCCGTTCACTTGACTTCCCGATCCCGGCCCCGTTCCCGAGCGCCGCCGGCCGCCGCCCGGTCAACTCGGGCGTCGGCGGGACGGCCCCAACGGCGTACCGAAGCAGCGGACTTACGGCCCGGGGGCGGTCGGGGAGTCCGCAGGGGCGGGCGGGAGCTGTCAGGGGGCGTGGAGGACCACGTCCGGTTTACGGGGCGGCCGCCGCGCTCGGACGACCGCGCGGCGACACCGGGCGGGGTCAGCCGCGGCCGGCCAGGGTGTCCCGGATCCACTCCGCGTACGCCGGTGCACTGGCGTACAGGCCCGGGCCCTGCGAGCAGGGCACCCCGGGGGCGCCGGGGCCGGAGGTCACGCCGATCAGCTCCCAGCGCCCGCCCTTGCCCCGTTGGATCTGCGGTCCGCCGGAGTCGCCGTGGCAGGCCATGGCGTCGGGCACCCGGCTGATGGTGCACAGCCGCGTCTCGTCCGCGTATCCGGGGGCGCACTCCTGCGCGGCACCCCTGCGCGTGTCGAGCTGTTGGAGCCGCTCCGCGAAGACCATCGGGGTGTCGACGGTGGTGCCGAAGCCCAGGAGCCGGGTCGGGGTGCCGGGCGGACCGGGACGCTCCGCGATGCGAATCGGCTTCCGGGCGACCGGCCGGTCCAGCTTGACCAGCGCCACGTCGTGCTTGTTGTACGTCTCGCCCATGCCGTTCTCGTAGCCCGGGTGGATCACGGCGCGCTCGATGGCGCGGACGGTGCCGCCGGACTTGCGGTGCTCACTGCCGATGCGGACCGTGCCCTGCGGCGTCACGCCCACGCCCGGGTCCAGGCAGTGGGCGGCGGTCAGCACCCACTGGCGGTCGATCAGCGACGCCCCGCACACCCCGTCCGGCATGCCCTCCGCGGACACCGGGATCGACGCCATGAACGCATGGCGCTGCGTGGAGTCCACGCCGCCCACGATCGCTCCGGCACTGCCGGCCGTCGCGGCGACGCACGCCGCGCCGACCAGGGCGACGACCGCGGCGCGTACGGATCGACGGCGGCGAGGGGACTTCGAACTCTGCACGGGAACACCTCTGGGGAATCGAAGGTCGGTGATGTCGACCAGCCTGTCCGCAGCGGACCCACGGCACCATCCGGCCAACATCCGCATGGATGCGAGCGTCTGCCCCCCTGACGAGGGGGCAGCCTGCTACACCCCGCGTCGAAACGGCTCGACGCCCGCGCGCCACCCGCGATCACCCCGATGCCAGCCGCCCCATGTGTTACGGATGTACCTTCATATCCCCTACATCCGTGAGGACGCTCCCCGTGGATCTGCCGCGCATCTTCACCCTCCGCGAAAGCAGCCACCGCATCCACAACCCGATCACCGCCGAGAAGCTGGCGACGGTCGGCCGGGCGCTGCGGCTGAGGCCGGGGGCACGGGTGCTCGACCTGGCGAGCGGATCCGGGGAGATGCTCTGCACCTGGGCCCGGGACCTCGGCGTCCGGGGCACGGGGGTGGACATCAGCAGCGTCTTCACCGCCCGATCACACTCGCGCGCCGTGGAGTTGGGCGTGAGCGACCGGGTCGACTTCGTCCACGACGACGCCTCCGGGTACGTGGCCGACGAGCCGGTGGACGTCGCCGCCTGCCTCGGCGCCACCTGGATCGGGGACGGCGTCCCGGGCACGGTCGACCTGCTCCGCCGCAGCCTGCGCCCCGGTGGCCTGCTGCTGATCGGCCATCCGTACTGGCGACTGGACCCGCCCGACCGGGCCACGGTCCAGGCGTGCCACGCCGCCGACCCCTCCGACTACCTGGCGCTGGCCGGGCTGATCGGCCAGTTCGGCGGACTCGGTTACGACGTCGTGGAGATGGTGCTGGCCGACCAGGACAGCTGGGACCGGTACCGGGCGGCGCAGTGGTTCAACCTCCGCCGCTGGCTGGACGAGAACCCGGACGACGACCTGGCGGAGCAGGTGCGGGACGAGCTGCGCACCGACCCCGCGAGCTATGTGCAGCACGAGCGCGAGCACCTCGGCTGGGGCGTCTTCGCCCTGATGGCCCGCTGAACTGCGGACGGGGACGAGGCAGACGAAAGGGCCGCACCCGCCGCCGGGGAGGGTGCGGCCCCCTCGGTCCGCCGGCCCCTCCGCTACGAAGCGGGCCCGCGCGAACCTTCCAGGGACGGCTCGGCGAGATGGGCCGCGTCGTCGTACCGCACCAGGCTCCACCCCTGTCCGTCGTGGACGAACTCGCTGATCGACGTGGGCGCCGGCGAGGCGTCCGAGAAGAGCGCCGGCGGGGGGACGTCCAACAGGCCGACGGTCGCGGCCACGACGAAGCCGGCGTGACACACCACCATGACGTCGTCGCCGCGGTGACGCGCCGCCAGGTGGTCCATCACCCGACGCGCCCGACCGGTGAACGCGGACCAGCTCTCCCCGCCGGGGGCGAAGGGCCGGTCGCGGTGGACCGTTATGTCGAACGTGCCGTGGACCTCGGCGTACTCCTCGGTCGAGAGCCCGTCGGCCGCGCCGAAGTCCATCTCCCGCACGCCCGGTTCGACGAGCGGTTCACCGAGCCCGAGGCCGTCCGCCAGGACGGCGGCGGTCTGGTGGGCCCGGAGGATCGGGCTGGTCAGCAGGGTGTGCGGCGGATCCTGCGCCAGTCGCAGCCGGTCGGCGAGGAGGGCCGCTTCGGCACGGCCGCGGTCGGTGAGTCCTGCGCAGTTGTCGCCCCCGGCGACGATCTTCTGCACGCTGGCGTGTGATTGTCCGTGTCGTACCAGTCTTACGCGGGTGGATAATTCATGGTCGTGCGCCATTCGTGCGACTTTCCTTTTGTTTTCTCGTATGGATTTCACGGGCCTGGAATTCCGGCACCGGCATTCAGTCGAGATGCCAACCGCCGTCGACGGCGAGGCTCTGCCCGGTGATGAACCCAGCATCTTGGGATACCAGAAACTCCACCGCCGCCGCCACATCGCCCGGGCTGCCGTGCCGCTGCATGCACTGGCGTGCGAACTCGCGCTCCCGCCAAGCGGGATAATCCGGATGGGATCTTTGGTCAGAACTCAACTCGATGGAGCCGGGACGGATCGAATTCACCGTGATTCCCTGCGGCCCGAGTTCGCGGGCGAGCGCTCGGACGAACGCCTCAAGGCCGCCCTTGGCCGCGATGTACGGCACGAGTTCGACCCGGCCGGTGCGGGTGAGGACGGTGGAGACCGCGACGATGCGGCCGACGCCCCGCGCGACCAGATGCGGGGTGACGCTGCGGACGCACGCCATGTGCGCGATCAGGTTCACGTCGACGGCGCGCCGCACGTCGTCCCCGGAGGTTTGCGACCAGGGCCGGTACTCATAGGCACCGGCGTTGCACACCAGCACCTCCAGCCGCTCCCGATGGGTGCGCACGGCACGGTCGAAGGCGTCCACGGTCCCCTGCTGCGTCAGGTCGCCGACGACCGTGGCGAGGACGTCCGCGCCGGCGCGCGTCGCCCGCTCGACGGTGTCCGCGAGACCGCCGTCGGCGGCGAGGTGCGTCAGGACCAGGTCGTGGCGGGCGGCGAGGCGCACCGCGACGGCCGCCCCGAGCCCCGAGCCCGCACCGGTCACGACCGCGACGGGCCGGGCCGGCTCCCCGCCCCTCGCGCTGTCATGACTTTCCCCTTTCGTCCCAGCACCCTCCCCGGCTGCCCCGGCTTCCTCACCCGTCCCGTCAGCTGCTTCGCCCATCGGCCTGCTCCGCCTCCTCCAGCTTCTCCGCTTTCGCAAATCCACCAAGAAGATCGTGCCAGCCGGCCCGGCGACGAACCACCCCTCGTAAATCAGCCATTCCGAGGGGGCGCTCTGTCGCTCTTCAGATGTCTGCGGGACTCTGTGGTCCCCACATGCGTCGAAGTCGGAGGTTCTCTGTGAGCACCGGGGGCGTTGTTCGATCATCGAATGCCGAGTGTTTGGACAGCATCAGGAGCGTGGTCGCCGGCGGCGTCAGCAGCAGCCTCCGCGCCGCAGCGATACCGGTGCCCCTGGTCGTCCGCAGCGCGCAGGGCTGTTTCCTGAGGGACGTCGAGGGCAGCGAACTGATCGACTGCAACATGGGATACGGCCCCCACATCTTCGGTTACGCGGACCAGGACGTCCTCGGCCCCGTCGCCGATCAGTTCGCCCAGGGGCACATGACGGGCCTCCCCCACGAACTGGACTTCGAGGCCGGCCGGTTGATCGCCGACCTGGTGCCCGGCGTCGAGATGGTCCGGTTCGCCAACTCCGGCACGGAAGCGGTGGCCTCCACCCTGCGGCTGGCGCGCGCCACCACCGGGCGTACCCTCGTCGTCACCTTCGAAGCGCACTACCACGGCTGGAGCGAAACGGTCCTGCGCGCGGGCAAGTCCGCGCTCGCCATCGCCGGCAGCACCCCCTCGGACGTCGTGCCCGGCGCCCCGGGGATGATCCCCGAAGCGCTCGCCCACACCGCCCAACTGCCGTGGAACGACGCCGACGCCGTGCGTTCGTTCTTCACCCGCGAAGGCGACCGGGTCGCCGCGGTCATCCTGGAACCGGTCCTGGTCAACGCGGGAGTGATCCCGCCGGCGCCCGGGTTCCTGGAACTCCTGCGGGAGCTGACCCGGGCCAACGGCGCGATGCTGGTCTTCGACGAGGTGATCACCGGCTTCCGGGTGGCCCGCGGCGGAGCCCAGGAGCTCTACGGCGTCGAGCCCGACCTCACGGTGCTGTCCAAGGCGATGGGCGGGGGCGTCCCCGTCGCCGCTTTCGGCGGCCGGGCCCACGCCATGCGGATGCTCGCCCGCAACGACGCGTACCACGCCGGCGTCTACGCCGGGAACCACGCCGCACTGCGCGCGGTCGTCGCGACCCTCACGAAGATCAGTTCACTGCCCGAGCTGTACGACGAGCTGGAGGCCGTCGGCGCCTATGCGCAGGACAGCCTGAACGAGGTCTTCGCCACCGAGAAGCGGAAGGTGCACATCACCAGGGTCGGCAGCCTGCTGTCGGTGTCCCTGCTCAAGTCCCCCGTCGAGGACCCCGGCGACCTCCGCTCGCTCGCCGCGGCCGTCGACCCCTCCGGGCACCGCAAGTTGCAGATGCTGGCGCAAAAGGAGGGCTTGTACTTCCACCCGCACGCGATGGAGCCCTGGTTCCTGAGCATGTCGCACACCCGGGACGTCATCGACAAGGCGACGAGCGCCCTGCGCCGCGCCCTCGCCGGGCTCTGACGGTGCCGGCCCGCATCGCGCCCGTCGACCTGCTGCGCGAGCGGGCCGCCGCCCTCGGCGACGCCCCGCTCGTCAGCGACGACGCGGAGAGCACGGGCGCCCGTGAGCTGCTGGCGCTCGTCGACGCCACCGTGGACGCGCTCCGCGCGCACGGTGTCGGGCCGGGCGAGTTGGTGGGGACGGTCGCCTGGCCGCCGGCCGCGTTCATCGCCGACGTCCTCGCGACGGTGGCCGTCGGGGCGGTGGCCGTGCCGCTGTCGCGCCGCTGCACCCCCTGGCAGTTGGAACGGCTCCAGGCCCATGCACCGCTGGCATGGCTCTCGGCCCCCGACGCATCGCCCCTGACCCTCCGCTCCCCCGCGGCCCTACGGCCGGGACGCACCCTGAGCCGGGGCGCGGGGCAGCCGCAACGGGCCTACGAAGCAGCGGCCACGGCCCAGTTGACCTCGGGTACCACGGGCCACGCCCGGCTCGCGCTGCGCCCCGCGACCGCCCTGCTGGCCGAGGCTGAGCACTACCGCACGGCGCTGCGGCTCGGCCCGGGCGACGTTTTGCTCTCCCCGGTGCCGCTGCACCACGCGTACGGCTTCGGGCTGTGCGCCCTGGCCGCGCCGCTGGCGGGGGCGCGGGTGCGCTGTGTGGAGGCGGGCCGGCCGCGGGTGCTGCTGCGCGAGGCGGCGGCCGGCGACGTGACGCTGTTCGTGGGGGTGCCGCCGCTACTGCGGTTGCTCGCGAAGGCGAGCCGCGCGGGCGCTCACCCCACCGGCGCCCGCGCCGTGGGCTTCCTCTCCGCCGGCATGGCGCTCGACGAGCACACCGCCGCGTCGATCGCGACCCGCCTCGGCGGTCACGTCGGCGAGGTCTACGGAACCACGGAGACCGGCCCGATCTGCGTACGACCGCCACGGCCATGGCAGCCGGGCACGCCCGCACCGGGCGCGCCGCTCCCCGACGTCACGGTGACCCTCGCACCGCCCCCGGGCCGGCGGGCGAACGGCGGCTCGGCCGGGCTGGTGACGGTGCGCTCGCCGTCGATGATGCTCGGATACGCGCAGGACGGGGCGGTCGACGCCGCACCGGTGCGCGACGGCTTCACCACCGGTGACCTCGCGCGCTGGGCGGGGGACGCGCTGGTCCTGGAGGGCCGCCTGTCGACCTGCATCAACGTGGCCGGGGACAAGGTCAGCCCGGAGGAGATCGAGGCCGTGCTGCTGGCCTTCCCCGAGGTGGCGTCCTGTCTGGTGGTCGGGGTGGCGGACCCGGTGCTCGGGCAGCGGATCAGCGCCACGGTCACCCCGGAATCGATCGACCTGGCCGCCCTCGACCGCTTCTGCCGGGAGCGCCTGCCCGACTCCCGCGTCCCCCATCTGTACCGAGCCGTGGCCGAACTGGCGACCACCGAGACCGGGAAGGTGATCAGGCCCTCCCCCGTCGGCGCACCGGGAAGCGGCGCCTGAGGGCGCGCACCCCGGGGGCCGGGGAAGTCGGCGATCTTCATGTCCCTTGCTGCTGTGCGGAGTTGGCGCACGGCGGTAGGCTGGCGCGATGTCCACAGAGCACGGCACGAGCGCCAACGGTTCGTCGAGCGACGTCGTCGAGATCATCCAGGGTGAACTCTGCTCCTACGCGGTGGAGGTCTGGGTCACCGACCCCGCCGTCCTGACCGACGAGGAAGCGCTCCGGTCGATCCTGCGCAACGCGGCCCACGCGGGCAACGCGACGGTCCTCGACGAGTCGTCGCACGTCTTCCCCAACGGCGCCGTCACCGCGATGCTGCTGCTGTCCGCGTCGCACTTGTGCGTGCACACATGGCCGGAATTCAGGCTGGCCAACATCGACCTGTTGGCCTATGGGCGGCTCAACGGCGAGCTGATGATCTCCGAGATCGAGGCGGCGCTGAAGCCGGAACGGATCAACATCTCCCGGCTGCACCGCGCTGTGCGCTGACGCCTCCCGCGGGGTTGGCGGTACGGGCCGCTTGCTCGTCGCTTGCCTGCGGATGCGTTGGTCTCTGCGGGCCGTCACTGCACACTCATCACGGCGCCAGCGCGCCCGCCGGAGGTGACCCCGGCCCCGGCAGGCGCACGCGGGACCGGGCCGCCCGTAGGGCTCAGCGGTACTCGGCGACGAAGTCCCGCAGCCTCGCGATGGACTCCAGCGCGTCCAGGTTCAGGTCCTCCAGCGCGACGTCCACGGCGTACCGCTCCAGGATCAGGGCCAGCAGCGTCATGCCGGCGAGGGAGGTCAGGCCCACCTCGGGGCCGAACAGGGGGGTGTCGGCGGGCAGGTGGTCGATCTGCGCCCGGTCGACGCCCACGGCCCGGGCGATCAGCCCGCGGATCTCCTGTTCCAGCGCGTCCCGTGGCTCAGCGGACGTCATGACGCGGCTCCGTACTCACACTCGATCCAGGCAGGGGCTTCGGGCAGGGGCCCGTCGGTGGCGCGGGCGAAGGTGACCAGGGGCGCGGCGGCGCCGTCTTGTTCGGCGCGGAAGCCGAACTGGCGCAGCAGCAGCCGCAGTTCCATGTTGTCCGCGCCGATGCGCACCGGGGTGCGCACGGCCGGGGCGTCCGCCGCCCGGGCCCGCTCCAGGAGCCAGCGCAGGAAGGCCGCGGACACCCCGCGGCCGGCGACCCGGCAGGACAGGGTGAGGAGGCGTACATCCCAGGCAGCGTCGGCGCCATTCTCGGAGCCGGCCACGGCGACGACGGCGGTGCCGACCATGCCGTACGTCCCGAACCGGTCCGTCAGCTCCGCCACGGGCAGGAACCAGTCGGGCGCGTCGACCATCGACCGCACCGCGGCGGCGTCCAGCTCGATGCCGCTGGAGTTCAGTCGGTGGGTGCGGGCGGCCAGCTCCACGATCCGCGGGACGTCCGCGTGCTGCGCGGGACGCATCCGTACGCGCATCCCGCACCAGCGCAGGAAGTCCTCCCGGGAGCCCTCGAAGGTCCCCTCGGCCTCCTTGCGGCGCGCCTCGTCGCGGTAGCGGGCGACGCGGCCCCGGCTCTCCTCGGTGAGGCCGGCGGGGTCGAGCGCGGGCAGGTCGAGCAGTCCGGGGGCGTCCTCGGGCGCGAGCGTCAGCACCTCGGGCAGGGCCGCGCGGACCTCGGCGCGCTCGTAGGGGCTGTCGTCGACGAGGACCAGGGAGGCGAGGCCGATCCTCAGCTCACCGGCGATGCGGCGGAGCGACTCGCTCTTGTCGTGCCAGGCGACCTGCGGTGCGAAGAAGCGTCCCGAAAGCTCGGCGTCGGCCCGTAGCCGTGCCAGCACGGAGGGCCCGGAGCGGCTGGCGACGCTGCTGAGGACCCCGCAGGCGGCCAGCCGGTCGATCAGCTGGAGGACCTCGGGCCGGGGCGTCGGCAGGGTGCCGTCGGGGGACTCCAGGGCGATGCCGTCCCAGAGAGTGTCGTCCAGGTCCCAGACGACGCACTTGACCATCGCGTCGTCGGGGATCACTGCTGCGGGCCCGCCGAGGGGAGCCGCATCGTCAGATGCGTGGACTCGAAGCCGAACTTGCGGTAGAGGGTGCGCATCCGCACGTTCCGGACGTGGACCTTGCCCACGACCTCCTCGACGCCCTCGGACCGGACGAACTCCAGACCCTTCTCCAGCAGCAGCTCGCCGATCTCGGTGCGCTCGGGGACGTCCGCGACCGCCAGCGAGCGGAAGTTCGCGTAGCGGGCGCCGCTCATGGCGTTGGTGTTGACCGTGATCCACAGCCAGCCGTCGGCCGGCCCGTCGCCACGGCACGCCACCAGCATCCCGTCGCGGGTGCGCGTCATCGCCTTGAGGAGCTTCTTCTCGTGCACCGCGGGATCCGTGATGGCCTCGTCGGCGAACGAGATCTTCGCGATCTCGACCTCGAATTCGGCCATCCGCGGAATGTCGTGCTCGTCGGCCCTGCGGACCGTGATACCGCCAAAATCACCTTGCATGATGCCCTCGATTGTAGCCGTCGGTGACCGGGGGCGCCGCGGCGGCCCCGGTCCCGGGTGACGTCAGCCCTCGGTGGTCCCGGCGCCGTCGGCGGCCTCGGCCACCAGGGTCCCCGGCCGGAACCGGGTCCCGCCGCACGCCGTGCAGCCCGCCTGCTGGAGCTCCGCGACCGAGGCGTGGGGCGCGCCGGGGCCGACCTCGTAGCGGGCGTCACACTCCGTGCACCGGTACTCACGGGCCCGGCGGCGCTTGTCGCGGGTGTAGAGCGGGCCCCGGTACTCGTCGACGTCGGCGAGGCCGGTGGCCTCGGTCGTGAGCAGGTGCTGGAAGAAGCCGGTGCCGCCGAGGATGCCGCTGCCCTCGTACGCGTTGAAGTTCCGGATGAAGGAGTGCGTGACCAGGCCCAGGTCCATGATCTCCCGCTGGACGTCCAACATGTCGTTGGGGCCCTTGGAGCCGAAGGAGAAGAAGATGCTGCGGGCGGGCCCGTCGGCGAGCGCCTCCACGGCCCGGGACAGGAAGAGCCGGGCGCCTTCGGCGGTGTACGGCGGGTCGGTCATCGCCACGTCGTACTGGCCGCGCAGCCGCTGCGGCAGCGGATGCCGCAGGTCGTGCTGGGTGAGGTCGACGCGCAGGTCGAGGCCGGTCGCGGTGTCCGCGATGAAGTCCAGGAACTGGGGGGCGATGTCGACGACGGCCAGCCGGGAGGCCAGCTGGATGCCGAGGGCCCTGCCGACGACCCCGATCGCCAGGGACACCAGGTCGTCGTCGCCGATCAGCACGAGGGAGCTGCCGGGCAGCAGCCCGGCGTCGATCAGCGCGAGCACCCGGCGGACCTTGGTCTCCGCCGTGCAGTGCGACTGGTCGAGGGCGAGGTCCACCGCGGGGCCGGCCGCCATGATCTCGCGCAGCTCCTCCACCGCGCCCTGGAGCCGGTCGGGGATGACGTACTCGGTGCCCTCGCAGGTCGCGCAGAGCGCCGACAGCTCCAGGGTCATCCCGAGGTCCGCGGTCAGGGCCGCGCCCTCGGGGGTGAGGCGGGAGGGGCGCTCCTTGCTGAGCAGCCCCCGCTTGCGGAACTCGTTGGCGACCGCGGCGACCAGCGGCACCGGCAGCGAGGTGGCCCGGCTGACGTCGCGCACCGCGGGGGCGCCGAGGCGGCGGAAGGCGGCGAGGACGCCGCGGACTCCGGGGGCGCCCTCCTGGAGGCCGACCGCGTCGGCGACCTCGTACAGGACTGCCCCCGGGGACGGGCGCAGTTGTGGGGCGGCCTTGCTCACCATGACGTCCTCACCGTGTCGGCAACTTCTTCGTGTGCGTCGTGCTGTTCGGTGTCCTGAGGGGCGGTGGTCACGCATCGTGCTCGTCGCGTCGGTCGCCGTGTCGCCCTGCGGCGGGTGCACGGCGGGTGCGCGGTTCGGCCGCGGCGCCCTGACTCCGTGTGCATCCTACGGCGCCGCGGATACCATCGCGGAGTGCTGCGTGACGGTGGTCGGACAAGTCAGGGCGGTGCGGACCCGCCGGCGGAGACGTGGGAGGCCGTGCTGCCGTTGCACTGCCGGGTCGTCGGCGACCCGTCGGGCCGCCCGACCGTGCTGCTGCACGCCCTGGGCGAGACGGGCGCCAGCTGGGACCGGCTCGCTTCCGAACTGGCCGTCCGGGGGCGCCGGCTGTACGTCCCCGATCTGCGCGGCCACGGCCGCAGCCCCCGGTCCGCCGGCTACTCCTTCGCCGCGCTGTACGCGGACGTGGTGGCGCTGCTCGACGCGCACGAGCTGTCCGGGATCGACGTCGTGGGCCACTCGATGGGCGGCCACGTCGGCTGGCTGCTCGCCCAGCGCCAGCCCGCGCGGGTCCGCCGGCTGGTGATCGAGGACACCCCGCCGCCGCCGCGTGACGCCGCGGCGGAGGCGGAACTCGCCGCCCGGAGCGGGGGCGACGGCAGCCGGGCGCAGGTGCTCGCCCTCTACCGGGAGTTCCGTGCGCTGCGCCGCTCGGGCGAGCTGGACGCCGCGGCGGTGCGGCCGATCATCGACGAGCTGCGGCGCGCCGACGAGCAGTGGTGGCGCCGGTTGGCGGACGTCACCGCGCAGACGCTGGTGATCAGCGGCGGGCTGTCGAGCCCGGTCCCCCGGCCCCTGCTGGCGGAGGTCGCCGCGCGGGTGCCGCACGGACGGATGGTGGCCGTGGACGCCGGGCACTACGTGCACCGGGAGGAGCCGGAGCGCTTCGACGCCGAGGTGCTGGCGTTCCTGGCCTAGGGCCTGTCCACACGCGCACAAGGAAGCGCTGGCGCTGTCGGCGCGCTCACGCGAGCGGTGCAGTTCGTGCCCGGTCGTACGCGGACTCCACCAGCAGTTGCACCTCCAGTGCTTCCTTGGCGCCCGCCAGCGGCGCGGACGACCCGTCGACGGCCGTCAGCCGGTCGAAGAAGGCGGTGACGGCCGCGAGTTCCGGGCGGCCGGCCGCGGTGGTGACCGTGCCGTCCTCGTGGCGGAACTCGCCCCGTCGCAGGTCGAGCACGTGGTCCCCGTCGGCGGTGGTGAGCGTGACGGAGGTGTCCAGCCGGCGCGCGGCCCGGTCGATCCGCAGGGTCGCGGGCAGGCCGCCGGGGAACGTGAGTTCCACCCGGGCGCGTTCCTCGACGCCCGGTGCGTCCACCTCGCACTCCTGGACCTCGGGGGCGCCGAAGACGGTGACCAGCAGGTCCAGGAGGTGCGGGCCCAGGTCCAGGAGAGCACCGCCGCCGGCCCGCGCCCGGTCCCCGTACCAGGGGGTGTACGCCCGCCAGACCCGATTGCCCGGGGTGACGACGGCGGCGGTGACGTGCCGTACGCCGGCCCGGGCCGCCGCGGCGAGGGGGGCCGCGAGCGGGTGGCAGCGGAAGGGCAGGTTCACGGACAGCAGGTGGGCCGCGGGGTGCGCCGCCATGCGCCGGGCCTCGTCCGCCGTGGCGGCGAGGGGCTTCTCGCACAGCACGGCGACGCCCGCGTCCAGGGCCGCGAGGACGGCTTCGGCGTGGGCGTCGTTGGGGGTGCACACACTCAGCGCGTCGGGCCGGGTGGCCTCGATGAGCCGGTGCACCGAGTCACCGCTCCACACCGCGGGGCGGTCCGCCGTCAGGGCGCGGGCCCGTTCGGCGTCGGTGTCCACGACGCCGACGAGTTCGACGTCGTCGCGGGCGTCGACGCAGGGCAGGTGGTAGCGCTCGAAGACGCGTCCGCAGCCCACGGCGGCGAAGCGGACGGGCCGCGCGCGAGGCGTCTCGCTGGCGGGGGCCACCGGTCAGCCCCGCACTTGCGCGAGGGTGTGTTCACCGCAGGCCCGCGCGACCTCGACGGCGAAGTCCGGGAAGGTGTGCCCGAGGTGTTCGCGGTCGTACGCCGTGACCATGGCGCGCAGTTCGTCCTCCAGCCGTTCGACGAGGTGCGGCGGGTCCTCGTCGGCGATCAGCAGCCCGGCGTTGAGGAAGGCGACCAGCAGACCGGCGAGTCCCTGGTCCCACAGCCGCAACTGGCCGAGCAGGGGGCGCAGCGACGCGGCGTCGAGGCCGCGGCGGGCCCGGACGGCGTCGGCGATGCTCTGGGCGAGGAAGGGGACCTCGTTCTCCTTGCGGTCGTTGATCTCCGAGGAGATGCGGCTCCAGGCGGTCCACAGGTGTTCGACGCGCTCGTCCTCGATGCGGTAGTCGCGGCGGGCCTGGAGCAGCACCTCGCGGGCGGGCCCGTCGACGCCGGGGATGTCGGGCAGGTCGTAGCGGGTGGCCTTCTCGTAGATCTCGGTGCCGCGCAGGGCGATGGCGCGGTTGATGAGGAAGAAGGGGTTCTCGCTCTCGTGGACCCGGGCGGCGACGATGAACTTCAGGTTCTCCCAGAGCTCGTCGACCGTGGTGCCGGGCTCCAGCATGATCCAGCCCGGTTCCAGTTCGATGTGCTCCTGTTTGAACAGCCGGGCGGCGTCGAAGTTGTACTCGACGGTGGTGCCCTTGCGGAAGCGCTTCATCATGCCCGGCGAGCCGGTCTCCATGCCGAGCAGCGCCAGGTCCATGCCGGCGCGGCGCAGGGTGCGCAGCGCTTCGCGGTCGATCAGCCCGGTGTCCACCCGGAACTCGCAGTGGAAGGAGACCTTCACGCCGCGGCGCAGGATCTCCTCGGCGAAGCCGATCGCGTGGCTGTACCCCTCGTCGAAGGCACCGCCGAAGTTGTCGTCGTTGAACCACAGGAAGCGGGTGCCGAACTCGCGTTGCAGGTACTCGATCTCGTCGACGGCGTCCTCAACGGGCCGCACGCGCCAGTAGCTGCCGATGACTCCGGGCTGCCTCGGCGCGTAGCAGAAGGTGCACTTGGCGTGGCAGCCGCGGCTGGTGTAGGTGGAGGCGCGGGGGGTGGGGATGCCGGTCTTGCGGTGGTGCATCAGCAGGTCGCGCGCGGGCCACGCTTCCTTGGTCAGGTCGGGGAGCTTCGGCGGGCCGCTGCTGCGGACCCGGCCCTCCTGCCAGAACCACAGCCCCGGCACCTTCCGCCAGTCACGGCCCGCCGCCAGGCACTCCATGAGCCCTTCGACGGTCATCTCCCCTTCGCCGAAGGCCACGCAGTCCGCCTCGGGGATCAACTCGGCGATCAGCTTCGCGTTGTACGTGCAGAATGCGCCGCCGATGGCGACGAACACCTTGGGATCCGCCCGCCGCACGCACCGCAACAGCCGTACGGCATCGATGATGTGCAGGTCGTACATGATGCTGATGCCCACGAAGCTCGGCCGCTCCCGACGCACCAGGTCCGTGATCGCCTCGTCGCTGGGATGCCGCCCGTGCAGGTTCAGCGCCCGTACGGTGTGGCCGCAGGAGCGCAGGTGGCCGGCGATGCACGCCACGCCCAGGTTCTCCCGGACGCGCTTGTAGAACAGCCGCATCGCCGGATCGAGGCGCAGGTACTCCTCGTCGTTGATCATCACGTTCTGGTTGTTCAGGCTCGCGGCACCGGTGGGGATCTCCCGGGGGGTCAGCAGGAGCACATCCGACACGACCCGTCTCCTTTTCCTCTTCGCTGACGTTCCTCACATGACCCCGCGCGGCGCCCGGCCCCGCGCGGCCTTCCCGGCTCGCGGCACCGGGGCTCAGCCGGCCAGGGCCCGCTCCGACTCCGCACACCGCCTCTTGGTGTCCGCGACGAAGTCCGGGTAGGTGCGGCCCAGATGTTCTCGGTCGTACGCGTCGACGAGCGCACGCAACTCGGCCTCCAGCCGCGCCGCGAGCTGCGGCGGGTCCTCGTCGGCGAGCAGCAGCCCGACGTTGAGGAAGGCGACCAGCAGATGGGGCAGCCCCTCGACCCAGCGGCGCAGCCGGCCCAGCAGTGGGCGCAGCCCCGCTTCCCTACGGGCCCGGCGGGCCCGGGTGGCGTCGGCGATCAGCTGGGCGAGGAAGGGCAGTTCCTCCTTGCGGTCGCTGACCTCGCCGCTGACGCTGCTCCAGACCGCCCAGACGTCCTCGACGCGGCCGTCGGGGATGCGGTACTCCCGGCGGGCTTCGAGCAGGACGTCCTTCGCGGGGCCCTCGACGTCCGGCAGTTCGGGCGTGCCGGGGTCGACGACCTTGTCGTACATCTCGGTGCCGCGCAGCGCGATGGCGCGGCTGATGAAGGAGAAGGGGTTCTCGCTGGGGGCGATGTCGGCGGCGACGATGAAGGCGAGGTTCTGCCACAGCTCGTCGACCGTGGTGCCCGGCTCGATCATGATCCAGCCGGGTTCCAGTTCGATGCCCTCCTTCTTGAACAGCCGGGCGGCGTCGAAGTTGTACTCGACGGTGGTGCCCTTGCGGAAGCGTTTTGCCATGGTGGGCGAGCCGGTCTCCATGCCGAGCAGCGCGGAGAGCATCCCGGCGCGGCGCAGCGTTTGGAGCGCTTCGCGGTCGATGAGCCCGGTGTCCACCCGGAACTCGGAGTGGAAGGAGATCTTCACGCCGCGGCGCAGGATCTCCTCGGCGAAGCCGATCGCGTGGCTGTACCCCTCGGCGAAGGCACCGCCGAAGTTGTCGTCGTTGAACCACAGGAAACGGGTGCCGAACTCCATCTGGAGGTACTCGATCTCGTCCACGACGTCGACGGGAGAACGGACCCGCCAGGCGTTGCCGACCGCCACGCCCGGCGCCCGCGGCACATAGCAGAAGGTGCACTTGGCGTGGCAGCCGCGGCTGGTGTAGGTGGAGGCGACGGGGGTGGGGATGCCGGTCTCGCGGTGGTGGATCAGCAGGTCGCGCGCGGGCCAGGACTCCTTGGCCAGGTCGGGGAGCTTCGGCGGGCCGCTGCTGCGGACCCGGCCCTCCTGCCAGAACCACAAGCCCGGCACCTTCCGCCAGTCACGCCCCGCCGCCAGGCACTCCATGAGCCCTTCGACGGTCAACTCGCCCTCGCCGAAGGCCACGCAGTCCGCCTCCGGGATCCGCTCGGCGATCAGCTTCGCGTTGTACGTGCAAAAGGCCCCGCCGATGGCGACGAACACCTTGGGATCCGCCCGCCGCACGCACCGCAACAGCCGTACGGCATCGATGATGTGCAGGTCGTACATGATGCTGATGCCCACGAAGCTCGGCCGCTCCCGACGCACCAGGTCCGTGATCGCCTCGTCGCTGGGATGCCGCCCGTGCAGGTTCAGCGCCCGCACCGAGTAGCCGCAGGAGCGCAGGTGGCCCGCGATGCACGCCACCCCCAGGTTCTCCCGGACCTTCTCGTAGAACAGCCGCATCGCCGGATCGAGGCGCAGGTACTCCTCGTCGTTGATGAGCACGTTCTGGTTGTTGACGCTGGAGAATCCGGTGAGGATCTCGCGGGGGGTCAGTAGCACCGCGTCAGCCATGTGTACTCCACTCCAGACGTCCGTCCGGGGCGCTCGTGCCCGCCGTCAGCAGGAGCGCCGCGTTGTTGCCGCCGAAACCGAAGTTGTTCACCAGTACGGAACGGATGCCCGGGCAGGGCTCCGGGGTGCGCAGGACGCGGACGTGCCGGGCGGCCAGCGGGGTGCGCAGCCCGGGGGTGCCCGGGAGCGCGCCGTGGCGCAGGGCGCGGACCGCGGCCACGACGGCGGGGAAGGCCGACGCGTGCAGCAGGTGTCCGGTGGCGCCCTTGTGGGAGCTGACGGGCACGTCCCGCCAGCCGAGTTCCGCGCCGATCTCGTCGAGGGCCGACAGCTCCGCCTCGTCGCCCTGGCGGGTGCCGGGGGCGTGGCCGTGGACGTGGTCGACCGAGGTGCGGCCGGCCATCGTCAGGGCGGTGCGGATGCAGTCGGCGCTGATGTGCGCGTTGAGCCGGCTGATGCCCTGGCCCGCGACCCGGCAGGAGATGCCGGCGAGCGTCGCCCGGGGCGGGTGGCCGCGGGCCTCGGCGCGCGCGGCGGTCTCCAGCACGATCGCGCCGGCGCCCTCGCCGACGGTGACGCCGGAGCGGTGCTCGTCGAAGGGCCGCGCGGTGTCGGTGCTGGTGGCCCGCAGCACGTCCAGACAGGCGTAGTCGTACGGGTTGAGCGCCGACACCCCCGTGACCACGGCGACGTCCGCGAGGCCGCAGAGCAGCCACTCGCGGGCCATGGCCAGGCCGAAGGCGCCGGACGCGCAGGCGTGCGCGACCACGGCCGCGTCCCCGGCGTCGACGCCGAAGCCCTCGCCCGCCCAGTCGGGCTCCAGGGCGATCTCCTCGATGCGCGGGGCGCCCGCGACCCGCGGCAGATGGGGCACCACCCCGGCAGCAACCAGGAGGGTGCGGGCGGGGAGTTCGTCCATGCCGGCGTCCCGCAGCGCCTCGGCGCCCGCGCGGTCGGCGAAGGAGCGGCGCACCGGGCGTCCGACCGCCACCGGCTCGTCGCGGGTCGCCTGGCCGACCGTACGGCTGCGGAAGCGGGCGGCGTCGAACCGGGTCAACTCGCCGAGGGCACGCCGGTCGTCGAGCAGCGCCCGCCAGAAGGCGTCCGTCCCGGCGCCGAAGGCGGTGACCAGGCCCGTGCCGGAGATGACGACCGCGTCGGCGGGGGCGGGACGCGCCGCGGCGGTGCCCTCGGGGGTCACCGGGAGCGCCGCCACCCGGAACGCGGGCGCGTCGTGGTCCCGTACCACTGCGCAGACGACGACGGCCGGGTGCAGCCCGGTGTCGACCGCGGCCCTGGCCCAGCGGACCGCCTGCTCGGCCGCCCTTCCCGGGCTGATCAGGACGTATCCGGGCCCCCGCCAGGTGCCCGGCTCCGCGAGGTGCTGGAGGAGTTGGGCGGGCTCGGGCGACATGGCCTCCGAGGGCCGAAGCCGGCGCCCGCCCGCCTCGGCCTCGGCGCACCGGCTGACGTACGCGGAGGTGGTCTCCACGCTGTAGTCGGTGGCCGCCAGGACGACGGGGACGGTGGTGCGCACGGCGTCGGGCAGCTGCGCCAGCGTCGACGTCAGCACCTCGACGAAGGTGGCGGCCAGCGCTTGGCCGGCGGTCGGCGCGGCCCGCCGGCGCCGTGCGTCCAGCTCCTCCAGCGCGGCCTTCACGGCCCAGGTCCTGTACGGAGTTCCCGCGTGGGAGAAGGATCGGTGTCTGGTGCCGTCGAATCCAAGGCGGAGGATGGGGGCACCTCCCGGGCCGCAGGGCCAAGGGGAAGAGTCGACACGGTGGGGGTCCCCCCACGCCCTTCGGGCGTAGGGGGCTGTCGGCGAGGGACGACAACGCCTGAGGCGGCGGTGCCAGGCGACGCGACGCCGCGCGGGAACTCCGTACAGGACCTAGCCCTGTCGGGGGCGACGGCGGGGGTGAGCAGGTCGGCCAGCGCGTCGAGGGTGAGCCGGCCGGCGAGGAAGGCGCCGACCTCGGCGAGGCGCGGGTCCCCGTGGCGTTCGGCGACCAGCCGCCAGAACCGCGCCAGCAGGTCGGCGGCGTCGCGGCGCAACCCGGGGAGGTGGTAGGCGGTGGCGTCCAGCAGCGCGAAGGCGGCGCCGGCGGCCTTCAGCCGCAGGCCGAGTTCCAGGTCCTCGCCGCCCCACAGGTCGCCGTAGTGCTCGTCGAAGCCGCCGACCCGGTCGAAGACGGTGCGCCGCACGCTGGTGTTGGTGCCGATGCAGGCGAGCCAGTGCAGCCGCTCCCGGCCCGGGGTGTCGAGCACCGCCCGCGCGGTGCGTTCGATGAAGGAGCGACGGGGGCCGAAGAGGCGGGCGTGCTCGGGGAGGTCGGCGAGCGCGGCGGCGTCGATGCTGCGGCCCCGGGCGCCGACGAGGGCCGGGCGGAGCACGGCGGGGTCGGGGGTCAGGGCGAACGCGGACAGGTCGGTGACGGCTCCGTGCACGACGAGGGGTCCCGCTGCCCGGTGGGCGCGCAGATGGGCGTCGAGCAGCCCGGGGGTGGCCACGGTGTCGTCGTCGAGGAAGAGCAGGACCTCCCCACGGGCCAGGGCCGCACCCTGGTTGCGGGCCCGGGCCGGGCCGCGCCCGCCGGTGGCGGCCGTCCGCAGCGGCACGTGGTCGGGGACGGCCGCGAGGACGGACTTCAGATCGGTCGCACCGGTGGCGTCGGCGGCGTCGTTGACCAGGACGACCTCGTACCGGTCGGGCGGCAGGGTCTGCTGCCCGAGCGCGGTGAGGGTCAACAGCAGCCGGGTG
Organism: Streptomyces sp. NPDC048057; assembly: GCF_040653095.1. Lineage (NCBI taxonomy): Bacteria > Bacillati > Actinomycetota > Actinomycetes > Kitasatosporales > Streptomycetaceae > Streptomyces > Streptomyces sp. NPDC048057. Next base: position 23,036 of record NZ_JBEZNF010000028.1, read on the forward strand.
GTCCGGTCCCGGGTGGGCACCACGACGCTGAGCGCCACCGGGTCGCAGCCGCTGCCCGGTGGGCCGAGGGACGGGGACGTCCGCATGGCTGTCATGGGATGGACGGGCTCTGGCCGGCCTTCTGATCGAGGATGTACGTGGCGAGGCCCTGGATGGAGAAGAGGGTCTCCTCCGTCAGCTCCTCGTCCTCGAAGACGACGTCGAACTTCTCCTCCAGGATCAGCAGGTACTCCAGAGCGTCGAGGGAGCTGAACCCGTACTGGTCAACGAGGCTGGCGTCCCCCGATGCGTCGACCGGCGCGGCGTGCAGCCGCTCCGCCTTCGTCATCTGGGCCGCGAGCTCGTGCAGTTCGCGGATCAGGCCGTCTCGATCCATCGTGTCGTCCCTTCCTTCCCAGGTCACACGCTTGTGCTCTGCTCGGCGAGCTGCTGCTCCGTCATCCCGCGGAACCGGTCCATCCGGAAGTAGTGCTGGAGGTCGCCGCCGAAGCCGGTGCGGTAGTAGAAGGCCGTGGTGTGGGTCTCGGGCTCCGTGCTCACCTCCTCGCCCCGTCTCAGGGCGGCGATCAGGTGGGGCACGGGGTAGGCGAAGTCCACGTCGGAGCGCAGGTACCACTCCTCCCCGCCCCGCTCCACCACCGGGAGCGGGCCGTCGACGTCCGGCCCGGTGTCCTCGGAGCGGACGGGGTGGCACATCAAGTCGTAGCGGAAGACCTCGTCCACGAGCGGCCGGAGCTCCTCGGGCACCCGGGGGCGCATGGCCTCCTCCCACCAGCGCCGCAGCAGCCGGGTGGTGAGCAGTTGCCAGACGCGGGGGTCGGTCATCTCGCTGGCGGAGCTCGTCGGTCTCGCCAGGGCGTGCATCTCGCGGGCCTCGGGGTCCCGGGAGGTCTCGATCCAGTCGGAGAAGGCGAGGATGACGCTGGACTGGGAGACGCCGGCGAGTTCGCGCAGCGCGATCCAGACGTTGTTCAGCCACAGGCTCCGGGCCAGGACGCGGTTCCAGCAGATGAAGCGGAGCATCAGCTCGTTGTCCTGGAGCGTCATGGTGTGGTGGGCCAGGACGTACTCGAAGTCGTCCTCCTCGCCACGGACGGTGACCAGACCGAACTCGTCCCGCTTCTCGTGGTACTCGGTGTTGGGCAGGAGCATGAGGGGGTGCACGGCGATGAACGGGGTGTGTTTGGCGGCCCGGTCGTAGCCCCGCAGGAAGGACTCGACCGTCTCGCCCGGCGCTCCCCAGATCAGCTCCAGATAGGGGTTGATGTCGTGGTCGATCAGCCAGGCGACGAGGTTTTCCCATTCGTTCAGCTTCATGTTGCGCCGCTGCATCAGGTCGAGCACGTTCTCGTCCATGGTCTGGAGGGCCAGGATGAAGGCGCTGTGCATCCCGGACTGCTTCATCTTGTCCATGATGCGGTAGAAACCGGCTGACTTGTTCTTCGCCCAGGAGGTCTCGATGCGCTTCGGGTACCCGTAGCGACTGCGGACCCGGAGCAGGTCGTCGACGAACTCCTCGTCCTGGCGCATGAGCCCGAAGTTCGAGTCGGCGAGCATGACGACCTCGGCGCCCGCCCGCCCCAGGCACTCCAACTCCTCACGCAGCCGTTCGCGCGAGAACGCCCGCATCTTCTGTCCGGTCGCGCCTCCCCAGTAACAGAAGGAACACTTGTAGGGGCAGCCGCGATTGGTCTCCATCAGCGCGTAGTCGTAGGCGAATCGACCCTGGGCGTCCAGCAGGGGCACCGCCCCGGTCAGAATGGGGGACGGCAGGATCTCCAGGTCCTCGATGCGTTCGCGCTCGGGGGTGGTGATCCGTTTGCCACCCCGCTCGATGAAGGAGATGCCGCCGATGTCGTGCAGCTCACGGCGGTCGACTCCGTCCAGATAGCCGGTCATCAAATCCCGGAAGACCAGCTCCCCTTCCCCGTTGACCACCACGTCCACGTTCGGGAACTCCCGGAAGACCCGCTCTCCCTGGTGCGCCACGTGGTTGCCGCCGAAGATCACCCAACCGCGCGGATTGATCTGCTTGAAGGTCTCCGCGAGGGCCCCGAAGGGGCGGTAGTTCCAGCCGAGTACGGAGAAGCAAAGGATGTCGGGGCAGTCGTCCCGCAGGAGGTCGCGCGCCATCGCGTTCATCGCCGCGTCGCCGGGATAGTTCCGGATGGCGATGTCCATGGCCTCGCGGACGCGGGCGTCCGTTTCCGCGTAGGACTTCAGATAGCCGACGGCCAGCGGCATGGACGATGCGGAATTTCCCCAGACTCCCTGCTGCACCAGTAGCACACGAGTCTTCATACGTCTGGCTCGCTCCCCCTGATCGTTTCCGCAGGCAAGTCGCCCTCTGAGGCTACAGCAGCACGTTTACGAAGCAATGAGCCCGACACAAGAGGCCCGAAACCATGGCCGATTCACCGGTGTTGACCCACAGGGAACATCATCTGACGGGCCGTCGGAAGCATCGGAAGCATGATCGTTCCACCACTACCGCAGGGTTCCCCACGTGCGAATTCATCCATGCGAGGCAGGGATTTCGATCTCTCCAGGCAAGTATTCCTTGATCAAACATCCGAACTCGTCGCACGGTGGATGATTGGCCAGAACTGCACCCTCGGAAACAGGGGTCGATCCGATCAGTGAATCGCACCGACGACCCTCCGCCCCAAAGGGTGTGTTTCGGCCACCCGGCCTGCCTTTTCTTGCCTATCCCGACAATCGCTCCGAAGCGACGGCGGGCCGCTGGCTACACTGCCGAGGTATTGCACTGCGCCTTTTTCGCCCTGCTCTGCTCGGAGTTGCATGACGGAAGACGCCCGATGCACGATGCCGCCCGTCCCGCCCCCTGTGACGGCGTCGCCCTTCGAGGACCGATCGGCGCACACGGTCGTCGCCCCTCCGCCGCACGGACCAGGCGACCGAGCATCCGACCTCATTTCACGTTCCGGCGATCCCGTCGAGCCGCCCGTGCCGACGACCGCCACGGCAATCCGCTGTGATGCGAAGGGGTTTCCATGTACGTCCTGGCCCAGTCCCTGACTCCCCCGGACCTCGCGGTCCTGGCGGAAGCGTGCGCGGAGTTGGGGATCACCCTGCGGGAGTCCGCTCCCGACGAGCGCCGCGCCGAAGCACCCGACTCGCTGTTGGTGGCCTTCCACCGGGTCGCCGCCACCGGCCCGGACGAGCCGTCCTTGGCCGATCTGAAAGAACTCGGCGGGTACGCCGTCGCCGTCCTGGACCGCATATCCGCGACGGACGTGCTCGCCGCGGTCTCCAACGGCTACGGCTTCACCCTGGCCAGCCCACTGCGCCGGCCCCGGCTGGTGGAGACCCTGAACTACCTGCGCACCGTCACTCCGCCGGAGAACACCCAGGTGCTCACCCTCGACGGAAGAGGCTCCCTGCGCTCGGCGGTGAAGTCGGTGCCGGTCACCGACGCCGAGGCGGGGCTGCTGCGCCTGCTCTCCGACCGCCCCGGCCAGATCGTGTCCCGGGAGGACCTCACCCGGGCGACCCTGGGTGAGGACGTCAACCGGGTCACCTCCGTGCTCAAGCAGAAGCTGCTGGACATCGAGTCGGGCGCCAAGCTCCTCAAGGTCCCGCACCTCGGCTTCCGCCTGGTGGGCACCGTCGAGGGGAGCGTGGTCCGATGAGGGTGGTGGTCATCACGGGCGCCCCGGGCGTGGGCAAGACCCGGTTGAGCCAACAGCTCGCCGCGCGCTACGTCGTACCGACCGCGGCCCTGGACTGCGACCCGGTGGTCTACCCGTGGGCCGGCGAGCCCGCGCTGTACGAGCTGACGGCGTCGACCGTGCGGGCCGCGCTGCCGGTGTACCGCGACTGGGGCGCCCGCGTGGTGGTGATCAGCGGGGTCGTGCTGGCGGGCCGGGTGTACGACCGCTTCCGCACCGTCTTCGACGACCTGGGCATGGACTCCGTCTACTACGGCCTGCGGGCCGGGCCGGAGGCCCTGGCCGCCCGGATCACGGGCGATCCGGGCGGCGAGCACTTCATCGAGGGGCGGCTCGCCGAGCGCTACCTCGACGCGGAGGTGCCCGACGTGCCGGGGATCCGGCTGGTCGACACCACCCATCTGCCGCTGAAGGAGGCGACGGACGCGGTGGCGTCCCTGGAGTTGGCGACGCTGGGACCGCAGTGGATCGCGGCCCCCGTCTGACGCCCGCCCCGCTCACCGGGCCGCCCCGCCCGGCCCGTCGCCCCCGTCGTCACCGGAACCGGCCCACCGCCAGTCCGGGGTCACCGGGGCGCAGGCTGAGCACGAAGCCGTAGTAGTGCGTGGCGCCGACGCGCGCCACGTACTCCCGCACCTCGTCGCCCAGCGGGCCCGTCAGTTGCTGGTTCTCGTCCCGCGGCGCGAAGGCCGGCCAGCGCGGCGGGGTCGCGGGGCGGACCAGCAGCCGTCCGAGGACGCCGAGCCGCCGCACCTCCTCCTCCAGCCGGGAGATGAAGAAGGGGCCCCGCTCGTCCCCGTACGCGGCGGCCTGGAGCAGCGCCTCCCCGTCGTCGGTGAGCAGGCCGGGGGCCCGGCTGAGCAGCTCCCAGAAGAAGTCCAGCCCGTCCAGCCCCGCCTCCCCGGCCAGCCAGCCGAGCGCGCCGCGGCGCAGCGGAAGGCACGGCGGATTGGACACCACCAGGTCGAACCGCTCGTCGAGCGAGAGCGACAGGATGTCCCCGGCCGTGGCGGTCACCCGGTCCGCGACCCCGTTGACGTGGGCGTTGAGGGTGGTGGCCGCGGTGCACTCCGGATTGACGTCGACCGACCGGACGTTCGCGCCGTTGCGTGCCGCGGCGAGTCCGAGGACGCCGGTGCCGCAGCCGAGGTCCAGGCAGCTCCCCACCCCCCGGCGGGCGCCGACGAGCCGGGCGAGGGTGATCGAGTCGGTGCCGATCCACGGCGCGTACGACCCGACGTCCCGCCCGGCGGCCCGCCACGCGGCGAACAGCGCCAGGCCGTCCCCGCGGACCAGGCAGTACTCCGCGGTGAGCTTCCCGGCCGACTCGGTGAGCACCCCGGTGTCCAGCAGCAGGTCGATCAGCGGCCCCGGCACGTCCTCGCGCGCTTCGGTCTCCGTCACCTGCTCGCCGAAGACGAGCAGTGAGGCGAGGACCCGCTCGGCGGGCAGCCCGGCGATCGCTCCCAGGGTCTCGGCGCTGCGCCAGGGTGCGAGCTCGCCGAACCAGTCCCCGGCCAAGGTGAGCAGGTCGTGCTGCGGCAGGGCCCGCAGCCGGCGCAGTGCCGAACTCGTCTCGTCGGAGGGGGAAATGCCGTCAGCGGAAATCAATCGGGTCTCCTTGACGCCGTGCACACGATGGATTCGAGGTGTCGAGGTCCGCCGCACCGCGGGGGTGCCGTTCGCGCCGCGCTCACGCGGATGAGTAGGCCGGCTCGAACGTCGCCTTCAACTCGCGCAGTCGCGCCAGGGCGCGGGGTCCGGCGTAGGGCGCGCAGCGGGCGATCTCCGTTTCGGAGATGATGCCGAACAGATAGAGGTTGACCACGTCGATGGGTCCGGTGCAGCTCTTGCAGAACGGGAAGCGGGGCCGGGACTGCATGAACATCTCGTAATGCTGGTGCTTGCCGAACTGCTCGTGGATCAGCTGGGGCTCCTCCTTGATGTTGCCCATCGGCTTGAGCCATGCGTAGGGGCAGCAGGAGACGTCGCCCTGGCCGAAGAGTTGCACCATCGTGGCCGTGGCGTAGCAGCGCAGCGTGCGCACGCCGGTCTTCAGCTGGTTCCCGATGTGCTCGACGAAGGCGCGCGGCGGCAGCACCGGTTCCAGTTCGTCGTAGCGCTCCACCAGGGGGGCGAAGTGATCGCCGAGCGGTGGTGCGTGGGAGGCCCGGGTCTCGCCGCGGACCGGGAAGAAGTAGAGCATGACGCCCTGCCCGTAGCGCTCCAGCAGGAACTGGGCGAAGTCCGCCTGCGCGGTGACGTTCGCATCGGTGAGGACGGCCTGGATCTCGATGGGAATGCCCAACTCGACCGCGTGGTCGAGGTGTTTCATGATGACGTCGAAGAGCCGGTGCTGCTTCGGCGGCAACCGGTGGCTGTTCATCTCCAGGGTGTGGCCGTCCAGCGACAGGCAGAGCTGGACGTTGCCGAGGCCGGCCAGGGCCTCCAGCCGGGGCGGGGTCAGGAAGACGCCGTTGGTGATGACCTGGACGACTTCGTAGCGGTCGCTGCACTCGGCGACGAACTCGGTGGAGCCCTTCAGCCAGAAGAACTCGCCGCCGGAGAGCCGCATGATCGGGCTGTCCACGTTGCGGTGGTAGGCGTCGAGGATCTCGTGCCAGTCAGCGCGGCGGTCCGTGGTCAGTCTCAGCCGGGCGTCCGGCACGTTCATGAGGAGGTTGAAGTCTTCGGTGAGGCAGTAGGAACACCTCATCTGGCACAACTGCTCCTCGATTACCATGTCGTTCATGAGGAGTTTGAGACGTTCCTGTCCGTCTCGATCGGCGAACACCGCATCGCGTAATTGATCCTTCAGCGTCACGCCCGCATCACCGCACCCAGGTCGTTTTTGCGCATGACTCTGCCGTTGAGTGGGAGAGTCTAGGATTTCCCTCCGTACAAGGCAATGGCGGGTGGCCCTGTTTTTGAGCCCCGTTCGCCGAGAGCCATGATCACCGGGGTCGATGGCTTGGATTGCCCTGTGGACCCGTCCGTGGACGCACGGTAACGTGACGTGCTGAACTCACCAAACTCACCAAATCGGCATGTCTGAACGGGGAGTGAGGACGCTGCATGCTCGCCATGGGTCTCGGCGGTTCCAATCATGATTTTTCCGCGTGCCTGGTCGATAACGGCGAGATAGCCGTCGGCATCGAGGAAGAGCGGCTGACCCGCCGCAAGTACTCAGTGAATGTGAACTCGCTGGCCAACCAGTGCTGGCGGTATTGCCTCCAGGCTCACGGCGCGCGGCTCGCGGACGTGGACGTGGTGGTGGCGGACGACACCCTGCTGCCGAGTTGCTACTTCCCCTTCCGTAGCCGTACGACCCTGATCCGGCACCACCTGGCACATGCCGCGAGCGCCTTCCACCCCTCGCCCTTTCCGGAGGCCGCGGTCCTCGTGGTCGACGGGGCGGGCAGCCTGTTCGAGGGACAGGGCATCGAGACCATGACGCTGGGGGTGGGCAGCGGCACGGAGATCACCGAGCTGTCCAAGGTGTACGGGACGAACTGGAGCACCGACGGCCTGCGCGCGGACCGGGTGTACCAGGCCGGGGACAGCGACCACTCGCTGGGCTTCATGTACAAGGCCGTCAGCCGGGCCGTCGGGTTCACCCTCTACGAGGAGGGCAGCTGGTACCTGACGGAGGACGGCAAGACGATGGGGCTCGCGCCGTACGGGAGCGACCGCTACCGCGCCGAGTTCCACCGCCATCTCGACCTGCTGCCCGAGGGGCGGTTCTCGCTGCACCTGAAGGACGGCGGGCTGTTGTCCTTCGTCGAGGGCGCCCTGACCGGACTGGAGGGCGAGGAGCGCTTCGCCCGCGGCGCCGACCTCGCGTGGGCCGCGCAGGACCTGCTGGAGACCGCGGTGCTGCACGCCGCGCGCTGGCTGCACCGGGAGACCGGACTGTCCCGGCTCTGTCTGGCCGGCGGCGTGGTGCTCAACTCGGTGGCGAACGGGAAGCTGCTGCGGCAGACGCCGTTCACGGATGTGTTCGCGCAGCCCGCCGCGGGCGACAACGGCTGCGCCGTCGGCTGTGCGTACTACGGCTACCACGTCCTCGGCGGACATCCGCGCCCGCGCGCGCCGAAGGCCCCGCGCACCGCGCCGGGTCATCAGCGGCACACCTACCTCGGCCGGTCGTACGACACCGAGGAGATCCAGGCCGCACTGGACGCCTCCGGGCTGCCGTACCGACGGGTGGCGAACGCGGCGCGGCTGGCCGCCGAGGTGCTGCCGGGCGGGGCGCTGATCGGCTGGTTCACCGGCGGCAGCGAGTTCGGGCCGCGGGCGCTGGGCCACCGCAGCATCCTGGCTGACCCCCGTCGCGCGGAGATGAAGGACGTCCTCAACAGCAAGGTGAAGCACCGCGAGTGGTTCCGGCCGTTCGCCCCGGCGGTGCTGGCGCACCGGGCCGCCGACTACTTCGAGTTGGACATCGAGTCGCCGTACATGCTGATCGTGGCGCCGGTCCGGGCGGAGAAGCGGTCCGAGGTGCCGGCGATCACCCATGTGGACGGGACCGCCCGGGTGCAGACCCTCACCCCGGAGGCGAATGGTTCCTTCTACGACCTGGTCGCCCGCTTCGACGAACTCACCGACGTACCGGTGGTGTTGAACACCTCCTTCAACGACCGTGGAGAACCGATCGTGGAAACCCCGCAGCAGGCGCTGGCCTTCTTCGGCCCGAGCCAGCTCGACTACCTCTTCCTGGAGAACTTCGTGGTGGCGCACGCGGCGGCCGATCTGGACGCGCTGCTCGGCGAGGGCCCGGCCGGCGCCGAGGGCGCGGAGGACGCGTCGTGACGAACGGGTCCGGCATGCGGTACGAGACCTGGCGCGGACTCGCCCTGTGGGACGAGCAGGAGGAGGCCGCGGCCGTCGAGGTCATCCGCTCGCGCTCCCCGTTCCGCTACTACGGCCCCGGCCTCACCCACCGCACGGACGCCTTCGAGCAAGGTCTCACCGAGCTGACGGGGGTGCCGCACGCGGTCGCCGTATCGTCCGGAACGGCGGCGCTGACCACCGCGATGATCGGGCTCGGCATCCCGGCCGGAGCGGAGGTGATCGTCCCCGCGGTGACCTTCGTGGCCAGTGTGGGGGCGGTGGTCGCCGCCCGCGGCATCCCCGTCTTCGCCGAGGTCGACGACTGCCTGACGCTGGATCCGCAGCGGCTGGAGGAGCGGATCACCGAGCGCACCTGGGGCGTGATGCCGGTCCATCTGAACAACGCGGCGGCCGACATGGACCCGATCATGGAGATCGCGCGGCGGCGCGGACTGCGGGTCGTCGAGGACGCGGCACAGGCCGCGGGCGTCGCCTATCGGGGCCGGCCCGTGGGCGGGCTCGGGGACGCGGGCGCCCTCAGCTTCCAACTGGACAAGAACATCACCGCGGGCGAGGGCGGCGCGGTCCTCACCGGGGATCCGCAGGCGTACGAACGGATGGTGCGCTACCAGGACCAGGGCGGCCAGTTCAGCACGTCCAAGGGCGCGGTGCGCGGCGCGGGCGACGGTCCGGCGTTCGTCGGCACCAACCTGCGCATGACGGAGCTGGCGGCGGCGGTGCTGCTGGTGCAGCTGCCCCGGCTGGCGCCGATGTGCGAGCGGCTGCGGGACGTGGCCCGTCAGGTGCGCGCGCAGACCGCCGACCTGGCGCTCGACTGGCGCCGGCTGCCGGACGAGGAGGGCTCGGGCGGCGATCTGACGCTGCTGCTGGACTCCCGGCTGACGGCCCGTGGATTCGTCGAGGGGCTACGGGCGGAGGGCATCCCGGCGTACACGCTCTACCAGGGGCAGACGGTGACCTCGCACCGGGCGGTGCGGGAGGGGCGCACCCCGTGGGGCGTGGAGTGGGAACGCCCGGAGCGCCACCGGATCAGCGAGGGGTTCCTCGGCCGTTCCGTGACGATCGGACTGGGCGCCGCCATGACCGACGACGACGTGGACGCGATCGTCGCCGCGGTCCACAAGACCGCCGCCGACGTGCGCGGAAGCAGCGGTTGAGAGGGCGGCTACGACGGGTTGGCTCCGGGAGGGGCTTGACAGGCCGACCTGGGATGAAGAACATATGCATCACATTGGAAAGGTTGTGCCCGGCGGGCGGGGCTTGAGTGCTCCGTCCCCCTGACGGGACGCACACGACGTCGGAGCAACGACCTCCCACAGCAGGCGACTTCACGCCACACGACTTCACACATCGAACGCTCGTAGCGAGCCATCACGGCGAGCGACTCCACAGCGGTCCGGCCAACGGCCGGGCCGCTTCTTCGTGCGCGCCGACGGGCCGAGCGGGGCCGCGGCGCGGGATTGGGGACGGACCATGACGAACGGCGTCGGCAGGACCGCGCTGGTGACGGGGGCGACCAGCGGCATCGGGCTGGCCGTGGTCCAGCACCTGGCCGGACTCGGGCACCGGGTCTTCTTCTGCGCCCGGGACGCCGACCGGGTCAAGCAGACCGTGGCGGAGCTGCGGGAGCAGGGCCACGACGTGGACGGCGTCGCCTGCGACGTGCGCTCCGCGGCGGACGTACGGGCCATGGTGACCGCGGCGGTCGAGCGGTACGGCAGCATCGACGTGCTCGTCAACAACGCGGGCACCGGCGGCGGCGGGGTGACCGCGGACCTCACGGACGACGCCTGGCTCACGGTGATCGAGACCAATCTGAACAGCGTCTTCTACGTGACCCGGGACGTGCTCTCGGTGGGCGGCATGCGGGACAAGAGCCGTGGCCGCATCGTCAACATCGCCTCCACCGCGGGCAAGCAGGGCGTGGTGCTGGCCGCCCCGTACTCGGCGTCCAAGCACGGCGTGGTGGGCTTCACCAAGTCCCTGGGCAACGAGTTGGCGAAGACCGGGATCACGGTCAACGCGGTCTGCCCCGGCTACGTCGAGACGCCGATGGCGGAGCGGGTGCGCGCCGGGTACGCACGGGCGTGGGAGACCACGGAGGACGACATCCTGGAGCGGTTCCAGGCGAAGATCCCGCTGGGCCGCTACTCGACGGTGACCGAGGTCGCCGGCATGGTGGGCTACCTCGTCAGCGACACGGCCGCGTCGGTGACGTCGCAGGCCATCAACGTCTGCGGCGGTCTCGGCAACTTCTGACCCCGCTGCCGTCCACGTCAGCCGCGCTCGCGGGGCCGGTTCTCCCGGTACTCCTCGGCCAGCAGCGCGGTGAGCGTGCGCCGCATGTCCTTCAGGAACTCCTCGAACTGGCCGATGAGTTCGGGCGGGTAGGACGACATCATGGTGGTCATCCGGTTCGCGAAGGGCGTGAAGAACTCGGTGGCGGCCCTGCCGATCTCCGGCCCGCTGCGCAGCGTCACCACCCGGCGGTCGGAGTGCTCGCCGCGGGTCCGCACGATGTGGCCGGCCTTCTCCAACCGGTCCACCAGGGCGGTCGTCGCGCCCGAGGTCAGGGAGACGCGCTCGCTCAGCCGGGCCAGCGACAGCGGCTGGCCCTGGTCCTCCGCGTAGAGGATCTCCACCAGGGCGGCGGCGTCCGTGGAATGCAGTCCCAATTGGGTGGCAAAGCGCCGGGTGAATTCCGTGTAGTTGGCCCCCCAGGAACGCAACTCATCCACGATGCGACCCCCTTGCTCCGCAATCTGCGCAGTCTCGGGCTCTTTCATCCGTCCGCTCCTCGTCAGCATCGCACGCCGGAATTCCTGCGGCTCGTTATTCCACCAGGATATATCACGGCGTTACAACTCCACGGCAAAGCGATCCCCGTGAACGGGCACCACGGATGCGGATGGGCGCCGCGGAACTCCGACCTCGGCCGGGCAGATTGCCCCACTTTCCTTACTTTCGCCCCGAGCGTTCCTTGCCCTCAGTAGCCCCAGAAGGAGATCAGCACATGAAGTACACGGCATTTCTCGGGGTTCGGTTCGAGCCCGAATGGTTCCTGCTGGAGCCGGCCGAACGCGATCGATTCGAAGCCGAGCACGTATTCCCGATCCTCGGCAAGCACGCTGCGACCCTCGACATCCGTCCCTTCCGGGCGTCCGGCTTCTCCACCCGCCACACGGACTTCTTCCTCGTGGGCTTCGACGACGTGGCGCAGTACCACGCCTTCGTCGAGGACCTGCGGGAGTCCCCGCTGGCGGCCCGCCGGTACGTGACCGTCACGGACAACGCCATCGGCATCGAGCAGCCGTTCGGGGCCGATGACGACGCGTGACCGCGCCCCGCTGACCCCGGGCACCGAACTCCCCACCACGACACCGGAGCGACCATGACGAGAATCGGCATCATCCTCGGCAGCACCCGACCCCAGCGCAACGGCGCAGCCGTCGCCGAGTGGGTGCACGACATCGCCGTCCGCCGCGGCGACGCCGAGTACGAACTCGTGGACATCGCCGACCTGGCGCTGCCCCTGCTGGACGAGCCCATCCCGCCGCTGGCCGGGATGTACCAGCACCCGCACACCCGGGCCTGGGCGGAGCGGGTCGCGCGCCTGGACGGGTTCGTCTTCGTGACCCCCGAGTACAACCACTCGGTGCCCGGCGCGCTGAAGAACGCCGTCGACTACCTGTTCGCCGAGTGGAACGACAAGGCGGCGGGCTTCGTCGGGTACGGGCCCGTCGGCGCCGTCCGCGCGGTGGAGCACCTGCGGCTGATCATGGCCGAACTCCAGGTCGCGACGGTACGGGCGCAGGTAGCCCTCACCTTCGACGCCGACTTCGTGGACCGCAGCGAGTTCCGCCCCAGCGCCGAGAAGGCGGAGCTGGTGGGCAGCGTGCTCGACCAGGTCGTGGCCTGGAGCGAGGCGCTGGCGCCGGTGCGTCGCAAGGCGGCGTCATGAGCGGCACGCCCCAAGCGCCCCAGAAGGCCCAGACGACGAACGCGACCGGAGAGTCCCTCGACGCTCCGGTGATCGTGGTCGGCGCCGGACCCACCGGTCTGATGCTCGCCGGCGAACTCCGCCTCGGCGGCGCCGAGGTGATCGTCCTCGACCGGCTCGCGGAGCCCGTCACCGAGTCCCGCGGCCTCGGCTTCACCGCCCGCGCCACCGAGGTCTTCGACCAGCGCGGTCTCCTCGACCGCTTCGCCGACGCGGAGATCAGCGCCAAGGGCCACTTCGGCGGCATCCCGATGGACTACTCCGTCCTGCCCGGCGGCCACTTCGGCGTGCGCAACGTCGAGCAGTCGGAGACCGAGGCGGTGCTCACCGCGTGGGCCGTCGAACTCGGCGCCGACATCCGCCGCGGCCACACGGTGACCGCGATCGCCCAGGGCGAGGACGAGGTCGTCGTCTCGGCGACCGGGCCCGCCGGACCGGTGGTGCTGCGCTGCTCGTACCTGGTGGGCGCCGACGGCGGGCGCAGCACCGTGCGCCAGGCGGCCGGCTTCGACTTCCCCGGCCACGACGCCACCTGCGAGATGTTCCTCGCCGACGTGGCCGGCGCGGACATCAGGCCCCGGTTCATCGGCGAGCGGGTGGCCGGCGGCATGGTCATGGCCGCGCGGCTGAGCGACGGGCTCGACCGGGTCATCGTCTGCGAGCGCGGCACGGCCCCCGGGGAGCGCACCGCTCCCCCGTCGTACGAAGAGGTCGCCTCCGCCTGGAAGCGGCTCACCGGCGAGGACATCGGCCATGGCGAGGCGCGCTGGGTCAGCTCCTTCACGGACGCCTCGCGGATCGCCACCGCCTACCGCAGCGGCCGGGTGCTGCTCGCCGGCGACGCCGCCCACATCCACCTCCCCGCCGGCGGCCAGGGGCTGAGCGTGGGCGTGCAGGACGCGGTGAACCTCGGCTGGAAGCTGGCCGCCGTGGTCACCGGGCGGGCTGACGACGCGCTGGTGGACACGTACCACCAGGAGCGCCACCCGGTCGGCGAGCGGGTGCTGACGAACACCCGCGCCCAGGGCATCCTCTACCTCAGCGGCACCGAGGTCGACCCACTGCGGGCGGTCTTCGGCGAGCTGATGGCGGACGACGAGGTGCTGAAGCGGCTGGCCGGCATGGTCAGCGGGCTCGACGTGCAGTACGACACGGGCGAGGGCACGCACCCGCTGCTCGGCCGCCGACTGCCGCCGTGCGACCTGCGCACCGCCGAAGGGACCACCACCGGAAGCCGGCTGCTGCACTCCGCACGGGGCCTGCTGCTGGTCCTCGACGGCTCCGCCGGGCTCCAGGGCGTCGCGCAGCCGTGGGCCGACCGGGTCGACGTCGTGGCGGCGACGCTGGTCGGCGAAGGCACGGACCGGCAACTGGACGGCGTGCAGGCGCTGTTGGTGCGCCCGGACGGGCACGTCGCCTGGGTGGCGCCCGACGGCGGCGACCTGACGGCGGCCCTCACCCGGTGGTTCGGCGAACCGAGCGGCGAGCCGCTGCCCGCGGCGGCGTGACCGCCGCACCCGCCCGCCCGGCCCGCCCGGTGGACACGTGTCCACCGGGGCGCCCGGACCTTTGGACACCCGACATCGAGGACTCACCATGCACAGCACCCTGATCGTCGCCCGGCTCCGTCCGAACTCGGTCGACGACGTCAGCGAACTCTTCGCGGCCTTCGACCGCACCGACATGCCCGAGCGGATGGGCACCCTGCGCCGACAGCTCTTCAGCTACCAGGGCCTCTACTTCCACCTCCAGGACTTCGCGGACGACGACGGCGGCGAGCGGATCTCCGAGGCCCGCTCCCACCCGCTGTTCGTCGGCATCAGCGACGACCTCAAGCAGCACATCACCGCGTACGACCCCGACACCTGGCGCTCGCCGGCCGACGCGATGGCCCAGCGCTTCTACCACTGGCAGCAGGACTGACGAGAGGACGCCCCATGACCGTCGACACGTTCACCCTCACCGAACTCAAGCGCATCCTCGTCGACGCCGCGGGCGCCGACGAGTCCGTCGACCTGGACGGCGACATCCTGGACACCTTCTTCAGCGACCTCGGCTACGACTCCCTGGCCCTGTTGGAGACCGCGGCCGTGGTCTCCCGGGAGTACGGCGTGGAGTTGGTGGACGACGCCGTCACCGCCGTCACCACCCCGCGCGGCTTCATCGAGCTGGTCAACGCGGCGTGAGCACCCCGTCCCACAACCCTTACGGAGTTGCCATGTCCGGACCGGAGGTCCGCGAAGTAGAGCACGAGATCACGGTGGACGCGTCCGCCAAGGCCGTCTACCAACTGCTGGTCGAGGTGGAGGACTGGCCGGCGATGTTCCCGCCGAGCGTGCACGTGGAGCGCGTGGAGCAGGACGGCGAGCACGAGCGCATCCGCATCTGCGCCACCGCCAACGGCGCGGCGAAGAGCTGGACGTCCATCCGCCGGCTGCTGCCCGACGAGGGCGTCATCCGGTTCCGCCAGGAGAAGTCGAGCGCGCCGGTCGCCGGCATGGGCGGCACGTGGATCGTCGAGCCGCAGGGCGACGAGCGCTGTCGGGTGCGGCTGCTGCACGACTACCGCGCCGTGGACGACGACCCGGCGGCCCTGAAGTGGATCGCCGAGGCCGTCGACCGCAACAGCCACGCGGAGCTGGCCGCCCTGAAGACCACGGCGGAACTCGGCCCCGACGCCGCGCAGAAGCCGTTCACCTTCGACGACAGCTTGCAGATCGCCGGCACCGCCGCGGAGGTCTTCGCCTTCATCGACCAGGCGCAGCTGTGGCAGGAGCGGCTGCCGCACGTGGCGCGCGTGGTCCTGGAGGAGGAGACCGAGGGGCTCCAGCTCCTGGAGATGGACACCCGCTCCCCCGACGGCTCGATCCACACCACGAAGTCCGTCCGGGTGTGCCAGCGGCCCGCGGGCACCATCCACTACAAGCAGATCAAGCTGCCCGCGCTGATGACGCTGCACACCGGTCGGTGGAGCTTCACCGAGAACGCCGACGGGGTGCTGGCGGTCTCGCGGCACACCGTCGCCATCAACGAGGCGAAGATCGCCGAAGTGCTGGGCGAGGGCGCGGGGCTCGCCGAGGCGCGCGCCGCGGTACGGCGCGCCCTGGGCACCAACAGCCTGAGCACCCTCAACCACGCCAAGGTCCACGTCGAGGGCCGGTCTTGACGACCCCGCCGGCCGGCGGCGGGACGACGGGGTCCGGTACGGCGGACGTCAGGGCCGCGGTCCTCGTCGTCGGCGCCGGGCCCGTCGGGCTGCTGCTCGCCGGTGACCTCGGCGAACGGGGCGTGGACGTGGTGGTCGCCGACCGCCTGAGCGCGCCGATGACCGAGTCCCGTGCCTCCCAACTGGGGGCGCGCACCATGGAGGTGCTGGCCCAGCGCGGGCTGCTGGCCGACTTCGGCGACGACCTCGTCGCCGAGCCGCGCGGCCACTTCGCCGGTCTCACCTTCGACGCGTCCGGCGTGCCGAGCCCGTATCCGGGCCACTGGAAGGTCCCCCAGTTCCGCACCGAGGCGGTGCTTGCGCAGCGGGCGCTCGCTGCGGGCGTCCGGCTGCTGCGCGGGCACGAGCTGGCGGAGCTGTCCGAGGACGGCGCCGGCGTCGTCGCCCGCTTCCGCGCCGAGGACGGGCCGCGCACGGTCCGGGCCGCGTACGCGGTCGGCTGCGACGGCGGACACAGCACGGTCCGTTCGCTCGTCGGCTTCCCCGTCGAAGCGGGCCCGGCGCGCCGCGAGTTGCTGCGCGCCGACCTCACCGGGATCGAGGTGCCCGACCGGCGGTTCCACCTGCTGGAGCGGGGCTTCGCCGCGTCGGCCCGGCGCCCCGACGGGGTGACCCGGGTGATGGTCCGGGTCGCCGGCGCCCCGCCGGTCCGCCGGCAGGGCCCGCCGTCCCTGCGGGAGATCGTCGCGGCCTGGCGCACCGTCACCGGGGAGGACCTCGACGGCGCCGTGCCGATCTGGCGGGACGCCTTCGACGACTCCTGGGTGCAGGCCGCCGCCTATCGACGCGGACGGGTCCTGCTGGCCGGCGACGCAGCGCACGCGCACATGCCGGTGGGCGGCCAGTCGCTGAACCTCGGGCTCCAGGACGCGGCCAACCTGGGCTGGAAGCTCGCCGCCCGGGTGCAGGGCTGGGCCCCGCCCGGGCTGCTCGACAGCTACCACGACGAGCGGCATCCGGTCGGGCGGCGGGTCCTGGACAACGTCCAGGCGCAGGGCACGTTGATGTTCGGGGGCGCGGAGACCGCGCCGGTGCGCCAGGTGCTCGCCGAAGTGCTGGCGGACCCCGGCCCCCGGGACCGGATCGCCGCCTGGGTGACCGGCCTGGACGTGCGCTACGACGTCCGCGGCGACGACTCCGGCGAGCCGGCCCCGCTGATTGGATCCCGCGTCCCGGACCTGGCGCTGACCTGCTCGAACGGCGAACGCACCGGCGTCCACGCGCTGCTGCGCGACGGCCGCGGGCTGCTGCTCGACCTGGCGACCGGCCCGGCGTCGACCGCGGCCGACGCCGACGGCTGGGCCGACCGGGTCCACGCCGTACGCGCCACGGCCGCAGCCGACGGCGCGCCTTTCGCGTCCGTCCTCGTACGCCCGGACGGACACGTCGTGTGGACCGACCGCACGACGACCCCGCTGCGCACCGCGCTCACCGACTGGTTCGGCACCGCCGACCCGGCGGGCGCCCGGTAGCACCGAACGCACATGAACAGCCGCACCGCCCCCAGGGGCGTATCTGGCAAATCCCGTCTGGGCCGCGGCCCCCGCCCCAAGGGCGGACGACGCTATTTGTCAGACACGCCCCAGTCGAGTCCGGAGGGCGGGCAACGGCCATCCCGGAACTCCGGACTTCCGGATCACCAACCTGTCGTTTCTGTGGAGGACATCATGACGAGGCGGCGAGTGGTCATCACCGGTATCGGTGTACTCGCGCCGGGCGGCGTGGGCACCAAGAACTTCTGGTCCCTGATCAGCGAGGGACGCACCGCCACCCGGACCCTGACCCACTTCGACCCCACCCCCTACCGGTCGCGGGTCGCGGCCGAGGTCGACTTCCACCCGGAGGAGCACGGGCTGCGCGCCCAGGAGATCCGCCGGATGGACCGGGCCGCGCAGTTCGCCGTCGTCGCCGCCGCCGAGGCGGTCGCCGACAGCGGTCTGGAGCTGCCCGAGGTCGACCCGTACCGCATCGGCGTCACGATCGGCAGTGCCGTCGGCGCCACCACCAGCCTGGAGGACGAGTACCGGGTCGTCAGCGACGACGGCACCAAGCACCTCGTCGACCACTCCTACGCGACCCCGCACCTGTACGACTACCTCGTGCCCAGCTCCTTCGCCACCGAGGTGGCCTGGGCGGCCGGCGCCGAGGGACCGGCCACGGTGGTGTCCACCGGCTGCACCTCCGGCATCGACGCCGTGGGGCACGCCGTGGAGCTGATCCGTGAGGGCAGCGCCGACGTGATGGTCACCGGGGCCACGGAGGCCCCGATCTCCCCCATCACGGTCGCCTGCTTCGACGCCATCAAGGCCACCACGGTCCACAACGACGACCCGGAGCACGCCTCCCGCCCCTACGACAGCACCCGCAACGGCTTCGTCCTCGGCGAAGGCGCCGCGGTGTTCGTGCTGGAGGAGTACGAGTCGGCCCGGCGCCGCGGTGCGACCGTGTACGCCGAGGTCACCGGGTACGCCACGCGCAGCAACGCGTACCACATGACCGGGCTGCGCCCGGACGGCGCCGAGATGGCGGCGGCGATCACGGCCGCGCTGGACGAGAGCCGGTTCTCGCCGACGGACATCGACTACGTCAATGCCCACGGCTCCGGCACCAAGCAGAACGACCGGCACGAGACGGCCGCCTTCAAGGCCAGCCTGGGCGCGCACGCCTACCGGGTGCCGGTCAGCTCCATCAAGTCGATGGTGGGCCACTCCCTGGGTGCGATCGGCTCCATCGAGATCGCCGCGTCCGCGCTCGCCATCCGGCACAACGTGGTGCCCCCCACCGCGAACCTGCACCAGCAGGACCCCGAACTCGACCTGGACTACGTGCCCCTGACCGCCCGTGACTGGCGCACCGACCGGGTGCTCACGGTCGGCAGCGGCTTCGGCGGCTTCCAGAGCGCCATGGTCCTGTCCCGTCCCGAGAGGAGCGCGGCATGACGGCCGTGGCTGTCACCGGCATCGGAGCCATCGCCCCCAACGGGCAGGGCACCGAGGAGTACTGGAAGGCCACCTTGGCGGGGCGCAGCGGCATCGGTCCGCTGCGCCGCTTCGACGCCTCCGGCTACCCCGCGAAGCTCGCCGGCGAGATCGACCTGGACCCGGCCGAGCACCTGCCGAGCCGGCTCGTCCCGCAGACCGACCACATGACCCGGCTGTCGCTGATCGCGGCGCAGTGGGCGCTGGACGACGCGGGCGTGCAGCCGCAGGACCTGCCGGACTTCGGCGCCGGGGTGATCACCGCCAGCTCGGCGGGCGGCTTCGAGTTCGGCCAGCGGGAGTTGGAGAACCTCTGGCGCGAGGGCCCGAAGTACGTCAGTGCGTACCAGTCGTACGCCTGGTTCTACGCGGTGAACTCCGGGCAGATCTCGATCCGGCACGGCATGCGCGGCCCCAGCGGGGTCGTCGTCAGCGACCAGGCCGGCGGATTGGACGCGCTGGCCCAGAGCCGCCGCCAGATCCGCAAGGGCACCCAACTGGTGGTCTCGGGCGGGGTGGACGGTTCGCTGTGCCCCTGGGGCTGGGTGGCGCAGATGGCGGGCGACCGGATGAGCACCTCGGAGGATCCGGAGCGCGCCTACCTGCCCTTCGACGCACGGGCCAGCGGGCACGTGCCGGGTGAGGGCGGGGCGCACCTGGTGGTGGAGGACGTGGCGGCGGCGCGGGAGCGCGGCGCCCGGATCCACGGGCTGATCGCCGGGTACGGCTCCACGATGGACCCGCGGCCCGGCAGCGGGCGCGAGCCGGGGTTGCGCCGGGCCCTGACGCTGGCGCTGGAAGACGCCCAGGTGCGGCCCGACGAGGTCGACGTGGTCTTCGCGGACGGCGCCGCCGTGCCCGAACTCGACCGCATCGAGGCCGATGCGATCAACGAGGTCTTCGGCCGCGGCGGGGTGCCGGTGACGGCCCCGAAGACGATGACGGGCCGGCTGACCGCGGGCGCCGCCGCGCTGGACGTGGCGACCGCGCTGCTGGCGGTCCGCGACGGGGTGATCCCGCCGACGCTGCACGTCGACGACGCCGCCGCGTACGGCATCGACCTGGTCACCGGCCAGCCGCGGCAGGCCGCGGTGCGCACCGCGGTCGTCCTCGCCCGCGGACACGGCGGCTTCAACTCCGCCGTCGTGGTGCGGGCGGCGTGAGAGCCGCCGTCAGCCCGATCCGACAGACGCGCCCCGGCGCAGCACGACCGCCACGAAGGAGCGGAACATGAGCAGCTTCTCCATCGACGACCTCAAGCGCATCCTGCGGGAAGGAGCCGGCGCCACCGCCGAGTTGGACGGCGACATCCTCGACGCCAGCTTCGACGACCTCGGGTACGACTCCCTGGCGCTGCTGGAGACCGGCAGCCGCATCGGTCGTGAGTACGGGCTGGAGTTCGAGGACACGGCGTTCGCCGACGTCGAGACCCCGCGCGACCTGGTCGGCGTGGTCAATGCCCATCTGTCGGCCCCCGCGTCCCGCGGCTGACCCGAAGAACTTCCAAGGAGACGGAGCACCATGGCGACCGGCACCATCCCCCGCAGCGACATCGACCCGTACACCGACGCGTCGATCCTCTCCCCGTACGAGGACTACCGACGACTTCGC
Source organism: Streptomyces sp. NPDC048057 (assembly GCF_040653095.1). NCBI lineage: Bacteria > Bacillati > Actinomycetota > Actinomycetes > Kitasatosporales > Streptomycetaceae > Streptomyces > Streptomyces sp. NPDC048057. The sequence goes on from NZ_JBEZNF010000028.1 coordinate 43,397, forward strand.
GACCTGGGACCCGTGGTGTGGCTGGAGGCGCACGAGGTCTACGCGGTGGCGCGCTACCGCGAGGTGTACGACGCGCTGCACGACCACACCACCTTCTCGTCGGCGTCGGGCGTGGGCCTGACGGAGACGCTCAACAAGGCCCAGAAGGGGTCCAGCTTCACCAGCGACCCGCCGTACCACGACTACGTGCGCGGGCTGGTGGCCCGCCATCTGAAGCCCAAGGCGCTGGAGGAGTTCCACGACTACATCGAGGGCTGGGCGAACACCCTCGTCGACCAGCTCATCGAGAAGGGCACCTTCGACGCGGTCACCGACTTCGCGCAGGCGTTCCCGCTGGCCGTGGTGCCCGATCTGCTCGGCTGGCCGGTGGACGAGGGCAAGGAGCGGCTGTTGGAGTGGGCGACCGCCGGCTTCAACGCCTTCGGTCCGCTCAACCAGCGGACGATGTCGGGCTTCCCGCTGCTGAAGGAGATGTCGGAGTTCCTGGCGCGGATGTCCGTGCCCGGCAATCTGCGGCCGGGCAGTTGGGGCGAGCAGTTGGTGACCGACGCGAAGGACGGCAAGATCGAGGAGTATCTGCTGCCGGGGCTCCTCGGCGACTTCCTCGCCCCGTCGATGGACACCTCCGTCAGTGCGCTCTCCAGCATGCTGTGGCTGCTGGGCACGCACCAGGAGCAGTGGGAGGAGATCCGCGCGGACGAGTCGCACATCCCGCGGGCGTTCAACGAGATCATCCGCATCGAGTCGCCGCTGCGCGGCTTCACCCGGCTGGTGACCCGCGAGCGGGAGCTCGGCGGGGTGTCGCTGGAGCCCGGGATGCGCGTCCTGCTGCTGTACGGCTCGGCCAACCGCGACGAGCGCCACTGGACGGAGCCGGACGCCTTCGACATCCACCGCCGCGCGGTGGCGCAGCACGTCGGCTTCGGCCACGGCATCCACGGGTGCGTGGGTCAGGCGCTGTCCCGGCTTGAGGGGCACAGCCTGCTCAAGGCGCTGTCGACGAAGGTCCGTTCCATCGAGGTCGGCGAGCCCACCTGGCGGTTGCACAACACCATCCGCGGCATCGCCTCGCTGCCGGTCACGCTGCACACGTGACCACTGCCGGGGAGAAGACCGACGGGATGCGGATCACCGTCGACCTCGACCGGTGCGAGGGGTACGGGCTGTGCGAGGCGGAGGCGCCCGAACTGCTCTTGCTCGACGACGGCCACGCGAACGTGCTGGTGGCCGGGGACGTACCGGAGGACCAGCGGGAGGCGGCGCTCAGCGCCGTGCACACGTGTCCCATCGCGGCGCTCAGGTTCACCTGAGCGCCGTCCGCGCCCGCACCGGAGCGGGGGTCGGCGACAGCGGTGCAGCACGAGACCGAAGCCATGAAGGAAAGCCACGGAGTAGAAGGGGGTGACGCCCGGGATGAGTTCGACCGCCTTCGTCTTCCCGGGACAGGGGTCGCAGCGCGTCGGGATGGGCCGTGACCTCGTCGCGGACCGGCCGGACCTGATCGAGTCCCACTACCGGGTCGCCGACGAGATCCTCGGGATCCCGCTGACGCAGCTGTGTTGGGAGGGGCCGGCGCAGGAGCTGCGGACCATGCCCGTCACCCAGCCGGCGGTGTTCCTGACCAGTGTCGTCGCCCATGAGGTGCTGCGCGGCCACGGCGTCGTTCCCGACGTGGTGACCGGGCACAGCCTGGGCGAGTTCGCCGCGATGGTCGCGGCCGGGGTGCTCGACCTGCGGGACGGGCTGCGCCTGGTCCGGCTGCGCGGCGAGCTGATGGACTCGGTCAACCGGACCGTGCCCGGCTGTCTGGGCGTCGTGATCGGCATCCCGGTCGCCGGGGTGGAGGAGCTGTGCGCCCGTGCCGCCGCCGACACGGGCGAGGTCGTGGAGATCGCCAACCTCAACGAGGACCGGCAGATCGTGGTGTCCGGCGGACTCGCCGGAGTGGCGCAGTTGCTCAAGTACGCGGACGCCGCGGGCGCCGAGCGGGTGCTCACCCTGGACATCGGCGGGCCGGCGCACTGCAGCCTCCTGTCGGGCATCGAGGAGGAGTTCGGGCGCGCGATCGACGGCCTCGAACTGCGGGACCCGGTGATCCCGATCTACTCGGCGCTGACCGCGGCCCCGGTGCTCGACGCACGGCAGGCCGCCCGGTGCCTGCGCCGTCAGTTCACCAGTCGGGTGCTGTGGGCGGACACCGTGCGCGCCCTGACGGCCTCGGGCGTCGGGCGGTTCGTCGAGGTCGGCGCCGGCAAGGCGCTGAGCAAGCTGTGCCAGCGGATCTCCCCGGACTCGGAGGTGTACCGCACCAATGACGCCCCGCGCCTGGCCCAGGCCGTGGCGGCGCTGGGCGCGGCGCACTCCCCCGGGGCGCTGGCCCGGTGACCGCGCCCCCGATCGCCCTGCTCCTGCCGGGGCAGGGCTTCCAACACGTCGGCATGGCCGTCGAGCTGTACCGGCGCGAGCCCCGGTTCACCGCGGTCGCCGATGCGTTCCTGCCCGCGCTGGGGCCCTGGGGGGCGGGGGTGCGTCAGACGTGGCTCGGCCTGGTCGACGGCGCGCCCGCCGACCGGGGCGTCACCGCGCAGCCCCTGCTGTTCCTGATCGGGTACGGCATCGGGGAGGCGCTGGCGGCCCGCGGCGTGCGCCCGGCCGTCCTGATCGGGCACAGCGTGGGCGAGTTGGCCGCCGCGACGCTCGCGGGGGTGTTCTCCCCCGCCGCGGCGGCCCGGATCCTCGCGGCGCGCTGCGCCTCGCTCGCGGAGGCCCCCGCCGGCGGCATGCTGGCCGTGGCGGGGGCGCCGGAGCCGGTGCTGGAGCGGGTACGGGCCGAGGGCGGGTGCGCGGACGTGGCGCTGGGTGCGCACAACGGGCCGGCGCAGACGGTGCTCGCCGGCCCGGAGCCGGCGTTGACCGCGGCCGAACGGACCCTGCGCGAGCAGGGACTCACGGCGCGCCGGGTACGGGCGTTGGAGCCGTGGCACGCCCCGGCGATGCAGCGGGCCGCGGACCGGTTCCGCGCCGCGGTCGCGGCCGAGGTGCTGAGCCCGCCGCGGATACCGATCGTGTCCACCCGCACCGGTCGGCCGGTGTCGGACGGCGAGGCGGTGCGGCCCGACTTCTGGGCCGACCAGATGGCGCTGCCCGTGCGGTTCTGGCCGGCGCTGTGCACCGTGTTGGACGGTGCGGCGCACACGGTGGCCGACGCCGCCCCCGCGGGGGCGCTGGCGACCCTGGCGCGCCGTCACCCTTCGGTGCGCGCAGGCGACAGCCCCGTCGTACCGCTGTTGGCGCCCGCTTCGCGCGAGCCCTGGCCCGTGTGGACGGGGGCGGTGCAGCGGCTGACGGGGTCGGTGCCGCAGCCGGCGCCGTGAGCGGTTCGGGAAGCCCCTGGCCGGGGCTTCCCGGTCCGATGTGCTCGTCGTCGCGCCGGTGACGAACGCTCATATACGTGCGGGCGCGCACGCACGTGTGGGGCGCCCACCCCGTCGGGTGGCGCCCCACACGTTCACCGGCGCCGGCGCCGCATCAGGTCAGCCCCGCAGCGCCGCGGTCACGTCCCCAGCGTGGTAGTACACGCGTCCCGCGACCTTTCGCCGACGCCATTCGTTCTGGTTGGCGAGTCGGTAGATGCTGCCGTTCGGCAGGTTCCACAGCGCCTTGATGTCCACGACCGTGTACCAGGCGCGCGGGCTGGCGGTGCGGCCGTGCGCGGCCGTGCGGAGCGCGGCCCACTCGTCCGGTCCCCACGCGTGGGTCACGTCCGCGCTGCACCGGATCTCCGACGGCTTCGCGTCGGCGCTCGGCGACTTGACCACGGCCCTCAGCTTGCCGGAGCAGTCCTGGTGGACGCAGGCGCCGAGGGGCACGATCCGCACCCGGTCGGACTCGGTGGCCCTGCGGGCGAGCCGGGTGAGGGCCCGCAACTCCTCCAACACGTCCCTGGCCGCCCAGTGCTCGGCGAGCCAGGACACGTGGTCCTGGCAGAAGCGTGCCATCGGCGCGACACGCCGTTCGGGCGCCTCGATCCCCCGCTCCTCGACCACCAGGGCCGACCAGGAGGCCAGTACCGCCCGGACCCGGGAGCGCACTTCGGCGGCGTTGTCGTCGAACGGCAGGTCACGCCGCCCGGCGCCGCCGGACACCCTTTCCTGGACCGTACGGGATCCCCCGAGGGCCGCCTCACACGCGAAGTACAGCGCGGGCAGCTCCCCGAAGGCGGTGAACAGTTCGTCCTTGCAGCAGTCGCACAGGGTGGTGCCTCCCTCGGCTGTGCAACCGACCGTGACTTTCGGAGCGCGGCAGTGATTCCATGACGGGCTTCGCATAGTCGCGCCAGATCCCCCTTGTTTCAGCCAGACATCTCGACTGGTTTCCCACCACCGTAGGGCAGCAAGACTCCACGGGGGAGTGTCTTCATCATCAACACATTATGGAAAACCCATGCGCATCGTGAAGAACGCACATCGTCATGTGCGTCAATCACGTGATGGTCACGTCCGGCGCGAACATGACATCCAGAAGGCGTCATTCACCGGGTCTCACCTGCATAAATAACTGTCAGCACAACCGAAGTACACGTCGTGACTGGCGAGAAAACATCTTCCCAAGCCCCGATGGCGAGCCCGCGAAGTGCCCTACGGAGCCCCGGCGAACGCCCGCCGTCCTTGCCCCGCCGGCCCCGCGGAGCGGTCGCCAACGCGCAAGGGCCGGGGTGGGCACCGTAGGTGTTCCAGCCACCTCGGGCCCGCCCCGGCCGCATGGACGCCGAAGGAGGGAAGGTCACAACCAGCCCGCGTCGGCCGCGATCCGGACCGCATCCATCCTGGTCCGCGCATTGAGCTTGGTGGTGACCGAGCTCAGGTAGTTGCGGACCGTACCCGGCGACAGATGGAGCCGCGCGGCGATCTCGGGCACGCCGTCACCGGCCGCCGCCAGCCGCAGGATCTCCAGTTGACGCTCCGTGAGTGGCGGCGGCGGTGACTGCCACGCCGAAACGGCGAGGTCGAAGTCGATGACCCGCAGCCCCGCCGCCAACTCCCTTATGGTGCTGACGAGTTTCTCTGGTGGGGATTCCTTGACCAGGAATCCGCCCACCTGGATATCGAGGGCCCGCCGCACGATCGTCGGCCGCCACGTACTCGTCAGAATGAGCGTGCGCGTGTTCGGCAGCTCTTCATGAATTTGTTGGATAGACGACAGGTCATCATGTCCCGGCGTATCGATATCGATCACCGCAACGTCCGGCTCAAAACGGCGTGCAGCCGGCACCAACTCGCGTCCCGCCGCTAATTCGGCAACGACGACGATGTCGTTCTCCTGCGCCAGAAGCGCGAGAAATGCCCCCCGTACCATACGGCCGTCTTGGGCGAGCAGAACCTTAATCACTTTCCCTCCAGAGGTGAACGCGAGTGTCCTGCAGCGCGCCAATGGCAACGCCAGTCGGTCACGAGCTTAGCCTCTGAGGATCCGTTTGGGCAGGGACAAGTTTCCCTGTGCACGGATTGAAGACCCGCTTACCCTGCGGTTAAGCGGATGAGATGTGGGCGCACCAGCCGGCGCGCCGGCGCGCGATGCGGACGGTCTCACACCATCGCGCGCTCCTTCAACGGCTCCCACCACTTGCGATTCCCCCGATACCAAGCGACAGTTTCAGCCAGTCCGGCAGTCAAGTTTCGGACAGGCTGGTATCCCAGCTCGGTGCGGATCTTAGTACAGTCGACTGAGTACCGGCGGTCGTGACCTTTGCGATCGGCGACGTACTTCACGCTGTCGCCGTCGGCGCCGCACGCCGTCACCAACAGATCCGCGAGCTCACGGTTGGTCAGCTCGGTGCCACCCCCGATGTTGTAGACCTCGCCCGGGCGACCCTTGGTGCGCACCAGCTCGACACCCTGCACATGATCGTCCACGTGCAGCCAGTCACGGACGTTGCGCCCGTCACCGTAGAGGGGAACCTTCTCCCCGTCCAGGAGGTTGGTCACAAACAACGGAATGATCTTTTCCGGGTACTGGTGGGGGCCGTAGTTGTTGGAGCACCGGGTGACCCGCACGTCCAGGCCGTGGCTGCGGTGGTAGCTCAACGCCAGCAGATCGGCCGCGGCCTTGCTGGCGGAGTAGGGCGAGTTGGGCGCGAGCGGTCGCTCCTCCGACCAGGAGCCCTCGTCGATGGAGCCGTACACCTCGTCGGTCGAAATCTGGACGAAGGTGCGCACTCCCTCCTTGAGTGCCGCGTCCAACAGGACCTGGGTGCCCACCACGTTGGTGCGCACGAAGGGGGCCGAGGACTCCAAGGAGCGGTCCACGTGGGACTCGGCCGCGAAGTGGACGACCTCGTCGACCCGGGCCATCAACATGCCCACCAGCGAACTGTCGGTGACGTCGCCGCGGACGAAGCCGAAGGCGGGGTGCTCGCGCACCGGGTCCAGGTTCGCCGGATTGCCGGCGTACGTCAGCCGGTCGAGGACGGTGACCTTGACGTCACCGGGGCCGTTCGGCCCGAGGAGCGTGCGCACGTAGTGCGAGCCGATGAAGCCCGCGCCGCCGGTCACCAGGATGTGTGTCGAAGTCATGAGGAGATCTGCACCTTGCTGTGGTCGCCGAGGATCAGTCGGTGGGCGTGCGGGACGGCGGGGGCGGGCGCGACGGTCACGTTGCGCCCGATGAGCGAAGCCTCCACCCGACGCACCCCCTTGATCGAGGAGTCGCGCAGCACGATGGAGAACTCGATCTCGCTGTTCTCGATCCGGCAGCCCTCCGACACGGAGGTGTACGCCCCGACGTACGAGTCGCTGATCACGGTTCCGCGCCCGATGATCGCCGGTCCGACGATCCGCGACCGCTCCACCCGGGCGCCCGCTTCGACGGTCACCCGCCCGATGAGCTGGCTCTCCTCGTCGACGCTGCCCTCGATCCAGGGCTCCATGGTCTCCAGCACGGACCGGTTGACCTCCAGCATGTCGATGACGTTGCCGGTGTCCTTCCAGTAGCCGGTGATGGTGGTGGAGCGCACCCGGTAGCTGCGGTCGATGAGCCACTGGATGGCGTGCGTGATCTCCAACTCGCCGCGCAGGGAGGGCTGGATCGCACGGACCGCCTCGTGCACGGCGGGGGTGAACAGATAGACGCCGACGAGGGCCAGGTCGCTCTGCGGGTGCTGGGGCTTCTCCTCCAGCCGGACCACCTCCCCGGCCGCGTCGAGTTCGGCGACGCCGAAGACCGAGGGGTCCGACACCCGGGTCAGCAGGATCTGGGCGTCCGGGCGGTCCTCGCAAAAGCCGTGCACCAGGTCCGCGATGCCGCCGACGATGAAATTGTCGCCGAGGTACATCACGAAGTCGTCGTCCCCGAGGAAGTCCCGGGCGACCAGCACCGCGTGGGCGAGTCCAAGGGGAAGTTCCTGGGGAATGTAGGTGACGTCGATGCCGAATTTGGAGCCGTCGCCGACTGCCTCGCGAATCTCGTCCGCAGTGTCGCCGACGATGATGCCGACCTCACGGATCCCCGCTTCGGCAATGGCTTCAAGACCGTAGAAGAGCACGGGCTTGTTGGCGACGGGGACCAACTGCTTGGCGGAGGTGTGGGTGAGGGGACGGAGCCGCGTTCCGGCGCCGCCGGACAGGACGAGGGCCTTCACGGGCGGCCACCTCGCGCCAGGAATTGGCTGCGGACGCCGTAACGAGCATCGATGACGGACTTGTGCGACGGCATTTTTCTCCCAGATTCCGGCCGAAGCCTTATGCCGCCCATCCTTCACATCAGAGGCGGACCAACAGGCTTGGTCAAGGGTGATGCACCGGCAATAAAGCCTAGGCACACGCCGACTGGACTGTCCAGGCTTTCTCGTCACCACCCCATGAATTGCTGCCCGGGTGGAATGTTGATTTACCAGGGGCATTCATTGTGCACATCCCGGCACTGAATTCCTCACGCCGGCGGCGGGACTGGACGAAGGACCCGGCCGGTCGGCTACGGGGGTTTGAACCGACCGACCGGGTCGCCCACTCGGACGGAGATTATCTCCGCCCTGAGGTATCTTCATGATAAAGCTAATTGCTCCCTGGACCGCTTGTCAACAGACCTTCGGCCCTCACCTCCGGCCCCCGGAGCACGGCGCCGAGGCGGAGCGACCCGACGCCCACGGGGTCCGCCCGACCCCCCTTGACACCGCGACCAGCCGTGAAGAAGATTGCGTCCATCGTGGAACTGCTGTGCCTCACCGGCCCGTTCCCACTCTGAGCGCCGCCCGGACCCGACCCTCACCCGGCGTTCCGACTCACCCTCCGCGCACCGCGCCCTTCGAGCGCACGGCGCTGCTCCTTCCCGTACGCATCCCGCGTCGCGCATCCCGTACGCCCTCCCGGACACCTCGGCGTCCCGACCGGCCCGCGCCCTCACCGCGAGCCGGCGCTCCGCCCTGCCCGGACGGCGGCCCAGACCTTACGGAGAAGCATGAAAGTCCTGTTCATCGCAGCGGGAACCAGCCCCGCCGGCGTCTTCGCCCTCGCCCCGCTCGCGACCGCGGTGCGCAACGCAGGTCACGAGATCCTGGTGGCCTCCTTCGACGAGCTGACCTCCAGCATCGAGTCGGTCGGGCTGCCCCCGGTGGCCGTGGTCACCGAGCACACCACCGAGAGCATCAAGCAGCTCGACCGCCCCGGCGGCCCGATCGAGTTCCCCTGGTCGCCGGATCAGGAACTGCCGTACGTGGGGCGCTGGTTCGGCCGGCAGGCCGCCGTCAGCCTCGACGGGCTGCTCGAACTCACCCGGCACTGGCGCCCCGACCTCGTCATCGGCGGCACCGACGCGCACGCCGCCGGGCTGATCGCCGCCCACCTCGGCGTCCCGCACGTCCGCCAGGCGTGGGACTGGCTGCACTTCGGGGGCGCCGAGCAGTACGCCGCCGAGGAGCTCGCCCCCGAGCTGGAGCGGCTGGGCCTCGCGGAACTGCCCGCCCCGGACGTCTTCCTGGACATCTGCCCGCCGAGCCTCCTCCCCTCGTTCGCCACGCCCGGCCGCCCCATGCGCTGGGTGCCCGGCAACCGTCAGCGGGCGCTGGAGCCGTGGATGTACGCCAAGGGCGAGCGCCCGCGGATCTGCGTCACGTACGGCAGCTTCCGCACCGCCATGCCGCAGATCTTCGAGCACCTGTGCGCGCTGCTGACCCGGCTGGTGGACCTGGACGCCGAGATCGTGGTCGCCGCGAACGAGGCCGCGACGGAGAAGCTGCGCGAGCGCTTCCCGCAGGTCCGCGCCGGCTGGGTGCCGCTGGAGTTCCTGCTGCGCACCTGTGACGGCATCGTGCACAGCGGCGGTCTGACCGCGCTGAACGCCATGTCCGCCGGGATCCCGCAGGTCGTGCTCAACCAGTTCGTCGCCTTCGAGCCGTCGCTGGCCCTGCTGCAGCAGCAGGGCTCCGCGGTCGTGCTGCACCGCGAGGAGGGCTCCCCCGACGGCACCTTCGAAGCCTGCCGCAAGGTGCTGTCCGACGGGAGCTACGGCCAGCAGGCCCGGGTCCTCGCCGATGAACTCAACTCCCTGCCCACCCCGAACGACGTGGTCAAGGACCTGGAAGGACTGGTGCGCGGATGAACGCCCCCTCGGTCACCCGGCCCACCGCGCCGGTGACCCCCGCCGACGTCGAGCAGGCGTACGGCGCCGAGCACGCCGACGTCTACGACGCGATCTACCGCGGCCGGGGCCGCGACTACGCCGCCGAGGCGGACGCCTTCCTCGCCGTGCTGCGCACCCGGCGCCCCGAGGTCACCAGCCTGCTCGACGTGGCCTGCGGCACCGGTGCCCACCTCGCGGCGCTGCGCGCCTCGGTCGACCACGTCGAGGGCGTCGAGCTGTCGCCGTGGATGCACACCCTGGCGACCCGCCAGCTGCCGGGCGTCGCCGTCCACCAGGACGACATGCGCTCCTTCAACCTCAGCCGTCGGTTCTCCGCCGTGACCTGCCTGTTCAGCTCGGTGGGCTATCTGAAGACGGTCGAGGACCTCCGGCGGACCCTGCGCACCTTCCGGGCGCACACGGCGCCCGGCGGGGTCGCGCTGGTCGAGCCGTGGTGGTTCCCCGAGACGTTCCTCGACGGCTACGTCGGCAGCAGCCTGGTGGAGGTCGACGGCCGGACCATCGCCCGGGTCTCCCACACCGTGCGCGCCGGGAACACCAGCCGGATGACCGTCGAGTACACCGTCGCGGAGCCCGTGAACGGCGTGCGCCGCTTCTCCGACCTGCACGTGCTCACGCTCTTCACCCGCGAGCAGTACGAGGAGGCCTTCGAGCAGGCCGGCTTCGCGGTGGAGTTCCTCAAGGACGGGCCGTCGGGCCGCGGGCTCTTCCTCGGCGTCGCGCCCGCGAAGACGGACGAGAAGGCGCACGGCACGACGGACGGAGGGCGGCGATGAACCACGGCACGGACGTCAGCCGGGTCGGCAAGGTCCGCCCGTGCACACTGATGAACCTCCAGACGATCGGGGACCCGCGCGGCCAGTTGGCCGTGGTCGAGGGCGCCAAGGACATCGGCTTCCCGGTCAAGCGGCTCTTCTACTTGTACGACCTGCCTCCGTCGTCGGTCCGCGGCGACCACGCCCACCGCAATCTGGAGCAGTTCGTCATCCCCATCAACGGCAGCTTCGACGTCGCCGTCGACGACACCGTCGACACCGCCGTCTGCCGCCTCGACGACCCCGGGCAGGGCCTCTACATCGGCCCGATGGTGTGGAACAGCCTGGTGAACTTCTCCGCGGGCGCCATCGCGCTGGTCCTGGCCTCCGAGCACTACGACGAGGCGGACTACTACCGCCGTTACGACGAGTTCCTCGCGGACGCGGGAGCGCGGACATGAAGGTCCCGTATCTGGACCTGAAGGGGCCGCACGCCGAGATCCGGGCCGAGTTGGACGCCGCGTACCACCGCGTCGTGGACTCGGGGTGGTTCGTGCTCGGCGAGGAGGTGCGCGCCTTCGAGGAGGAGTACGCCGCCTACTGCGGGGCCGCGCACTGCGTGAGCGTCGCCACCGGGTGCGACGCGCTGGAACTCGCCCTGCGGGCGCTCGACATCGGCCCGGGCGACGAGGTCGTGGTGCCCAGCGCCACGTACATCGCCACCTGGCTCGCGGTCTCCGAGACGGGCGCGGACGTGGTGCCCGTCGAGGTCGACCCGGACACCCATCTGCTGGATCCGGCCGCGGTCGAGGCGGCGATCACCCCCGCGACCCGCGCCGTCATGCCCGTGCACCTCTACGGACAGCCGGCGGACCTGCCCGCGCTGCGGCGGATCGCCGACCGGCACGGACTCGCGCTGATCGACGACGCGGCGCAGGCGCACGGCGCCCGGCTGCACGGCACCCGGGTTGGCGGCGGCGGGCAGGCGACCGCCACCGCGTTCAGCTTCTACCCCGGGAAGAACCTGGGCGCGCTCGGCGACGGCGGCGGCGTGCTCACCGACGACGCCGAACTCGCCGACCGGCTGCGGCTGCTGCGGAACTACGGCTCCCGCAGCAAGTACCACCACGAGCTGAAGTCGACCAACTCCCGGCTGGACGAGCTGCACGCCGCGGTGCTGCGGGCCAAGCTCCCACACCTGGAGCGCTGGAACGGCCGACGGGCCGAGATCGCCGAACGCTACCGGGCCGCCTTCGCGGACCTGCCCGGGCTGCGGCCGACGGCCGTGCCCGAGGGGGCCGAGCCCTCCTGGCACCTCTACGTCGTGTGCTGCGACGACCGGGACGCGGTGCAGCGCAGCCTGACCGACGCGGGGGTGGGCACCTTGATCCACTACCCCGTACCGGTCCACCTCTCCCCCGCCTACGCCGATGAGAAGCGCTGGCCGGCGGGGACGTACCCGCGTGCGGAGGCCGTCGCGGCGCAGGTGCTGAGCCTGCCGATGGGCCCCCATCTCAGCGACGGGGACGTCCGATACGTCATCGACGCGGTGCGCGACGCGGTGTGAGCCGCCCGCGCGGCACCGCCCCGTCCCGCACCCCGCTCCACCCCACCACCTCCACCCGACCGCGACCGAAAGGGAACCGCGCGCCATGACCCCTCCTCCCCAGCTGCCGCCGTCCGTCCGGGTGCTCCAGCTCGCCACCGCCAGCTGGATGGCCGCCGCCGTCAGCGCGGCGGCCGAGCTCGGCATCGCCGACGCCCTCGGCGACGGGCCCCGGACCTCGGACGAGATCGCCGCGGCCGTGGGCGCCCACCCGCCCACGCTCTACCGCCTGCTGCGGGCGGGCACGGACGTCGGGCTCTTCGAGGAGCGCGACGGCAAGGTGTTCGCCAACACCCCGGTCGGCGAGGCCCTGCGCACCGACTCGCCGACCTCCATGCGCAACTTCGCCCGCTGGGTCGGGCTCACCGCCGACCGCGCCACCTGGGCCGGGCTCGCCGACAGCGTGCGCACCGGCTCCCCGGCCTTCGAGCGGATGCACGGCCAGGACGTGTGGGACTTCATGCGGGACCACACGGACGTCTCCGGGGTCTTCAACGACGCCATGACCGAGGCGTCCCGGCAGCTCATCGCGCCCGTCGTGGACGCGTTCGACTTCCATGACATCGGGACCCTGGTGGACGTGGCCGGTGGGCGCGGGGCGCTGCTGTCCGCGGTCCTGAAGGCCAACCCGAAGACCCGGGGCGTGCTGTACGACCAGCCCGAGGTGGTCGCCGAGGCCGCGCAGACCTTCGCCCGCAACGGCGTCGCGGACCGCGTGGAGATCATCGGCGGCGACTTCTTCTCCTCGGTGCCGCCGGCCGGCGACGCGTACCTGCTCTCCAACGTGCTGCACGACTGGGACGACGAGAGCTCCCTGAAGATCCTCGCCAACTGCCGTGCCGCTTTGGGCGACGGGGGTCGGGTGCTGCTGGTGGAGGCCGTGATGACGGACGGTGCCCGGCCCAACCCGACGGTCTCGCTGATGGACCTGAACATGCTGGTGCTCTGCGGCGGCCAGCAGCGCACCGAGGCCGAGTTCGCCGACCTCTTCGACCGCGCGGGGCTGCGGCTGACCCGGATCGTCGGGGCGGGCCTGCACAGCGTGGTCGAAGCCGTCCGGGCCTGACCCACGACACCTGCGGGACCCCGAAGACCGCGGCGGTCGCAGATCACGACGACCCCCGTGGCTTCGGAGATCGCGGAGATCACAGCGATCACCCGGGTCCCAGAGACGCAAGAGACGCCAGAGACGAAAGAGACGTCCAGATGCCCTTCATCACGCCGGACAACGGCTCGCTGACCGTCTTCAACCTGTTCGACACCCGCACCCGTGAGGACCAGACGACCCTGCTGGACACGATGCAGGGGATCATCACGGGCGCCAACTACCCCGGCTGGCGGTCCTCCACGCTGCACGGCGGCATCGACCAGCCGTGCGCCGCCAACTACATCCAGTGGCGCAGCGTCGAGGACCTGCGGGACCGCTACGAGGGCGAGAGCTTCAAGCACAACACCGTCCCGTACTTCACCGACCTCACCACCTCCGTCCACCTGCTCAAGACCGAGGTCGTCGCCACCCATCTGCACCCGGAGCTGGAGCAGATCGAGATCTCCCCGGACCGCGACGACTTCACCGTCATCGTGATCATGGGGGTCGAGGAGGCGAACCAGGCACGCCTGGTGGACCTGTTCGCCAAGCCGGACCCGTGGATGGAGGGCGTCGCCGGCTACCGCTCCCACTCGATCCTGCGCGGCCTTGAGGGCGACTTCGTCGTCAACTACGCGCAGTGGGACAGCCGCGAGGCGTACGAGGCGTTCCACAACCTGCCCGAGGAGGAGCGGCCGGCCGACTCGCGGTCGATGCGCGCCGCCGCCCGTCCGCTGCTGACCTCGCGCTCCTCGAACACGTACGAGGTCGTGTTCTCGCGGTCGGCCGCGGCTGACGCGGACGGTGCGCAGTGACCGTGGAGTCCTTCGTGCCGGACCCGGTGGTGGTCCTGCCCACCGACCGGCGCTACGCCGAGTTCGTCCGCGGCGACAACTACCGCTTCACCGGCGAACCCGACCGGGTCGTGCTCGTCCGCACCACCGAGCAGGTCGCCGACGCGCTGGGCGCGGCCCTGGCCGAGGGCAAGCGGGTGGCCGTGCGCAGCGGCGGCCACTGCGGGGAGGCGTTCGTCTCCGACCCGGCCGTCAAGGTCGTCATCGACATGTCGCTGATGTCCGGGGTGTCGTACGACCCGGAGCGGTGCGCCTTCGCCGTGGAGGCGGGGGCCAACGTGGGCCAGGTCTACAAGGAGCTGTACCGCAACTGGGGCGTGACCGTGCCCGCGGGCGTGTGCACCGCGGTGGGCATGGGCGGGCACGTCTCGGGCGGTGGATACGGTCCGCTGAGCCGGCTGCACGGCCTGGTCGCGGACCACCTGTACGCGGTCGAGGTCGTCCACGTCGACGCCGGAGGCCGGGTGCGGACCGTGGTCGCCACCCGCGAGGAGGACGACCCGCACCGCGAGCTGTGGTGGGCGCACACCGGTGGCGGCGGCGGCAACTTCGGCATCGTGACCCGCTTTTGGCTGCGCTCGCCCGGGGACGTGGGGCCGGCCCCGGAGCAGTTGCTGCCGCAGGCGCCGTCGTCGCTGCTGACCGCGATGGTGGCGTGGTCGTGGGAGAGCTGCGACCAGGCGGCGTTCACCCGGATCATGCGCAACTTCATGGCCTGGCACGTGGCGAACAGCGCGCCCGACTCCCGGTTCGCGCGCCTCTTCGCGTCGCTGTGGGTCCGACACCGCTCGGGCGGTGATCTCACGATGTACGTGCAGGTCGCTGACGGCCCCGACGACCCGGAGTCGGGCGCCGACGCGCTGCTGGACGAGTTCCTGGCGGCCGTCGAGGAAGGCACCGGGGTCAGCCCCTTCGTCTTCCGCCACCGGCTGCCCTGGCTGACCGGCGTGCGCTACATGGGGCAGGGCGACTCCGGCCCGGTGCTGGGCGCCCGCAACAAGGCGAAGGCCGCGTACCTGCGCGGGGTGCACTCGGACGAGCAGATCGCCGCCCTGTACCGGTGGTTCAACAAAGAGGACTACTTCGGCCGCGAGTCGCTGATGATGCTCAACGGCTACGGCGGCGCCATCAACGCCCTCGCGCCCGGCGACACCGCGTCCGCCCAGCGCGACTGCGTGATCAAGGCCTCGTACTCCGCCGCCTGGCACGACCCCGCGGAGGACGAGGGGCACATCGCCTGGGTGCGCGGGCTGTACCGGGAGCTGTTCGCGGCGACCGGCGGCGCCCCCGTCTCCGGCGAGCTGGCGGACGGGTCGTACATCAACTATCCGGACGTCGACCTGACCGACCCCGCGGAGAACACCTCGGGGGTGCCCTGGCACGAGCTGTACTACAAGGACAACTACCCGGCGCTGCAACGGGTGAAGGCCGCCTACGACCCGCGTGACGTGTTCCACCACGCGATGTCGGTGCGCCTGCCCGCCGCCGACGACGCAGGTGCCGACCGCCCCCACCCCCAGATTCCGGAGAAGAACGTGTCCTTCGCCTCTGACCACATCCCGGACCGCTACGACTTCGAGAGCATGTACCGGGGCGATCAGGACGCTCCGCCGGTGCAGCCCTGGGACATCGGCCGTCCGCAGCCCGCGCTGGTGGACGCGCACAAGGCCGGGCTGATCACGGGCGCGGTGCTCGACGTGGGCTGCGGCCTGGGCGACAACGCCGCCTTCCTGGCCTCCCAGGGCCACCGGGTCACCGCGGTCGACGTGTCGCAGATCGCGGTGCGCGAGGCGAGCGCGCGGGCCGCGGCCAAGGGCGTGGAGGTGGAGTTCGCCGTCACCGACGCGACCCGGCTGACCGGCTTCGACGACCGCTTCGACACGATCGTGGACAGCGCCTGTTACCACTCGCTCGCCGAGGACGACCGGGTGCGCTATCTGGAGGCGCTGCGCCGGGCGGCCCGGCCGGGCGCGCGGCTGCACATCTTCTCCTTCGCCGAGGAGCTGCCGGCGCCGTTCCCCGGTCCGCACCGGCACAGCGCGCGCAGCCTGCGCGAGGTGGTGGGCGGCGTGTGGGACGTGGTGACCGTGGAGGAGGCCACGTACGCGAGTTCGCTCGGCGCGGCCGACGTCGTCGAGATGACCCGGGCCGAGTACCCGGACCGGGAGGTCGACGCGGACAGCCTGCCCGGTCTCGAACTGGACGAGTTCGGCAAGGCCACGATGCCGGTGTGGCACGTGGTGGCCGTGCGGCGCGACTGAGTCCGCCGCGGTGACGGCCGGCCCCCTCTTCGCCCGGGCGCGGGGGGGCCGGCCTTTCCGCGCGACAGCCGGCAAATGAACGTTCCGGAAGGAGTACGCCATGCGCAACCCCGTCGACGCCCCGCCGGCGTCGTACACCGAGAGCGGCACCTGGCCCGACGGACCGCTGACGCCAGACGCGCCGCCGACCGCCCACGCGGGCCGGGCGCTGGCCCGCAGCCTGCGGGCCCTGATGCGGGCGCGCAGCCTCAGCGCCCGTGCGCTGGCCGCGCGTACGGGCACCACCCATCCCACGGTCCGGCGCATCCTCACGGGCGCGGGGCTGGTGGACGTGCGCACCGTCTTCCTGTTGGAGGTCGCGCTCCAGGCGCCGCTGTGGCCCGCCGACCTGTACGCCGACTTCCACCGCAGAACGGGGGCTTCGGGCACCGCGACACCGTCGGGTCCGGCCGTCGGCGAGGGAACGGAAGGCGGCTGACGGCCGTGCGCGGTGCGCCGGACGCGCCCGTACGCCGTCGACTCCGCGCCCCGGAGCGGCAGACGGGCCGGGCCGGGGATCCGGCCCAGCCCGGGCCGTCGCCGACGGCCGGCGCCGACTGCTGCATCGTCGTCCATTCGCCCCCTCCACACTGGAACCACTAAACTTCTACGCAGTGTAGTAGTTTGCGCAACGTGGATGCCCACCAGCGCGCAGCCGCGCTCCCCAGCCCTGCCCCCGGGGCCGCCCCGCCCCTCCTCCCCGTCCCCGCCGCACGCCGCGCCAGCGACCCCGACAGCACTGACGCCGCACGCGCCGCCGTGCGCACCATGGCCGCGGACGACCTCCCGTACGTCGTCGCGGAACACCTGACGCACTTCCCCGACGGGTTCTTCGCCCGCCTCGGCCCCGCCTTCCTGACCGCGTACTGCGGGACGTACCTCAACAATCCGTATGCGCGCGGCTACCTCGCGCAGACGGACCAGGGGCCGGCCGGCTACCTCCTCGGGGCCCTCGACCCGCCGGGGCACCGGGCCCACGTCCTGCGCTCCCACCGGCTCTCGCTGGCCGCGCGCGGCGCGCTCTCGCTCGCGGTGCGCCCGCGGGTCGCCGGGCACTTCCTCCGGACGCGGGCGGGGCGGTACGCCCGCACCCTCGCCCCGGGACGCCGCACCGAGCCCGCACCGGCGCCGCCCGCGACGCCCTCGCCACCCGCGCCCCCGGCACCGGACGAGGAGCCCGACACCACCGCCGTCCTCGCGTACGTGGCGGTGGCGGCCCCGGCCCGCTCGCTCGGCCTCGGCGCCGCCCTCATCCACCGCTTCGTCGCGGACGCCGCCGAAGCCGGGTGCGCCCGCGTCAGCCTCGTCACACTCACCGGACAGGGCGGCGCCGGCCCGTACTACGAGCGGCACGGCTGGCTGGCCCGCGGGCGCTCGACCACACCCGACGGCCGCTCCTTCACCACGTACGAACTACCGCTCACCGCCGGCCCGAAGGCCCTCCCCGACCCCGCGGAGCCGGACCCCGGTGCCCATCCACCAAAATCGGAAAGGTAGGATTATTTACCGTTCCCTTACCAAGGTATCGGTAACGTCCTTAGCAGTGACCACCTTGGCCGGGCTGCGCCCGGCCATCTGTCGTTCCGGACATTTCTTCGGGGGAGATCCATGCGTCGCCGAATACATCCCGCCGCTGTCGCGAGTGGCGCCGTCGTCCTGGGAGCCGGGGCGCTGTACGTCACCGGACTCCTGGTGACGGGCGACGAGGTCCCGAAGGGGACCAGCGTGCGGGGTGTCGACATCGGGGGTCTGAGCGAATCGGCCGCCCAGCAGAAGTTGGACCAGCAGCTCCAGGCGATAGCCGGTGCGCCCCTGGCAGTGACCGTCGGCGACAAGTCGGACAACGTCGACCCCGCCAAGGCCGGGCTGAGCTTCGACACCGCGGAGACGGCCGCGCTCGCAGCCCGCTCCGACAAGGACCCCCTCACCGTCATCGGGAACCTCTTCAGTTCCGGCGGCGGCAAGGTCGAGCCGGTGGTGCGCGTCGACGAGGACCGCACCCGCGCCGCTCTTGAGGAACTGGCGAAGAAGCACGACCGCAAGGTCCGCGAGGGCTCGATCACCTTCGCCAAGGGCGAGGCCAAGCAGGTGCAGCCGCTGAGCGGCCAGTCGCTGGACGTGGACGAATCCGTCGACGCCGTGCGCACGGCGTTCACCGGCAGCAAGCCCGGCCCCACCGCCCTGCCGGTCAAGGAGACCGCCGCGAAGGTCGGCGCGGCCGAGATCGACCGCGCGATGAACGAGTTCGCCCGCCCCGCGATGTCCGGCTCCGTCACGCTCACCACGTCCGGCGGCCGGATCACCATCTCCCCGTCGACCCTCGGCAAGCACCTGACGATGGCCCCCGGCAAGGACGACCGGCTGGCGCCCAAGCTGGACAGCGCGGCCCTGCTGAAGGACCCCCGCGTCGCACCCCAGCTCGCCGCGGCCACGAACGAGGCCACGGACGCCACCCTGCGGCTCAACGGCGGCAAGGTCGAGGTCGTCGCCGACGGCAAGCCCGGCCAGGAGGTCAGCGCCAAGAGCCTCGGCGACGCGGTCGTGCCGCTGCTGACGAAGACCGGCTCCGCGGCCCGCACCGGCGCGGTCGCCACCGTCGAGACCCAGCCCGAGGTGACCGCCGAGAGCGTGGCCAAGCTGGGCATCACGGAGCAGGTGTCCTCCTACACCAGCACCTTCGAGCGCGCCGAGTACCGCACGAAGAACATCGGCCGGGCCGCCGAGCTGATCAACGGATCGACGATCATGCCGGGCGAGACCTGGAGCTTCAACGGCACCGTCGGCGAGCGGACGCCGGAGAACGGCTTCGTCGACGGCATCATCATCCTCAACGACAAGTACACGAAGGCGGCCGGCGGCGGCGTCTCCACGGTCGCCACCACCATGTTCAACGCGTTCTTCTTCGCCGGCCTGAAGCCGGTGGAGTACGGCGCCCACTCCTTCTACATCGAGCGCTACCCGGAGGGCCGGGAGGCGACGGTGGCCTGGGGCAGCCTCGACCTGCGGTTCAAGAACGACTCCGACAGCGCCATCCACATCCTGACCAGCGCCTCGGACACCGAGGTGACCGTGACCTTCCTCGGCACGAAGAAGTACGACGAGGTGAAGGCGGTCAAGGGCCCGCGGACCAACGTCAAGGAGCCCGGCACCCGCCCCGGCGCCACGAAGGACTGCCAGCCGCAGACGCCGCTGGAGGGCTTCGACGTCACGGTGGAGCGGATCTTCGTCGACGGCGGCCAGGAAGTGAAGCGGGAGCCGTTCAAGACGCGCTACACCCCGCGCGACGAAGTCACCTGCGACTGATTCCGGCGCGCTCTTGACGTTCCCGCCGTAGCCCTTCGGGTGCGTTGCCCTCTGCGGCCCGTCTGTGGCTGTTCGCGCAGTTCCCCGCGCCCCTGTTTCGCTACCCCCGCCACTTGCCTGCGGGCTGGAGGCGGAGGTCTTCGGGGGCGCTGGCCCCCAGCCCTCTGGGCGTTGGTGGGGGTCCCCCCCCGTGACCGCAGGGCACAGGGGGAGGAACTGCGCGACAGGCCCACCACCGGGCCGCAGAGGGCAACGCTCCCGAAGGGAAACCGCGGTTCCGTCACGCGCAGGGGCGCGCGTCAGCGCTCGCCCTCCCGCTCGTGCGACGTCCGCAGCGCCTCCCACAGCGCCGCCGCCTCGTCCGCGTCCAGCCGGTCCACGAAGCGCACCAGCGCTCCCCTGCGGTCCGCGGAGGTCTCCAGCGCCTGTTCCATCAACGCGGCGGTGTAGTCCTCCGCGGACCGCGCCGCGCGGTAGCGGTACGAGCGCCCGTCCTTCTCCCGACTGAGCCACCCCTTGGCCCGCAGCCGCTCCGCGACCGTCATCACCGTGGTGTAGGCGAGCGGGCGGCTGTCGTTGAGCGCGTCCGTGAGCGCCCGGACGCTCATCGGCTCCCCGCCCCGCCACACCAGGGCCATGATGTCGGCCTCCAGCTCACCCAACGCGCCCATTCCGGCTCTCCCTCGTCGATCCCGTCGCGCCGGCCCCGTGCCACCGACCGCGCCCCACCAGTCTGCCCGTCGTCCGACGCGGAGCCGACCGGACACCATTCACTAATCTTCTACGCTGTGTAGTAGATTGGTCCACGGCGGCGCGTGACGCCCCGGTCCGCGCCGCCCCCCGGGCACCCGCCCGCGCCCCTCGCGCCCGCAACTGCCCACGCCCGTACGTCTGCGCCCGCACCCCTGCACCTCCGTACCCGGTCCCCCTCGAACGTCGCCAGGAGCCACCCTTGTCCCGCCATCGACCGCGCCGCCTCAAAACGATCGCGCTGCTGCTGTCCACCGCCCTCGCGGCCACCGCGTGTTCGGCCGCGACGGACGACGGCGCGTCGCCGGCCGACCCCGAGGGCACCCGCGCCGGCGCCTCCCCCACCCCTTCACCCGCTCCCCCGCCGCCGCCCGCGCTCGACGCCGAAGTCACCCCGGTGCCCGACGAGCAGTGGGAGCGCATGGTGGCCGTGGGCATGTGGCGCAAGGGCTGCCCGGTCGAACGCGACCAGCTCCGCCGGGTGGAGATGAACTACCACGACTTCGACGGCGGGGTGAGCCGTGGCGCGCTCGTCGTGAACGCCGACGTCACCGAGAGCGTCGTGCGGATCTTCACGGAGCTGTTCGAACAGCGCTTCCCCGTGCGTCGCATGCAGTCGGTGGAGGCGTACGGCGGCGACCTGGACAAGAGCCTGGCGGACGACAACACCTCGGCGTTCAACTGCCGGCGCCCCGACCAGATCAACGCGCCCTTCGCCGAGTCCCCGCACGCCAACGGCCGCGCCATCGACATCAACCCGCTGGAGAACCCCTGGCAGGACCTGCGCAAGAAGACCTGGTTCCCCAGCAAGGAGTTCAGCGCCCGCACCCCCGGCAAGGGCAAGATCCTCAAGGGCGGTCCGGTCTGGCAGTCGTTCGTCGACGAGGGGTGGATCTGGCAGAACATCAAGGTCGCCGACTACATGCACTTCGACACGGGCTACCCCTCCGTGCCCTTCACCGGCCGCAAGCGCCCGTGACCTCCCGGGCCGGACGCCCGCGCCCGGCCCGGTGCTACAGTCCGAGGAGGCGCTATCAGAGCGCCTGCCGACGAGGGTGGCCGTACCGGTTTCCGTGGAAAGACGGCCTCGTTGGAGGCTGAAATGCCGAAGACGCCCGATCCCCGTGCACACGACGACGCGACGTCGCCGGGGAATGACTCCCCTCCCGAAGGCCCCGACCAGCAGCACGACGCCGGTCACGCGCCTTCACCCCACTCCCACCAGCACGCGCATCAGCACAGCCACTCCCACAGCGACGCCTTCGCCGTGAAGGAGGGCAAGTGGGCGCAGGACGCCGAGGAGCGGCTGTCCCTGTTCCGGCACGACGAAGAGATCGAACGGGGCCTGGCGTACGGGCTGTCGGGGTCGCCGACGCTCGTGGACCGGACGATCCCCACGTTCTCCCGCGGCGAGCTGCCGCACTTCGCCGGTGAGCGCGGCACCTTCCTGAAGTCCCCGTTCCTGGAGGACGTCAACCAGGTCGACGACGCGGAAGTGGCCGTGTTCGGGGCCCCGCTCGACTCCGGCGCCACCTACCGCCCCGGCGCCCGGTTCGGCCCGCAGGGCATCCGACGGTCGACGAACCTGTTCGGCACGTACTGCTTCGAGCTGGGCGTCGACCTGCGCGAGCAGCTGAACATCGTCGACATCGGCGACGTGTTCACCATCCCCGGCAGCCTGGAGAAGTCCTTCGACCAGATCAGCCAGGCGATGGCGCACGTGTACCAGCGCGGCGTCTTCCCGGTGATCCTGGGCGGTGACCACTCCATCGGGTACCCGACCATCCGCGGCATGGCGCCATACGTGGACGGGAACATCGGCATCATCCACTTCGACCGGCACGTGGACACCCAGGAGACCGACCTGGACGAACGCATGCACACCACTCCGTGGTTCCATGCGACGAACATCAGGAACGCCCCCGCGACCAACCTGGTCCAGGTCGGCATCGGCGGCTGGCAGGCGCCGCGGGCCGGGGTCAAGGTGGGGCGCGAGCGCGGCACCACCGTGATCACGGTGGGCGACGTCGAACGGGTCGGGATCGACAAGGTCGCCGAGATCGCGCTGGAGACGGCGTGGAAGGGCGCGAAGGCGGTGTACCTGTCCTTCGACATCGACGTCATCGACGCGGGCTTCGTGCCCGGGACGGGCTGGCCGGAGCCGGGCGGGCTGCTGCCGCGGGAGGCCCTGAACCTGATCAGGAAGATCTCGGCCCCCGGTCTCGCCGGGCTGGAGGTCGTCGAGTGCGCCCCGCCGTACGACTGGGCGGAGCAGACGGCGCTGCTCAGCTCGCGGGTGATCCTGGACTCCCTGGCGGTCCTGGTCCGCGAGGGCCACCTGGGCAAGAAGGCGGCGGTACGGGATCGGCACGCGTGGGGTCCACCGTCGGTCGCCTGAGTCACGACGTGGCGCGGACCGCGGCTGTCGGTGGCCGCGGTCCGCTCCACCTGCCGCGCTCGGCGTCAGCCGGGCGCGGCACTCCCCCGGTGCCAGCCGGGTTCGCGTCAGCCCGGCTGGGCGCCCGTCGCCACCGGGCGCTCGGGGTCGCGGGACCATTCCGACCAGGAGCCGGCGTACAACGCGGGGGTGAATCCGGCGAGTTCCAGCGCCAGCGCCTGCTGCGCCCCCGACACCCCGGAGCCGCAGTACACCCCGACCGGCCCGGTCGCTGCGCCGGCGCCGAGCGCGGTGAAGCGGGCCGTCAGCTCGTCGGCCGCGAGGAAGCGTCCGTCCCGCCCCAGGTTCTCCGTCGTCGGGGCCGACACGGCGCCCGGGATGTGGCCGGCCACGGCGTCGACGGGCTCGACCTCACCGCGGTAGCGCTCGCCCGCGCGGGCGTCCAGCAGCAGTCCGGAGCGGGCCAGCTCCGCCGCGCCGTCCGCGGTCAGCAGCGGCAGCGCGCCCGGCTTCGGCACGAAGTCACCGGGCGCCGGGGCGGGCGCTTCGGTCTCCAAGGGGCCGGTCCAGGCGGCGAGTCCACCGTCCAGGACGGCTACGTCCGCGTGCCCGGTCCAGCGCAGCAGCCACCAGGCGCGGGCGGCGCCCCACCCCTTGTCGGCGTCGTACACGACCACGGACGAGTCGGTCGACACGCCGGCCCGGCGCATCACCGCGCCGAACGCCGACACGTCGGGCAGCGGGTGTCGGCCGCCGTCACCGGGCGGGCCGGCGAGCTCGGCGTCCAGGTCGACGAAGACCGCGCCGGGGACGTGCCCGGCGTCGTAGTCGGGGCGGCCGTGCGGGCCGCCGAGCTGATAGCGGACGTCGAGGACGACCGGAGGGCGGGGACCGGCGAGCGCGCTCGCCAGCTCCGCGGCGGAGACGATGGGCTTCATGCCCCCATCCTGGCGCACGCCCCGCGCCCGCGATCGGACCGGAGCAGCGGGCGCCCGGCTGACCGGAATCCGTCGGTGGCCCGGCCCTGGCTCGGTCGAGTCGCCACGAATTCTCACAAAAATGGGCATCCTCCAGCGGTAACCCGCCAAAAGCGGCGCGGCCGGGGCGCGTTCCGCGTCAGGGAGTGGAACCATGCGCACCGGGGCGCACGGCTTTTGGACACACCACGGCCCAGGGAGTGTCTTCAAAGTGGCGTCGTCCGCCCTTCAGGCAGACGGGACTTCGAAGACACGATCTAGGCCCGCGTCCCGTCCCCGCACGGCCACCACGATGGTCCGAGGAGAGAGTGACGATGACCGAGGCGACTCGGCACGCACCCGGCTCACCCTGCTGGGTGAGTCTGATGGTGCACGACCTTGACGCGACGCAGCACTTCTACGGCGAGTTGTTCGGCTGGGAGTTCGCCCCAGGCCCGCAACAGCTCGGCCCCTATGTACGCGCCCTGCTCGACGGCAAGGAGGTGGCGGGCATCGGGCGGTTGCCCGCCGACCGCCATCTGCCCGTCGCGTGGACGCCCTATCTCGCCACCGACGACGTGAACACCACGGCGGAGACGTTGCGCTGTTGCGGCGGCACCGTCGGCGTCGGCCCGCTGGACGCCGAGGACGCGGGCCGGCTCGCGATCGTGACCGATCCCGCGGGCGCGGTGTTCGGCCTGTGGCAACCCGCGGCGCACCAGGGCTTCGCCCTGCACGGCACCCCCGGCACCCCGGTGTGGAACGAGTTGTTGACGACGGAGACCTCGTCGGTCGCCAAGTTCTACCAGTCCGTCTTCGGCTACGACGTGGAGCCGGTCGACGCCGTCGACGACGACTACGTGGTGCTGGTGCTGGGCCGCCGTCCCGTCGCCGCGCTGCGCGGTGTCGGGGGCGCGCTGCCGCGCGACCGCGGCACGTACTGGATGACCTGGTTCGAGGTCGAGGACCCGGACGTGGCCGCGCGGCGGGCGCAGGATCTCGGCGGGCGCCTCCTCAGACCGCCCCGGGACACCGCCCAGGGGCGTACGGCGACGGTCGCCGACCCGGAGGGCGCGGTCTTCGCGGTCGTGCGGTCGGACCACTGACCGCGCGGGGACCCGTGCTCGCGCCGGGACCCGTGCTCGCGCCGGGACCCGTGCCTGAGTAGGCCCCGGGCCGTCGGCCCCCTGCGCCGGCCTCAGTCGACGCGTACGTCCACGGCGCCGCCCTGTGCCCCGTCCACCGGCAGCACGTCCGGGGAGAGGGCGGCGGCCCGGGCGCTCGCGGCGGTCATCCGACGCCGGTGGTGGCGCCGGCACACCACCTCGTAGCCGACCTCGTCGCCGACGTTCACGTCGCCGATCACCACCTGGGCGCCCTCCACGACCATCCGGCCGCCGACGGTGCGCGCGTTGTGCGTGGCCCGTGCACCGCACCAGCACAGCGCCTCGACCTGGAGGACCTCGACCCGGTCGGCGAGTTCCACCAGCCGCTGCGAGCCGGGGAAGAGCTTGGAGCGGAAGTCGGTGGTGATGCCGAAGGCGAAGACGTCCAGCTCCAGGTCGTCCACCACCCGGGCGAGCTGGTCGATCTGCGCCGGGTTGAAGAACTGCGCCTCGTCGGCGATCACGTAGTCGCAGCGCATGCCCTGCGAGAGCCGGTCGACGAGGTGGGCGTAGAAGTCGAAGTCCTCCGTGGCCTCCACGGCGTCCGTGACCAGGCCGAGCCGGGACGACAGCTTGCCCTCGCCCGCGCGGTCGTCCCTGGTGAAGATCATCCCCTGGAGCCCGCGGGCGGACCGGTTGTGCTCGATCTGGAGGGCGAGGGTGCTCTTGCCGCAGTCCATGGTGCCGCTGAAGAAGACCAGCTCGGGCATGGGTGGTTGAGGACCTTTCGGCAGTCGTTCGGGGTGGTGTGACGCGAGGCGGGAAGGCGGGCGCATGACTCGCGCGCCGGGCCTACGGCCTGACTTCGATCAGCGGTACGAGCTGCTCCACCGGCGTCATGGAGCCGTGCATGCCGACCATCGCGGACTCGTTGGGCTCGTGCACCGATGCGATGATCACGGCGTCGTCGCAGGCCGCGGCCACCACGTCGCCGATCCGGCCGATGACCCGCTCGTCGACAAAGGGGCCGAACCAGCCGGCTTCGATCGCCTCCGCGCGGCTCGCCACCCAGAACCGGTCGCCCAGCACCTCGCGCCACACGGTCAGCACGTCGGCCGCCGCTCCCGGCACGGCGTACACATGACGGGCCCGGCCCTCGCCGCCGAGCAGGGCGACCCCGGCCCGCAGCTCCCAGTCCTCGTCGAAGTCGATGCGCGCGTCCTCGTCGAAGGGGACGTCGATCATGCCGTGGTCGGCGGTGACGTACAGCGCCGAGCGGGCCGGCAGCTGCTCCGCGAGCCGCTGCACCAGGCGGTCGACGTACATGAGCTGGCCGCGCCAGGCGTCGGAGTCCACGCCGTAGCGGTGGCCCATGCCGTCGACTTCGCTGTAGTACGTGTAGATCAGCGAACGGTCGGCCGCCCCGAGCTGTTCGGCCGCGAAGTCGACGCGCTCCTCGCCGCCGAGGCGCCCGTGAAACGTTCCGCCGCTGAGCGCGATCTGGGTCAGCGGGGTGTGCTCGAAGATCGGGGACGACACCTGGGCGGTGTGGATCCCGGCCGCGTGGGCGAGCTGGAAGACCGTGGGGTACGGCTGCCACGCCCGGGGATCGGTGTACGGCTTCCAGCGGAGCTGGTTCATCAGCGCGTCCGTCGCGGGGTCGCGCACCGTGTAGCCGGCGAGTCCGTGCAGGCCGGGCGCGAGGCCCGTGCCGACGGAGGCGAGGGAGGCGGCGGTGGTGGCGGGGAAGCCGACGGTGATGGGCCGGCCGGTGCCGCCGCGGGAGGTGTGCAGCAGCGAGGAGAGGTACGGGGCCTCGTCCGGGTGGCTCCTGATCTGCTCCCAGCCGAGGCCGTCGATCAGGAACACGCAGTTCCGGTCGGCGGGGGTCAGCTCGGGTATCGAGGGGGTCAGCCCCGGGACGCCCTGGTGCGCGGCGAGCGTCGGCAGCAGGTCGGCCAGCGAGCCGGCGCCGTACTCCGGGACCGGCGCTCCGGAGACCGCGAGCGGTTCCGGTTCCTCGGGCCAGGTGGCCGCGGTCGTGGGCAGCGTCATCAGCGGGTGGTCGCGGTCGGAGCCGAGGCGGCGGTCCCCGTCGCCGCGGTGGCCTCCGAGAGCGCCTGGGCGAAGGCAAGGGTCTGCCGCACGGTGTCCGGGCCGTCGCCGGCCTCGCTCACGCGCAGGCTCAGGTCGTCGGCGGTGGAGTTGCCCGTGTAGCCGTGGTCGGCGTCGCAGTTCGGGTCGCCGCAGGCGGCGGGCTCCAGATCGAGCCGGGAGACCGCGCCCCAGCCGATGGTGAGGACCACTTCGCGGGGGAGCGTGCCGGGGGTGTACGACTCCGGGTTGGCGACGACCCGGCTGACGACGACCGACGAGATCCGGTCGAGCTTGACGGACTCGGTGGAGGTGGTGGCGTACGGGGTGGGCGAGCCGGAGTCCGCGGTCTGCTCGTCGGTGTGGCTGACGATGAAACGGTTGCCCGTGAGGACGAGCACGGTGACGTGGCGACGCACCTCGTTGGAGTCGAACGTGGTCTCCTGGTGGACCAGGTACGACGCGATCTGCTCGCCTCCGACGGCGGCCTCCACCGCCTCTGCCACGAGAGCCGGGTAGTAGCCGCTGCGCTCGATCGCCGCGCGCAGCCCCTGGGTCGTCGTACCGGTCTTCGCCATGTGGTCCATCCTAAGGGCCCCGAAGGGCGTCGAACGCTCAATGCCCCGTCGGGAGCGCGGGGGCCGCTCAGTAGCTGGGGAGCCTGCGAGGCCCGAGGTCGGTGGGGGCGGGGGACGGCGCGAGCCGGACCGTGGCGCCGAGGACGCTCAGTCCCCGCGGAGCCACGACGACGGGTTCGAGCCCGATTGCGACGACTTCCGGGTGGTCGTCGACGATGCGTGATACACGCAGCAGCAGTTCCTCCAGGGCGGCGGTGTCCACGGGCGCGGAGCCGCGCCAGCCGAAGAGGAGGGGGGCGGTGCGGATGCTGCGGATCTGCTCGGCGGCGTCGCGGTCGGTCACCGGCACGAGCCGGTGCGCGGTGTCGCCGAGGAGTTCGGAGGCGACGCCGGCGAGCCCGAAGGAGAGGTACGCGCCGACGGCCGGGTCCACCACGGCCCGCACGACGGTGTCCACCCCGCGCGGTGCCATGGCCTGCACGACGGGTTGCAGTTCGACCGGGTCGCCGAGGAGGTCCGTCAGCTCCCGGTACGCCCGGCGGACCTGCGCCTCGCCGGCGAGCTCCAGGCGTACGCCGCCGAGGTCGGCGCGGTGGCGCAGGTGCGGGGCGGTCGTCTTCAGTGCCACGGGGTAGCCGAGGCGCTCGGCGGCCCGCACCGCCTCGTCCGCGTCGGGCGCGGGCAGCGTCGGCCGCACGTGGATCCCGTACGTGGCGAGCAGCGCCCCGGCGTCCGCGGCCCCCAACGTGATCCCGCGCTCCGGAGAGCCCCCGCCGAGCAGCCCCTCGATCCGCGCGGCGGCCCCGGCCTCGTCCACGTCCTCGTACTCCGGCACCTTCCCGGGCTCGGCGGCCTCCCGCCGCCACTGCGCGTACCTCACCGCCTCCGACAACGCGCGCACGGCGCGCTCGGCGGCGGGATAGGCGGGAATCCAGCCCCGCTCTTCCCCGTCCGCGCCGCTGACCGACGCGTCCGCGCCCGGTGCGGCGCCCGCGGACCGGGCGCTGTCGTGCCCGCGCGGGCCCTCCCCCTGCGCGGCATCCGCAGTCTGACCAGCGCCGGCAGCCGGCGTCCCCACGGCCCGGCCGGTGCCGGCCGGCGTCACGTCCCCCGCGCCGGCGGGGTGCGGGGCCGCGTCCGTGGGAACGCGGGCCGGGTCGTCCTCGGCGCCGGCGTTCGCGGGCGTCGGAGCCGCGGATCGGTGTACGGACGCGGCGTCGGTGCGGGGGACCGTGCGCGTGGCGGCGGTGAGGGCCGCGGCCAGGCCGCCCAGTTCGACGTGGACCACGGCGACCGGCTTCGCCGGCGCCGTTGCCACGGCCTCGCGCAGCGCCGCGGCCAGCACCTCCCCGTCGCCGGACTCCGTCGCGCCGTCGTCCCCGACCCGGGGGATGGCGTTCACCACCACCGCGTCGCAGCCGTCGTCGGCGAGGGCCCGGGACAGCGCCTGGCGGAAGTCCGCTGCGGACGCGGCCGTCGTCAGGTCCAGCGGGGGCAGCGGGCGCAGGCCCTCCGCGAGGCAGGAGTCGTACGTCAGCAGGCCCAGGGACTCGGAGTTGCCGAGGATCGCGACGCGCGGGCCGGCCGGCAGGGGCTGGCCGGCGAGGAGCAGGCCCGCGTCGACGAGTTCGGTGACGGTGTCGACGCGGATGACGCCCGCCTGCCGCAGCAGTGCGTCCACCGCCGCGTCGGGGATGCGGGCGCTGGGCACCGCGTGGCCCGGCGGCTGGCTGCCGCTGTGCCGGGCGCCCTTGACGACGACGACCGGCTTGACGGCCGCGGTGCGGCGGGCGAGCCGGGTGAACTTGCGGGGGTTGCCGATGGACTCCAGGTACAGCAGGGCGACATCGGTGTCCGGGTCCTCGTACCAGTACTGGAGGAAGTCGTTCCCGGAGACGTCGGCGCGGTTGCCGGAGGACACAAACGTCGAGATACCAGCGACACCAGCGACTCCGCTGGCACCGGCACCCCGCCGGTGCAGGCTCGACAGCAGCGCGATGCCGATCGCCCCGGACTGGGTGAACAGGCCGATCCGCCCCGGCGCCGGCGCCGCGGGCGCGAGCGAGGCGTTCAGGCGCACGTCCGCCGCGGTGCTGATGACGCCGAAGGAGTTGGGGCCGATGATCCGCATGCCGTACGAGCGGGCCTGCCGGACCAGGTCGCGCTGGCGGACCCGGCCCTCGGCGCCGCTCTCCGCGTACCCCGCGGTCAGCACGACCAGTCCGCGCACCCCGTGCTCCCCGCAGTCCGCGACGACCTCGGGCACCCGCTCCGCGGGGACGGCCACGACCACGAGGTCGACGGGCTCCCCGGTCCGCTCGACGACCTCGCCGACGGAGCGGTGCGCGGGGACGCCGTCGACCTCCTGCCACTCGGGCGGGAAGGCGCGGTTCACGGCGTACACGCGGCCGGTGTAGCCGCCGCCGACGAGGTCGCGCAGGACGGTGCGGCCCACTCCCCCGGGCGCGCGCCCGACGCCGACGACCGCGACGGCCCGCGGCGCCAGCAGCCGCTGTACGGACCGCGCCTCGGCCCGGTGCTCCCGGGCCCGCTGCACCGCGACGGACTCCGCGGTCGGCTCCAGGTCGAGCGTCAGATGGACGGAGCCGTCCTCGAAGCTGCGCTTCTGGGTGTACCCGGCGTCCCGGAACACCTTGATCATCTTGGTGTTCGCGGGCAGCACGTCCGCCGCGAACCGGCGGATCCCGCGCTCCCGTGCGACCGCCGCGATGTGTTCGAGCATCGTGGAGGCGACGCCGCGGCCGTGGTGGGCGTCCTGGACGAGGAAGGCCACCTCGGCCTCGTCGGCGGGCGCGCTGGCCGGCCGGCCGTGCTCGTCGATCCGGTCGTAGCGGACGGTGGCGACGAACTCCCCGCCCACGGTGACGGCGAGGCCCACCCGGTCCACGTAGTCGTGGTGGGTGAAGCGGTGCACGTCCTTGGGCGACAGACGGGGGTAGGGCGCGAAGAAGCGGTAGTACTTCGACTCGTCCGACACCTGTTCGTAGAAGCTGACCAGCCGGTCGGCGTCATCGACGGTGATGGGGCGGATGCGCGCGGTACCGCCGTCGCGCAGCACCACGTCCGCCTCCCAGTGGTCGGGGTAGGCGTGGTCCCGCTCGGTCTGCATGGCAGAAATCGTACGGCGCCGAGGCCCGGCGGTGGTGCGGTTGGACCGTACTCGGGCACCATCGCCCCGGCGGGACGGGGCCTGCCCGGGGCCGCCGGGCCGGGGGTTTACGGTCGGTAGGAGCACCCGGAGCGTCGTGAGAGACTGACCGGGACTGGTCTAGACAACAGCTGATTCGAAGGGCAACACCATGGCTGAGCGCCGTGTCACCGTCGGTTGGGCCGAGGGCCTGCACGCCCGACCCGCCTCCATCTTCGTCCGCGCTGCCACGGCCTCCGGCGTCCCCGTGACGATCGCCAAGGCCGACGGCACCCCGGTCAACGCCGCCTCCATGCTCGCCGTGCTGGGCCTGGGCGCGCAGGGCGGCGAGGAGATCGTCCTCGCTTCCGACGCCGACGGCGCGGACGCCGCCCTGGACCGGCTGGCCAAGCTGGTCGCCGAAGGGCTGGAGGAACTGCCGGAGACGGTCTGAGCCACCCAACGCTCGGCCTTCACGGGCACGCGGCGCACACCGCGTCAAAGGCGCTGATCCTTCGGATCGGCGCCTTTTGCCGTTCCTCGCGTTGCCGTTCCCCGCGCGAAGACGCGCGGCATGCGGATGGGCCCCGGCGCGGTGCGCCGGGGCCCTTCCGGAACGGGAGTCGCGGGGGTCAGACGTTCACGCCGCGGGCGCGCAGATACGCGACCGGGTTCACGTCCGAGCCGTACTCCGCGCTGGTGCGGACCTCGAAGTGGAGGTGCGCCCCGGTGGAGTTGCCGGTGGAGCCCGCGCGGCCGATCTGCTGGCCGGGCATCACGGCCTGCCCCTCGCCGACGGTGACCGAGGAGAGGTGGGCGTACTGGGTGTACGAGCCGTCCCGCATCTTGATGACGACGTTGTAGCCGTACGAGCCGGCCCAGCCGGCCTCGACGACGGTGCCCGCGCCCACGGAGACCACCTGCGTGCCGGAGGAGGCGTGGAAGTCGACGCCGGTGTGGCTGCCAGAGGACCACAGCGAGCTGTTGGCCTCGTACGAGGTGGTGACCTGCGAGCCGGCGACGGGCAGCTGGTAGGAGTTCATCAGCCGCTGGCGCTCGGCCTCGCGGGCGGCCCGCTCGGCGGCCTTGCGCTCGGCCTCGGCCTTGCGCTTCGCCTCCGCCGCGGCCTCGGCGCGGGCGACGGCCTCGCGCTTCTGGCCCACGGCCTGGTCGGTGACCTGCTCGGCGAGGGTGTCGGTGGCGGCCAGCATCTGGAGCGTGCCGGTGTCCTCGGCGCTCAGGCTTCCGGTGTCGCCGTCGTTCCTCGGCTCGTTCTCCGTCGCGAACGCGGGGGACGCGAGGGTGCCGATCACCCCGGTGGTGGCGAGGGTCGCGGCGCCGGCGAGGCTCGCGCTCCTGCGCGTCACGCGGCTGGGGGCACGGTGCTTCCCGGTGGGGCGGGCGAACGCCATGGAGGGTCCGGTCCTTTCCTTCCTTCTCGCCTACCGGGTTAGCTGACGGGTTCGGAGAGAGGAAGGTCTCCTACGGCTCCTCCGCAGGCCGCGGAGGGGCCGATTCACCCCGGGGGACTGGGTCCCCGGCTCCCCTGGGCTCACGCCCGGCGGGGACTCGGCGATGACTGTCCGTGCCGCGGGTGCGGCGGGCTCCTGGCGAACAGCCGGATCGACGCTAGGCGGGCCCGCTCGCGTTCACCAAACAAACGACGATCTTTGTTGGCTATGCCACAGCACGTGTCGCCCGACTTCCCATCAAAAAGGACATTCGACGGGGAGATGCGCCGCCCGGACGGCGAACGTGCAACGGACGCACGGCCGTCGGGTGACGGTCCGATGGCGTCAGTGTGCCCGAAGTGTGACCACGGGTGCGCTGCCATCACCGAGGCGACCCCATGACGGAGCCCCGGCGTCCACGGACACCGGGGCTCTGTCGTCAGCGGGCTCCGTCAGCCCTTGACCACCGTCACCTCACCGATGCCCAGCGCCCGCACCGGCTCCGCGATCTGCGCCGCGTCGCCGACGAGCACCGTGACCAGTCGGTCGACGGGGAAGGCGCTCACGACCGCCGCGGTCGCCTCCACCGTGCCCGTCTGCGCCAGCCGTGCGTACGACTGCGCCTGGAAGTCGTCCGGAAGGTGCTGCTCGACCTGGTCGGCGAGGGTGCCGGCGACCGACGCCGCCGTCTCGTACCGCAGCGGGGCGACCCCGACCAGGTTCTGCACGGCGACGTCCCGCTCCGCGTCCGTCAGCCCCTCGGCGGCCAGCGTGCGCAGCACCTGCCACAGGTCCGCCAGCGCGGGACCGGTGTTGGGCGTGTCGACCGAGCCGCTGATGCCGAGCAGCGCGGCCCCCGACCCGTCCGGCGCCGAGCACAGCACCTGCGCGAAGGCCCGTACGCCGTAGGTGTAGCCCTTCTCCTCGCGCAGCACGCGGTCCAGGCGGGACGTCAGGGTGCCGCCCAGGCAGTACGTGCCGAGGACCTGGGCGGGCCAGACGCGGTCGTGCCGGTCCGCGCCGATCCGGCCGATCAGGAGCTGCGTCTGCACGGCGCCGGGACGGTCCACGACGACCACGCGTCCGGTGTCGTCGGCGGTGGTCTCGGCCCGGGGGTGCGCCGGGGCGGTGTCGCCCGCCCACGCGCCGAGCGTCTGCGCGAGCAGCTCGTCCAGGTCGACGCCGGTCAGGTCGCCGACGACGACCACGGTGCTGGTGGCCGGCCGTACGTGGGCGTCGAAGAACGCCCGCACGGCGGCCGAGTCGATCCGGGTCACCGTCTCCTCGGTGCCCTGGCGGGGCCGGGACATCCGCAGCGAGGCGGGGAACAGCCGCCGGTACAGCTCCTTGGCAGCGCGCCGCCCCGGGTTGGCCGTCTCGTGCGGGATCTCGTCCAGGCGGTTGCGGACCAGCCGCTTGACCTCGCCGTCGTCGAACGCGGGCTCGCGCAGCGCCTCGGCGAGCAGCCCGAGCGCCTTGGGCAGCCGGGAGACCGGGACCTCCAGGGAGACCCGGACGGCGGGGTGGTCGGCGTGGGCGTCGAGCGTGGCGCCGCAGCGCTCCAGCTCGGCCGCGAACTCCTCGGCCGACCGGGACTTCGTGCCCTCGGACAGGGCGCGGGCCATGATCGTGGCCACCCCGTCGAAGCCCTCGGGCTCGGCGCCCAGCGGGGCGTCGAGGATGACCTCCACCGCCACCACCTGCTGGCCGGGGCGGTGACAGTGCAGCACGGTCAGGCCGTTGTCGAGACGTCCGCGCCCGGGCGCGGGGAACGCCCAGGGGGTGGGCTCCCCGGACGTGGGCATGGGGTGGAAGTCCATCGTCGTCAGCGGCTCGGCGGCGTCGGTCACTGGTCCGCCCCCTCTCCTGCGTCGTTCTGGGCGGCGTCGTCGGCGGCGGGCAGCGGCTCGTACACCAGCACCGCCCTGTTGTCCGGGCGCAAGCGGGCCCGGGCGATGTCGCGGACCTCCTCTGCGGTGACGCTCAGCACCCGGTCCACCGCGGTCAGCGCGAGCTGCGGGTCGCCGAACAGCACGGCGTACCGGCACAGTTCGTCGGCGCGGCCGGAGACCGTGCCGAGCCGGTCCAGCCACTCGCGCTCCAACTGGGCCTGGGCGCGCTCCATCTCCTCGGCCGTGGGGCCCTCCTCGGCGAAGCGGGCCAGCTCCTCGTCGACCGCGGCTTCGATCTGCGGGACCTCGACCCCGCCGGAGGTCTTCACGTCCAGCCAGCCCAGCGAGGGCGCGCCGGCCAGCCGCAGCAGCCCGAAGCCGGCGCCCACGGCCGTCTGGTCGCGTCGCACCAGGCGGTTGTGGAGGCGGGAGGACTCGCCGCCGCCGAGAACGGTCAGGGCGAGGTCGGCGGCGTCGCACTCGCGGGTGCCGTCGTGCGGAAGGCGGTACGCGGCCATCAGCGCGCGCGCCGGCACCTCCTCCTCGACGACCTCGCGCAGCTGCTGCCCCATGACGTCCGGCAGCGAGCCGTCGCGCGGCGGCTGCTTGCCGTCGTGCCCGGGGATGGAGCCGAAGTACTTCTCGATCCAGGCGAGGGTCCGCTCGGGGTCGATGTCGCCGACGACCGACAGCACCGCGTTGTTCGGCGCGTAGTACGTGCGGAAGAAGGCGCGGGCGTCCTCCAGGGTCGCCGCGTCCAGGTCGGCCATGGAGCCGATGGGGGTGTGGTGGTACGGGTGGCCCTCGGGGTAGGTGAGGGCGGTGAGCTTCTCGAACGCGGTGCCGTACGGGACGTTGTCGTACCGCTGGCGGCGCTCGTTCTTCACCACGTCGCGCTGGTTCTCCATCGACTCGTCGTCGAGGGCGGCCAGCAGCGAGCCCATCCGGTCGGCCTCCAGCCAGAGCGCGAGCTCCAGCTGGTGGGTCGGCATCGTCTCGAAGTAGTTGGTGCGCTCGAAGCTGGTGGTGCCGTTCAGGGAGCCTCCTGCGCCCTGCACCAGTTCGAAGTGTCCGTTCCCCTCGACCTGCTTCGAGCCCTGGAACATCAGGTGCTCGAAGAGGTGGGCGAGGCCGGTGCGGCCCTTGACCTCGTGGCGCGAGCCCACGTCGTACCAGAGGCAGACCGCGGCGACCGGGGTCAGGTGGTCCTCGGAGAGCACCACGCGCAGGCCGTTGGCCAGTCGGTGCTCCGTCGCTGTCAGGCCGCCCGAACCGGCCTGAGCTGTGGCCGTGTGACCCATGGGCATGTACGTCCCTTCGATCGCGCTGTTGTCGCTGGTCGTCACCGCAGTGCGTGGCGTTCGACGAAGGCGTCCCGTCCGACGGGCGCTGCTTCGTACCCGGCCTGCCCTGCCACTGTATGCAAGCGCGCTGACACCTGGCGAAAGCTGCGCTTCGCCATGGGCGTAGTCGGCCGGGCGCACGGGGGTCCCGTCCGGTCGTACTCACCGCGTTTCGCGCGGGTGTTCCCGGGTCGCGGTCGGCGTTGTCAGTGCGACGGGCCACAATGGTCGGCGTCACTTGCCCGATCCGGTCGTGAAGGAGCAGCAGCCGCAATGGCCCGCCGCAGCACGAAAACCCCGCCGCCCGACGACTTTGAGGAGCGCATCCTCGACATCGACGTCGTCGACGAGATGCAGGGCTCCTTCCTTGAGTACGCGTACTCGGTGATCTACTCGCGCGCCCTGCCGGACGCGCGCGACGGCATGAAGCCGGTGCAGCGCCGGATCGTGTTCCAGATGAACGAGATGGGGCTGCGCCCGGACCGGGGCTACGTGAAGTGCGCCCGCGTCGTGGGCGACGTGATGGGCAAGCTGCACCCGCACGGCGACCAGTCGATCTACGACGCCCTGGTGCGCATGGCACAGCCGTTCTCCATGCGCCTTCCCCTCGTCGACGGCCACGGGAACTTCGGCTCGCTCGGCAATGACGACCCCCCGGCCGCCATGCGGTACACGGAGTGTCGGATGGCGGACGCGACCTCCCTGATGACGGAGTCCATCGAAGAGGACACGGTCGACTTCGCACCGAACTACGACGGTCAGGAACGCGAGCCCGTCACCCTCCCGGCGGCGTACCCCAATCTGCTGGTCAACGGCGCTTCGGGCATCGCGGTCGGCATGGCGACCAACATGCCGCCGCACAACCTCGGCGAGGTCATCGCCGCGGCCCGTCACCTGATCCGGCACCCGGGCGCCGACCTGGAGACCCTGATGCGGTACGTGCCGGGGCCCGACCTGCCGACGGGCGGCCGGATCGTGGGCCTCGCCGGCATCCGCGACGCGTACGAGTCCGGCCGCGGCACGTTCAAGATCCGCGCCACCGCGACCGTGGAGGACGTCACCCCCCGCCGCAAGGGCCTGGTCGTCACCGAACTGCCCTTCACCGTCGGCCCGGAGAAGGTGATCTCCAAGATCAAGGACCTGGTGGGCGCCAAGAAGCTCCAGGGCATCGCCGACGTCAAGGACCTCACCGACCGCGCCCACGGGCTGCGCCTGGTCATCGAGGTGAAGAACGGCTTCGTGCCCGAGGCCGTGCTGGAGCAGCTCTACAAGCTGACGCCCATGGAGGAGTCCTTCGGCATCAACAACGTCGCGCTGGTCGACGGCCAGCCGCTGACGCTGGGTCTGAAGGAGCTGCTGGAGGTCTATCTGGACCACCGCTTCGAGGTCGTGCGCCGGCGTAGCGAGTTCCGCCGCGGCAAGCGTCGCGACCGGCTGCACCTGGTCGAGGGCCTGCTGGTGGCCCTGGTCGACATCGACGAGGTCATCCGGCTGATCCGCTCCAGCGACAACTCCGCCGAGGCCAAGCAGCGCCTGATGGAGCGCTTCTCCCTCTCCGAGGTGCAGACGCAGTACATCCTCGACACCCCGCTGCGCCGGCTCACCAAGTTCGACCGGATCGAGTTGGAGGGCGAGCGCTCCACGTTGACGGCCGAGATCGAGCGGCTGACCGAGATCCTCGAATCGGACGCCGAGCTGCGCAAGGTGGTCTCGTCCGAGCTGGCGACGGTCGCGAAGAAGTTCGCCACCGAGCGGCGGACCGTGCTCCTGGAGGCCGGGGCGGCACCGGTGGCCGCAGTGTCCCTGGAGGTCGCGGACGACCCCTGCCGGGTGCTGCTGTCGTCGACGGGGCTGCTCGCGCGTACGGCCTCGGGCGAGGCGCTGCCGGAGCCGGCGGACAAGCGCGTCAAGCACGATCTGATCGTGTCGTCCGTGCAGTCGACGGCGCGGGCCGACATCGGCGTGGTGACCTCGGCCGGGCGGCTGCTGCGGCTGGCCGTGATCGACCTGCCGCAGCTGCCGCAGACCGCGTCCGCGCCGAACCTGTCCGGCGGGGCACCGGTCGCCGAGTTCCTGTCGTTGGAGACCGGGGAGTCGGTGGTGTGCCTGACGACCCTGGACGAGGAGTCGCCCGGTCTGGCGCTCGGCACCCTCCAGGGCGTCGTCAAGCGGGTCGTCCCCGACTACCCGTCGAACAAGGACGAGCTGGAGGTCATCGCCCTCAAGGACGGTGACCGCGTCGTCGGCGGCGCGGAGCTGCGCACCGGCGAGGAGGACCTGGTCTTCATCACCTCCGACGCCCAGCTGCTGCGCTTCCAGGCCGGACAGGTGCGCCCGCAGGGCCGGGCCGCGGGCGGCATGGCCGGCATCAAGCTGGCGCAGGGTGCCCGGGTGCTCTCCTTCGGCGCCGTGGACCCGGCGGCGGACGCGGTGGTGTTCACGGCCGCCGGCGCGACCGACGCCCTGGACGACTCCGTCACCACGGCCAAGCTCACCCCCTTCGACCAGTACCCGCGCAAGGGCCGGGCCACGGGCGGGGTGCGCTGCCAGCGCTTCCTCAAGGGCGAGGACGTCCTCCTGCTGGCCTGGGCCGGTGAGGCACCGGCCAGGGCCGCCCAGAAGAACGGCGCTCCGGCGACGCTCCCGGAGCCGGACCCGCGGCGCGACGGCTCGGGCACGCCGCTGACCTCACCGGTGGCCGTGCTGGCGGGCCCGGCGCAGTAGTCGCCCCGGCTACGGCCGTGACCGGCCTTCCGGTGCGTACGGACTCCAGGGTTCCTCGTACGCACCGGAGGGCACGGGCACGGCGTCCGACTCCGGCTCGTCCTCCTCTGCGGGGTTCGGGACGTACCTGAGGACGCCCCACATGCTGCGTTCGTCCGGTGCGTCCTCGGGGCCGGTGGCCCGGGCCCGGTGCAGGTCCCGCAGCAGGGCCGGGCCGTCGACGCCCGAGCCGATCAGCACCAGCTCGGTGCGCCGGGCCGCGTCCCGGGGCCAGGGCTCGGGGAAGAAGCGCAGGAAGCGGCCGACGGAGTGGACCGCGTAGCGGTTGTCGGCGTCCGCCGCGCCGAAGTCGACGAAGCCCTTGATGCGATAGAGCCCTTCTGGGCGGGCGTCGAGGAAGTCCAGCAGCCGACGCGGGTGCATCGGCGTCTCGACGGTGAAGGCGACGCTCTCGTACGCGGCGTGCAGATGCGCGGCGTGGTCGTGGCCGGCACCGCAATCGGCGCCCTCGGCCCCCTCGGCCTCGTGCAGGAGGTCGTCGAAGGCGAGCTGCCCGACGCGCTCCGCGGCGGGGCGGCGGTCGAAGAACAGCTCCGGGTCGACCCGTCCGTACGCCGACTCGACGACGGCCGCGGCCCCGTCGAGCGCGCCGCGCAGCCGGGCCAGCCGCTCCCCGTCCACCCGGTCCGTCTTGTTGAGCACCACCAGGTCAGCGATGGCCAGGTGGCGGTCGATCTCGGGGTGCCGCTCCCGGGTCGCCTCGTACTCCGCGGCGTCGACGACCTCGACGAGCCCTCCGTACACGATTCGCTCGTTCTCGCTGGCGAGCACCATCCGCACCAGCTCCTGCGGCTCCGCAAGCCCGCTGGCCTCGATGACGATCACATCGAGACGGGCGGCCGGCCGGGTGAGCCGGTCGAGGAAGACGTCCAGCTCGGAGGCGTCGACGGCACAGCACAGACAGCCGTTGCCGAGGGAGACCGTGGAGTCGCCGAGCTGCCCGGCCACGGTCATGGCGTCGATCTCGATGGAACCGAAGTCGTTCACGATCGCGCCGATGCGGGTGCCCCGGGAGCTGCGCAGCAGATGGTTCAGCAGGGTCGTCTTGCCCGATCCGAGGAAGCCGGCGAGGACGATGACGGGGATCTGACGGCGCGGGCGGCTCGGCGGGGCGGTGGGGCTCACCGGGGGTTCACCTGGACCTTCTCGTACGGCGGGGCGGGGCAGCATAGGCGGTGCGTTTTCGTAACGCAGCCTGGCACCGTACCGTTCCTTTCCATGAGCACCGATCAGTCCGCCCTGCCCCGCCGCCGCCGCCTCGGCTGGCCGCAGCGGGTGTTTTCGCAGGTCCTGCTCATGCAGCTGGTCATCACGACCGGCGTGACCGTGCTGGCCACCGGCCTGTTCCTGGCGCCGCTCAGCGCCCAGCTCGACGACCAGGCGATGCGCCGGGCGCTGGCCATCGCCCAGACCACGGCCTCCCCCGAGGTCGCGGAGAAGCTGATCGCCAGCAGCCCCACCCCGGACGGGCCGGTCCAGGCCGAGGCCGAGC
Organism: Streptomyces sp. NPDC048057; assembly: GCF_040653095.1. Taxonomy (NCBI): domain Bacteria; kingdom Bacillati; phylum Actinomycetota; class Actinomycetes; order Kitasatosporales; family Streptomycetaceae; genus Streptomyces; species Streptomyces sp. NPDC048057. Next base: position 82,927 of record NZ_JBEZNF010000028.1, read on the forward strand.
GGATCCGCAAGGCCACCGGCGCCGAGTACATCGTGATCATGGACCGGGGCGGGGTCCGCTGGTCGCACACCTCCCGCGAGGAGATCGGCCGCGTGGTCTCCACGGACCCCAGCGTCCCGCTGGCGGGCCGGGAGATCATGGAGATCGACAGCGGCACGCTGGGCCGCTCGGCCCGCGGCAAGGTCCCGCTGCGCGACGCCGGCGGCGACATCATCGGCGCGGTGTCGGTCGGCATCGAGTACGACAGCGTCCGCGACCGGCTGTTCTCCGCGATCCCGGGGCTGGTCGCGTACGCGGGCGGGGCGCTCGCCGTCGGCGCGATCGCCGCGTACCTGATCTCCCGCCGGCTCCAGCGGCAGACGCACGACCTGGCGTTCTCCGACATCTCCGCGCTCCTCGCCGAGCGGGAGGCGATGCTGCACGGCATCCGCGAGGGCGTCGTGGCGCTCGACGCGTCGGGCCGGGTGCGGCTGATGAACGACGAGGCGCAGCGGCTGCTCGGGCTCGAATCCGACGGCAAGGGGCTGCCGCTGGAGCAGGTCCTCGGCGAGGGCGGCAGCAGCCGGACCACCGACGTGCTCACGGGCCGGGTCACCGGCGTGGACCTGGTGACCGTGCGCGGCCACCGGGTGCTGATCGCCAACCGCATGCCGACCAACGACGGAGGGGCCGTGGCGACCCTGCGCGACCGCACCGAGTTGGAGCAGCTGGGCCGGGAGCTGGACGCCACCCGCGGCCTGATCGACGCCATGCGGGCGCAGGACCACGAGCACGCCAATCACATGCACACCCTCCTCGGGCTGCTGGAGCTGGAGATGCACGACGAGGCGGTCGAGTTCGTCACCGAGGTCGTCGGGGTGCACCGCGCCACCGCGGAGCAGGTCACCGAGCGCGTCCACGACCCGCTGCTGGCCTCCCTGCTGGTGGGCAAGACCACGGTCGCCGCCGAGCGCGGCGTCTCGCTGAGCATCGCCCCCGAGACGAGGCTGCCCGACCGGGTGGTCGACCCGCGCGAGCTGGTCACCGTCGTCGGCAACCTGGTCGACAACGCCATGGACGCCGCCGCCGGGTCCGAGGACCCGTGGATCGAGGTCGAGCTGTACGCGGAGGGCAGCACGGCGGTGCTCCGGATCACCGACAGCGGGCCGGGGGTGCCGCCCGAGCACCGCGACATGATCTTCACCGAGGGCTGGACCACCAAGGAGTTGCCCGCCCACGGCAAGCGCGGCCTCGGGCTCGCCATGGTGCGCAGGCTCGCCCAGCGGCAGGGCGGCCACGTCGAGGTGCGCGAGGCGCCGACCGGGGGCGCCGAGTTCATCGTCGTCCTGCCGGAGGCCCTGTCGGAGCTGGGCGACTCCGGCGAACCCCAGCAGCACGCCACGGCCGGGGAGGTCCGATGACGCAGACCCACACGATCGACGTGCTCGTGGTCGACGACGACGTCCGGGTGGCGCAGATCAATGCCGCGTACGTCGCCAAGGTGCCCGGATTCCGGGTCGCCGCGACGGCCCACTCGGCCGCCGAGGCCGTCGCCCGGATCACGGACGCGCCGGTGGACCTGGTCCTCATGGACCACTACCTGCCGGACGGCAACGGGCTGGCCGTGGTGCGCGAGCTGCGCAGCCTCGGCCGGCAGACCGACGTGATCATGGTGACGGCCGCGCGGGACGTGGCGACGGTGCAGGCGGCCATGCGCCACGGCGCGCTCCAGTACCTGGTCAAGCCGTTCAACTTCGCCGGGCTGCGCACCAAGCTGGAGGCGTACGCCGGGCTGCGGCGCACCCTCGGCCGGGGCGGCGAGGCGGAGCAGTCGGAGGTGGACCGGATCTTCGGGGCGCTGTCGGCCGGTTCCGTCGCGCCCGACCTGCCCAAGGGCCACTCCCGGACCACGGCCGAGCTGGTGCGCCGGGTGCTCCAGGCGGCCGACGGGCCGCTGTCCGCCCAGGAGATCGCGGAGCGGGCGGGGGTCAGCCGGCAGACGGCGCAGCGCTATCTGAAGCTGCTGGAGCGCGGCAGCCGGGTCCGGCTGAGCTTGAAGTACGGCGAGACGGGCCGCCCGGAACACCGCTACCTGTGGTCGACCGGCACGTAGCGCTCGTCGCTCGTGCCCCGGCGCGGCGTAGCCCGCGCACTCCTGTGCCTCCGGAGGAAGTCGCCGTGGCCCTGCGGGACGAGGCTTTGGGGGCGCAGGGAACTGCGCGACCAGCCCACCACCGGGCCGCAGACGCCGTCACCACGCCCGCCCCGCGGCGCCGCCGCGTCACCGCGGCGGCTGGGCGAGCCCGTTGCGGTAGGCGTACCGCACCGCCTGCGCCCGGTCGTGCAGCCCCGCCTTCGCGAAGAGGTTGTTGATGTGCGTCTTCACGGTCGCGGTGGAGATGTGGAGGTGGCGGGCGATCTCCGGATTGCTCAGCCCGTCCGCGATCAGCGCCAGCACCTCGCCCTCACGGCCGGTGAGCCCGTCGGGCAGCTTCGGAGCCGGTGGTTCCGGGGCGGAGGCCACCCGTTCGAGCAGTTTGCGCTGGACGTCGGCGGAGAGGCCGGCGCGGCCCGCCACCACGTCCTGGATGGCGCGGACGATCTCCTCGCCGTCCGCGTCCTTGGTCAGGTAGCCGCGCGCACCGGCCCGCAGCGCGGGGAAGAGCGAGTCGTCGTCCGCGTAGGTGGTGAGCACGACGACCTGGGTGCCCGGGTACTGCGCGCGGATGCGGCGGGTGGCCTCCACGCCGTCACAGCGCGGCATCCGCAGGTCCATCAGGACGGCGTCCGGGGCCAGTTCGGCGACCAGGGCGACCGCCTCTTCGCCGTCCTTGGCCGAGCCGACGACCTCGATGCCCGGCAACAGCCCCAGGAGCATCACGATGCCCTCGCGCACCACGGCCTGGTCGTCCGCGACGACCACCCGGACCGAAGCGTCCTCCTCCGCGGCCGGAGCCGTACCGCCTTCGCCCTGCACACGCTCGCCCTGCGTCTGCGTCTGCGCTTGCGCCTGCTCGCCGCGTGCCTGCTCAGCATGCACCTGTGAACCGCCCGCCCCACTCGTACCGTTGGTCTCCGCGCGGTCCACGCCGCCCCTGCCTATCGCAGCCGTCCCACCCGTCACAGCGGCACCCACAACCGCACCATGAAGCCCGTCCCCTCCGGCCCTGCGTCCAGGGTTCCGCCGAGCAGCTCCGCCCGCTCGCGCATCCCCAGCAGACCGTACCCGGAGCCCGATGTCCCGAGCGCGCCACAGGGGCCCCGGGCCCCGCTGTCGCATACCTCCAAGGTCACGCCGCCCTCCTCGTACGCCAGCAGGATCCGCACCCGACAGCCCGGGGCGTGCTTGCGCGCGTTCGTCAGCGCCTCCTGCGCCGCCCGCCGCACCGCCTGGGACGTCTGCGGGGCCAGGGGCCGCGACCGCCCCGAGACGACGACCTCGGCGCCGTCCTCCGCGGCGATCTCCCGCAGGTAGTCCTCGGCGGACGCCAACTCGCCCCGGAGCGCGGAGAGGGCCTGCCGGGTCTCCGCGAGCCCCTGGCGCGCCATGCCGCGGGCCGCGGTCACCCGCTCCAGGACCTGGTCGCGAAAGGGCCCCTGCGGGCCGCGCTCGACCTGGATGCGGGCCGCCTCCAGGTGCACGAGCTGTGCGGAGAGGCTGTGGGCGAGCACATCGTGGATCTCCCGGGCGATCCTGGCGCGTTCGGCGAGCGCGGCCGAGGTGGCCTCCGCCTCCCGCGCGGCCCGCTCCTGGGCGAGCAGCCGGAAGGCGGTGCCCCGGGCCTGGGCGTCCAGCCGCAGCGCGTACCCGCCCAGGACGATCCCGGCGACGGTGATGGCCCGCCCGACCCCGGTGGCCTGCGGGAGGATCAGCGCGAAGAAGGCCGCCAGGGTCAGCGCGACCGCCAGCGCGAAGGCCAACGGCAGCCGCTCCAGCGCCAGCGCGGCCCCGGAGATCCACAGCACCGCCGCCGACACCTCGGCGCCCGCTCCGTACGCCCCCCAGCCCAGCAGACCGAGGAAGGCGAGCAGACCGAGCGAGGCCGGCAGGCGGTTGCGCAGGGTCAGTTCGTGGTAGCCGGCGACGACAGCGACGGTCAGCAACAGGACGACGACGGGCAGCGGGAACCGCCAACCGGTGAACCCGCCCGACGCGTACGCGCTGGAGACGGCCCACGTCGCCAGGGAACCCATCAGCACGGCGTCCAGCACGGTCCTCGGCCACGGCACGCCCAGGCGCGTCAGCGCCTCCCGCGCCGGCCAGGCGATCACGCTGCTGCCGGTCACCACGGCACTCCCCTCCTCGCGCTGCGGCGCCGCCCCCGCGGGCCCGCCGCCGTCCCCACCCCCGTGGCCCTTCGATGCTAGGCAGCGCGCGGGCGGGCCGGGAATCGCCCCGGGGGTGGAGTCCAGGACTCCACCCCCGGGTGGGTTCGTGCGCCGGACGGCGCGGCCGTACGGGTCAGGCGTCGATGCGCGAGCGGTCCAGCGTGGCCGCGGAGCTGGTGATGAACTCCTTGCGGGGCGCGACCTCGTTGCCCATCAGCAGGTCGAAGACCTGCTCGGCGGCGTCCAGGTCGCCGATGTTGATCCGGCGCAGCGTGCGGTGGCGCGGGTCCATCGTGGTCTCCGCGAGCTGGTCGGCGTCCATCTCGCCGAGGCCCTTGTAGCGCTGGATGCCCTCCTTGAAGCGGACGCCCTTGCGCTGGAACTCCAGCAGCGTCTGACGCAGTTCGCTGTCGGAGTACGTGTAGACGTACTTGTCCTGGCCCTTCTTGGGCTGGACCAGCTCGATCCGATGCAGCGGCGGCACGGCGGCGAAGACCCGGCCCGCCTCCACCATCGGCCGCATGTAGCGCTGGAAGAGCGTGAGCAGCAGACAGCGGATGTGGGCGCCGTCGACGTCGGCGTCCACCAGCAGGACGATCTTGCCGTAACGAGCGGCGTCGATGTCGAACGTGCGCCCGGAGCCGGCCCCTATGACCTGGATGATCGCGCCGCACTCGGCGTTCTTGAGCATGTCGGAGACCGACGACTTCTGCACGTTGAGGATCTTGCCCCGGATGGGCAGCAGCGCCTGGAACTCGCTGTTGCGGGCCAGCTTGGCGGTGCCCAGCGCGGAGTCGCCCTCGACGATGAAGAGTTCGCTGCGCTCCACGTCGTCGCTGCGGCAGTCGGCGAGCTTGGCGGGCAGCGTGGAGGACTCCAGGGCCGTCTTGCGGCGCTGGGCCTCCTTGTGCTGACGTGCGGCGATCCGGGTACGGGCGGCGGCGACGGCCTTCTCCAGCACCGCGCGCGCCTGCGCCTTGGCGTCCCGCTTGCTGGACGTCAGGAACGCCTTGAGCTCCTTGGCGACCACGTTCGCCACGATCCGGTTCGCCGCGGAGGTCCCGAGGACCTCCTTGGTCTGTCCCTCGAACTGCGGCTCGGCCAGGCGCACCGTGACGACCGCGGTCAGCCCCTCCAGGGCGTCGTCCTTGACGACGTCGTCCTCGGCCACGCGCAGCAGCTTGGCGGTGCGCAGGACCTCGTTGACCGTCTTGGTCACGGCGCGCTCGAAGCCGGTGACGTGGGTGCCGCCCTTGGGGGTGGCGATGATGTTCACGAACGACTTGACGGTGGTGTCGTAGCCGGTGCCCCAGCGCAGGGCCACGTCGACGCCGAGTTCGCGGGTGACCTCGGTGGGGGTCATGTGGCCCTGGTCGTCCAGGACGGGCACGGTCTCCTTGAAGGTTCCCTGGCCGGTCAGCCGCAGGACGTCGCAGACGGCCCGGTCCTGGGCCAGGTACTCGCAGAACTCGCTGATGCCGCCGTCGAAGCGGAAGATCTCCTGGCTCTTGCCCTCGCCCTCCAGGTCCCGCTCGTCGCGGACGACGATGGTCAGGCCGGGCACGAGGAAGGCGGTCTGGCGGGCGCGCTGGTGCAGCGTCTCCAGGGAGAGCTTGGCGTCCTTGAGGAAGATCTGGCGGTCGGCCCAGTAGCGCGTGCGGGTGCCGGTGCGGGTCTTGGGGATCCGCTTGCCCTTGCACATGCCGCTCTGGGGGTCGAAGGGGGACTCGGCGCCCTGCTCCGTGAAGACGCCGGGGACGCCGCGGCGGAAGCTGATGGAGTGCGTGGCGCCGCCCAGGTCGACCTCGACGTCCAGCCGGGCGGACAGGGCGTTCACCACGGAGGCGCCGACGCCGTGGAGGCCGCCGGAGGCCGCGTACGCGCCGCCGCCGAACTTGCCGCCGGCGTGCAGCTTGGTCATCACGACCTCGACGCCGGACAGTCCGGTCTTGGGCTCCACGTCGACCGGGATGCCGCGGCCGTTGTCCTGGACCTCGACCGAGCCGTCCTCGTGGAGGATCACCTCGATGCGGTCGCAGTAGCCGCCGAGCGCCTCGTCGACCGAGTTGTCGATGATCTCCCAGAGGCAGTGCATCAGACCGCGGCTGTCGGTGGAGCCGATGTACATGCCGGGGCGCTTGCGGACCGCTTCGAGGCCCTCAAGGACGAGGAGGTGCCGCGCTGTGTAGTTGGAGCCGTCACGCTCCGCAGTCAGCAAAGCTGTGGACGGCACGGACGTTTCGGCGGTCACGCGGTTCGCTCCTCGCTGAATTTCAAATGTGGCCCAGTGGGGTAGAGCCCCGGCGTCGGTCGCCGGCTCAGAGGGTACCGACCCCTGATAGAGCCGATGTAACGCCACCCTCGTGATTCTTCATCGTAGTCCAGGGTCGCACGGACGTTCGATGCCCCGATGGGGTGACGCGAACATCACGTTCCCTTCCAGGCATGAACCATTTAGGCTCCGGGCACGTCCTCTTGAACAACCGGCAAGCCAGCCGGCGAGGGCCACCCCAGCCAGAGACAAGCCAAGCAACGCGAAACCCGTAAAGCCCTGCAATACGGCTCATTCGCCGCCACCTGGTAGCAGACAGCCACCTCGGAAGGAAGTTTTCGAGGAAAAGCCCCGAGCGGGAACGTTTTCGGGCTGGTTGGATGTTGACCCTGGTACGACAGCTCGTCGAGCTAGAGAAGAGGCGACGTGACTACTGTTCTGACACCCGCGAGCCCGCTGACGGCCGCTGACCGCTGTGACCGCTGCGGCGCCCAGGCATACCTGCGCGTCGTCCTGACCAGCGGCGGTGAACTGCTCTTCTGCGCCCACCACGGACGCAAGTTCGAGCCGGAACTCAAGAAGATCGCCGCGGAAATACAGGATGAGACCGACCGACTCACGGCCGTACCGGCCCGCGTCGGAGATGAGGATCACTGACACCTCGCATCCACGACGAGCCAAGGTCGGTCCCGGACCGACCGACGGGCGGTCACCCTTGATCCTCAAGGGTGACCGCCCGCTCTCGTATCGCGCTGCACGGGCCCTGACGGCCCTCCCGTACGCCCACGGCCGTACGGGCGCGCCCAGGGCTCCCTGGCGCGGCTAGGGCCTCTTGTTTGGATCGTGCTGGGCTCGCGTGCCCTGGCACCCTGCCTCTCCGCGTTGTCGTCGGTCGCCAATAGCCCCCTGTGCCCTGCGGGCACGGTGGTACCCCCACCGCATTGGCTCCCTCCTCCGCCTTGAGATCCACGGCACCAGACCCCGCTCCCTACGCTCGGAGGGCGTGGGGGACCGCCATTCACCCAGCCCGATCCAAACGAAAGACCCTAGGGCAGCGGCACGGACGAAACCCGGGTGTAGACGCCGGGGCTGTCCGCCCTTCCGCAGCCGCTGCCCCACGACACCAGCCCGATCAGCTTCCCCCGGGCCACCAGAGGCCCGCCGCTGTCCCCCTGACAGGCGTCCCGACCGCCCTCGGACGTTCCGGCGCAGAGCATCGTGTCCGCCGCGTAGCGCCCGTTCAGACCCCCGGGATAGGCCCGCTCGCAGCTGCGGTCCGCCAGGACGCTGACCTCCGCCGCCCGCAGCGCCGACGCATAGCTGCCGTCACCCTCCGTGTCGCCCCAGCCGTACACCTTCGCCGACGTGCCCGGCTCGTACGCGGGATCGCCCGCCGGGGCGATCGGAACCACCCGGGACGCGGGCAGTTCCTCCGCCAGGGTCAGCAGCGCCAGATCCGAGCTGTTCGTCCCGGGGTCGTACTGCGGCGTGATCCAGTGGTCGCTCACCGCGACCTCCTTCCCGTCGGACGAGGCGAGCTCCGTGCGCCCCACGATCACCCGTAGGTCCTTCACGCCACTGACGGGCCCGCCGAGCACGTTCCGGCTCAGGCAGTGCGCGGCCGTCATGACCTTGTTCGGGGCGACCACCACGCCGCCGCAGAACTGGCCCGCCCGCGTTCCTCCGAACCGGTCACGGCTCGCGAGGGCGACGACCCACGGCGTATCGGAGACCTGGACCGGGAAGCCGCCCACGACGATGCTGTCGGCCGCGGCCGGCGCCGACGAGGCCAGTGGCGCCACGGCTCCGGTGGCGACCAGGGCGAGCACTCCCGTCAGGGCTCGGACAAGGGAAGGGCGCATGCGATCTCCTGACTCTGCGTGGACGACTTCACCACTCAGCGTCAGTCAGTACCCCGTCTCGCGCACCCTCGCACCGCACGGAGCTGACGCACACCTGTGCCAGCCGTACGCACCGCGGCGGAAACGGCGGTACGTCGAAGGCCGGACCCCGCTCGGAGTCCGGCCTTCGACACGCTCGCGTCGCTCGTATCAGTCGAGGTAGTCCCGCAGGACCTGGGACCGCGACGGGTGGCGGAGCTTCGACATCGTCTTCGACTCGATCTGACGGATGCGCTCACGCGTCACCCCGTAGACCTTGCCGATCTCGTCCAGCGTCTTCGGCTGACCGTCGGTCAGGCCGAAGCGCATGGAGACCACGCCGGCCTCGCGCTCGGAGAGGGTGTCCAGCACCGAGTGCAGCTGCTCCTGGAGGAGCGTGAAGCTCACCGCGTCGGCCGGGACCACGGCCTCGGAGTCCTCGATCAGGTCGCCGAACTCGCTGTCGCCGTCCTCACCCAGCGGGGTGTGCAGGGAGATCGGCTCGCGGCCGTACTTCTGGACCTCGATGACCTTCTCCGGGGTCATGTCGAGCTCCTTGGCCAGCTCCTCCGGGGTGGGCTCGCGGCCCAGGTCCTGGAGCATCTGGCGCTGCACGCGCGCGAGCTTGTTGATGACCTCGACCATGTGCACCGGGATGCGGATGGTGCGAGCCTGGTCGGCCATGGCGCGGGTGATCGCCTGCCGGATCCACCAGGTGGCGTACGTGGAGAACTTGTAGCCCTTGGTGTAGTCGAACTTCTCGACGGCGCGGATCAGGCCCAGGTTGCCCTCCTGGATCAGGTCCAGGAAGAGCATGCCGCGGCCGGTGTAGCGCTTGGCCAGGGAGACCACGAGCCGGAGGTTGGCCTCCAGCAGGTGGTTCTTGGCGCGCCGGCCGTCCTCGGCGATGATCTCCAGCTCGCGCTTGAGCTTGGGGGCCAGTTTGTCGGCGTTCGCCAGCTTGTCCTCGGCGAAGAGACCGGCCTCGATGCGCTTGGCCAGCTCCACCTCCTGCTCGGCGTTGAGGAGGGGGACCTTGCCGATCTGCTTGAGGTAGTCCTTGACGGGGTCGGCCGTGGCGCCGGCGACCGCGACCTGCTGCGCGGGAGCGTCGTCCTCGTCCTCGTCGGACAGGACGAAGCCCTTGCTCTCGCCCTCGGCCTCTTCTTCCTCGCCCTTGCCGGGCTGGACCTCGTCCATCAGCTCGTCGCCGTCGACGGGCTCGTCGGAGTCCTTCTTGGCCGCGGTCTTCTTCGCCGCGGTCTTCTTCGTGGCGGTCTTCTTGGCCACCGTCTTCTTCGCGGCCGTCTTCTTGGCCGCGGCCTTCTTGGCGGGGCTCACCGCGGACTCGTCGCCGGCCTGCACGTCGACGGTCTCGGCCGTCGACGCGGCGGTGGCGGCGACCGTCTTCGCCCGCGTCGTCTTGGCCGCGACGGTCTTGGTGGCGGTGCGCTTCGCCGGGCTCTTCGCAGCAACGCTCTTGCGGGAGCGTTTGGGCGACTCTGCGGCACTGACCATCAGCGTCACACCCTCTTCCTCAAGAATCTGGTTGAGGCTGCGGAGAACGTTCTTCCACTGGGTTGGCGGAATCTGGTCAGCCTCGAAGGCCCGACGCACGTCATCGCCGGCGATCTGCCCATCAGCCTTTCCCCGCTCGATGAGCGCCATCACAGACTCGGACTCGGCGATCTCCGGCGGGAGCGTACGGGATGTGCTGGCCGACACGAACAACCTCTCGGAACGATTGAGAACGGCTTCCGGCTCAGCCCATGATCGGGCCGGAGCCGACGACCACCGGGCTGCGGATGTACCGGTGGCGCGGGCGGAACCAACCTCGGAACTCCACAGCGCCACGAGCGGCGGCTGTATTCCCTCCTCGGCTGTCACCTCTTAGGTCATCGCGGTGCTTCCCGGAGCGTTACGCACAATCCGCGTGGCCCGAGTCACACGACAAGTGCCGCGAAACCGGATGGATCGGATGTTCCTCCTGCAAGTGTGCCGCGCCGGTGCGCCGCGCAACCATGCCGCCGGACCCCTGGGATCCGACGGCATGCGCAGGGTGCGGACACGGTGCGCGCACGCTCCCGTACGCCCGGCGCCACGGCCCGGCGTTCAGTGCTCGCGCGGCGCGGGAACCACCCGCTCCACCTCGGGGTGGGCGGTGAGCAGTTGGCGCATCGCGGATTCGGCGGCCTGGGCGTCGCCGGCCGCGAGGGCCTCGACGATGCGGGCGTGGTGCGTCAGGGCGACCTCGTTCGGCCGGTCACAGCCGGTGACGGGGCCACCGGAGACCTGGAGCGCGGCCGAGACGATGCCGGAGAGGTGCTCCAGCATGCGGTTGCCCGCGAGCTGGATCAGCAGGTTGTGGAACTCGTTGTCGGCGCGGGAGAAGGTGATCCCGTCCCCCTGGGCGAGGGCGTGGCCCATGATCTCGACCATGTCGGCGAGGCGCTGCTGGACGTCCTCGCGGCCGTGGCCCGCGGCGAGCCGGGCGGCCAGGGGCTCGATGGTCCAGCGCAGCTCGCAGAGTTCACGGCGCTGGTCGTCGCGCTGGGGCCCGAAGGCGCGCCACTCGATGATGTCGGGGTCGAGGAGGTTCCAGTCGCTGACGGGGCGGACCCGGGTGCCCACGTTGGGCCGGGCGCTGACCAGGCCCTTGGCCTCCAGGACGCGCAGGGACTCGCGCACGACCGTGCGGGAGACCTCGAAGCGCTGCCCGATCTCCTCGGGGACCAGCGGGCGGTCGGCGCCCAGGTCCCCCGAGACGATCATCTGGCCCAGCTGCTGGACGAGTTGGCCGTGCAGTCCACGGCCCCGGCTGCCTGCGGCTCGACGTCCGGCGCGACCCAACTCCGCCTCGGAGCCGTCCCATGCGGGCGGCGAGACGCGGTCGGCGGCGTGGGAGTCCGCATAGGGGTATCGATCGACTTCGCCCGGGCCGGCGAGGCCGGACTCGGCGGGGCGGGCGGTCATCATGGTCTGGGCAAGGGTGCTCACGCATCCTTTGTCGGCGCACCCTCCACGCGCCTTGAGGTCTTTGGTGAAAAGCACACGAAAGGGTGATCGGCGCTTCCCCCACAATTGACGACTTATCGGATAGAAGCGGTCATTTCACCGAGAAGTCAAGTGTCAGTTGAGCCGATCATCGGAGGGTGCGACCGGTGGGCGCGGTGGAGCGGGCCGGTCGACGGGGACTTCGGCGGCCCTTCCACGGTCACCAGCGCACCCTGCGGCGCAGCCCGGTGACGGCGTACGCGCAGACCAGCGCCGCCAGGGAGAGCGCCAGCGCCACCCCGACGGGACGGGTGAGCAGCCGCGCGCCTGCCATCAGCCAGATGTCGGCCTGGTGGGGCAGCTGCCCCCAGGCGAGGTCCCGGAGCCGGTCGGGCAGCCCGGCGGCCGAGCGCACCGAAGGGGCGCTCAGCGCCTTCTGCACGAGGGGGGCGACGGCGACCGGTACGGCGAGGACGGCCGCCACGCCCGCCGCGGTCGCCCGGAACGTGCCTGCGGCGAGGAGGCCGGCCCAGGCACAGCCGACCGCGAGCCCGCCCCAGGCCGCGGCCAGTGCCGGCCAGTTCCCGGGCAGGGCGGTGGCGTCGGGGCCGTAGAGGAGGCGCAGGGCCTGGAGGTCGGCGACGGCGACGAGCACGGCGACCAGGAGTGCGGCGGCGGCCGTGACGGCGAGCTTGGCGAGCAGCAGGCCGACGCGGCGGGGCACGGTGCCGCGGGCGGCGGCCAGCGCGGGGTAGCGGTACTCGTCGCCGAAGGCGAGCGCACCGATCAGGCCCGCGCCGAAGGCGGCGGGGGGCAGGGGCAGGACGTCGGGCCAGGCGGCCACGGCGTCTTGCAGCGGGGTGTGCTGGGAGCGGGCGAGCATCAGGCTCAGGCCGACGGAGACGAGCAGCACGGCGCCGACCACCAGTGCGGCCGTGCGCACGCCGAGGAGGCGGTGCAGTTCGTACCGCAGGGGGCGCGCGGGGGCGGTCATCGGGCGGGGCACGGGCAGGGCGGTGCTGATGCCGTCGACTCCCGGGCGCTTCTTGCGGGCGGGGGCGGCGGGCGCCGGCTCGTCGCGCCGCGACGGGGGCTGCTCGCCTTCGGGGACGCAGCCGGCGTCCCGGGTCTCCTCGGCGAGCCGGTGGACGAGGACGCCGTGGCGGTACGCCGCCTCGCCGACCTCGGCGCAGCTGCTGCCGTAGATCGAGAGTGCTCCGCCGGACTCCGCCACGACCTCCACCGAGCGCCGGGCGGCGCGGGCCTCGCGGTGGACGACGTCGGCGAGGCGGACGGCGTGCGGGGTGCGCACGGCGACGCGGGGCCGCAGCCGGGTGCGGCCGAACTCGACGGCGTCCTGGTCGGCGACGAGGCGCCCGGCGTCGATGGTGACGACGCGGTCCGCGAACCGGACGGCCTCCTTGGGGTCGGCGACGGTGCACAGGACCGTTCCGCCGCGCTCGGCGTGGCGGCGCAACATCCCGTACAGCCAGCCCTGCTCCCGCGGGGAGAGCCCCTTGGCCGGCTCGTCGAGCAGGAGCGTCTGGGGGTCGCCGATGAGGGCGGTGGCCAGCCCGAGCCGTCGGTCCATGCCGAGGGGCAGCGCGCCGAGCCGTTCCTCCTTCGCTCCCGCGAGCCCGACGGCCTCCAGCAGCTCGTCCGCGCGGGCCAGGGGCGCTCCGGCCGCCGCGCACAGCATCCGCAGCTGTCCGCGGGCCGTCCGCGCGGGGTGCCCCGGGACGTCGCCGAGCAACGCGCCCACCTCGCGCGCCGGGTGGGCGAGCTGGTGGAGCCGGTTGCCGCGGAAGTACGTGACCCCCTGACCGGGCTCCAGGTCCAGCATCAGGCGCAGCGCGGACGTCTTGCCCGCTTCGGGGCCGCCGAGGAGGGCCGTGACCCCGCCGGCAGCGGCCTCGAAGGTGAGGTCGTCGAGGGCGGGCGGGCGGTCCCCCCGGGGGGCGCTGGTCAATCCGATGGCCTGGAGCATCGTTCTCCCGCGGGAGCGCACAAGGGACGCCGCGCGCGGCGCGTGCGGCACCAGCACGATAACTCGACATTTCAGACATTCTGCGCAGCCTGCCCACAACGCGCGTTCCCGTCGCCCCGCTCCCCGCGCAAAGAAGCTCCAGGCGCCGGAACCCTGGCCCGCCGGAACCCCGGCTGTTCAGGACCCTGGGCGTAAGGGACCGCGGTGGCGTCAGGGCCTCAGACGTCCGGGCGCAGCATCGGAGGGTTCAGCAAGGTGGCTCCGCCGGCGCGGAAGAGCTGCGCCGGACGGCCACCCTGACGGGTGGTCGTACCACCGGCGGGCACCAGGAACCCGGGCGTGCCCGTCACCTTCCGGTGGAAGTTCCGGGGGTCGAGCGCCACGCCCCACACCGCCTCGTACACCCGCCGCAGCTCGCCGACAGTGAACTCGGGCGGGCAGAAGGCGGTGGCCAGGGAGGAGTACTCGATCTTGGAGCGGGCCCGCTCCACCCCGTCCGCCAGGATCCGCGCATGGTCGAAGGCGAGGGCAACGGCAGCGCCGGATGGCTCGTCCTCCCGACCGAGCGCACCATCCTGGCCGAGCAGATCCGCCACGGGCGCCCAGCGCGCGCTGTTGGCGTCACCGCCGGCCCGGGGCGCGGGCAGATCGGGCGCCAACACCAGGTGGGCCACGCTGACGACCCGCATCCGGGGGTCGCGCTTCGGGTCGCCGTAGGTCGCGAGCTGTTCCAGATGGGCGCCCCCGTCGGGGGTCGAGGAAGCCGGGTCGTGGGCGCACAGCCCGGTCTCCTCGGTCAACTCGCGCGCCGCCGCGGCGGCCAGGTCCTCGTCCCCGCGCACGAACCCTCCGGGCAATGCCCACCGCCCCTGGAACGGCGGCTCCCCACGGCGCACGACCAGCGTGCACAGCGCGTGGCGGCGCACGGTGAGCACGACCAGGTCGACGGTGACGGCAAAGGGGGGAAAGGCCGACGGGTCGTAGGGAGACATGACCGTGATCATAGTCGTCTGCCTGACGATAAACACTCCTTTCGCTTGTAGCTGCGGCCTCTTTCTTCCTCCTCGCCACCGTGGCCCCGCCCTCAGTGGGGCGTCTCTTGTCACTCCCTCTCAGCGCCCTCCTCCCTTCCAGGGGCACGCCGGGCGGCCCCGGTCCTTCCGCGGGGTCCGGTCCTCGGCGACGTGCGCCCCTGGGGCCGCCCGGCGGGCGGTCGCACGGCGCGACGGGGCGGCCGGGCAGCGTCCGCCGCGCCCTCCGGCGCCGGCTCGATCTCGGGTTCGGGCCGGGTCGGCGCCCGCCCGCCGCGCAGACAGCTGCGGATCAGCTCCGGATCCAGGTTCTGATTGCACGCCTCGTGCAGCAGGCGGGCGAAGACGTAGTCGGGGTCCTTGCGCAGCGCCAGGCTGAGGGCGATCCGCGCCGCCGGCTCGTCCCCGGTCGACCAGGACACCCAGCCGGCGAGGGTGAGGGGCACGGCCGCGTACTCGCCGTAGGGGCCGACGCAGCGGCGCGCAAGAGCCCGCCACAGCCTCAGCGCGGGCTCGGCCTCCGCCCCTTCCATCCATGCCGCTGCCTGGTCCCTCGTCTCGCGATCCTGGAGGCCGAAGAGCAACACGGCGGCTTCGTCATGGGTGATCAGCCGGTCGTCAGCGACGTCCCGTCCGGACGGGGGCGGCGCCCCGTCAGCGCCGGCGAGCCGATCGATCAGCTCCCGCGCCAGCGCGATCGTCTCGTCGGCGAGCTGCTGGCGCTCGACGGTGCCGCCCACGATGCGGCTCACGAGGTCGAAGCCCGACCTGTCCAGCACCCGGCGCTGGGCGTCCGCCGCGGGGGACGGCAGGGGCTCGAAACGGGCTTCCAGCTCGCGCTGCGATCCCCTCACGTGCAGCCCGGCCCAGGCCGCCGCCGCGGCCATGACCGAAGTGCCGGCCGGGACCAGGGGCGTGCCCTCCGGCGGACAACAGCGCCCGTCAGGGCAGCAGTAGGACCAGAAGCGGCCGTCCGAGATGCACAGCGCCTCGTACACGGGCACGTCGAGCGCGCCACACGCGGTGCGCAGCAGTTGGGCGAAGGGCCGCAGCCGCTCCACGACCGGCCGCCCCGCCCCACCGTCCGCCGGGTCCTGACACAGGAAGAGGACGATGCCGTCGGGGCGGGCGCTGCGGGTCGCGCTCTCTTCGATCAGGCACTCGGCGAGCTGCTGGGACACCGACTCCCACTCGCCGGGAGAGCGTGGAATGCCCAGTTTCACGCGTCCGCCGAAACGGCCGCGGCTGCCGTGCAGCGCCACGAGGACGACGGAGTCGGTCGGGTGGTACCCCAGCAGATACGGCAGGGCATCGGCGAGCTCGGCCGGGCCGCGCAGGGTGATCTGTTCCTCGTCGATCGAACCGACGGCCGCATCGACCTCGGCGGCCGGGGCGGCGGCGGGCGCGGAATGAGAGGAGTGTCGGGTGTCCGCGGTGCGCGGGGGCTGGGTGCCGTCAGCGGCATCGTTGTGCTTGCTCATGGCACGACGGTCCCGTGAAAAGCCCCGGCCCGCGACCCCTGTGGATAACGTTATCCACAGGCTTGCGGCGTCGCTCGCGCCCTGTCGGGGGCATCGGGTTAACTGAGGGAAGTCGCACGTTCCCCCAGCCCTGTTGACGGTCCGACAGTCACTTGCCGCGGGCGACTCACGCCGTCGCCGCGAGCACCAGCGGAAGGACCCGTTCGCCGCCTGCCCGGCGGAGGAGGCGGGCGGCGACCGCGAGGGTCCACCCCGATTCCGTGTAGTCGTCGACGAGCAGGATCGGGCCCGGTGCGCCGGCCAGGGCCGCCGCCAGGTCGTCGGGGACGGCGAAGGCCGCGGACAGGCCCTTGAGGCGCTTCGCGGAGTTGCTGCGGCGCGCCGCGTGCGCGCCGTCGGCGCCGGTGTACGCCAGGGTGCCCAGGAAGGGGAGGCGGCCCACGTCCGCGACGCCCCGGGCGAGCGAGTCGACGAGGAGGGGGCGGGTCAGGGACGGCACGGCGACGACGCCCACGGGCCGCGCGGTGGCGTCGGACGCCCAACCGCCCGGCGAGCGCGCCCAGTCGGCGAGGACGGCCACCGCGGCCCGCAGGACGTCGTCGGGGACGGGGCCGTCGGGGGCGTCCGTCGCCAGCAGGGGGCGCAGGCGGTTGCCCCAACCGATGTCCGAGAGCCGGCCGAGCGCCCGTCCGGTGGCGCACTGCTCGCCGGCCGGGATGCGGCCCTTGAGGTCGACGCCGAGGGAGGGCATGCCGGTCGGCCACATCCGGCGCGGCTCCACCTCCACGCCGGGGCGGTCCAGCTCCTTCGAGGCGCCCGTGAGGGCCTCGGTCGAGACCGTGGAGCCGATCCAGACGCCGGCGCAGGAGTCGCACCGGCCGCACGGGCGCGCCCCCTCGTCGTCCAACTGCCGGCGCAGGAACTCCATCCGGCACGCGGACGTGCTCACGTACTCGCGCATCGCCCGCTGCTCGGCCGCCCGCTGCCGGGCCACCCAGGCGTACCGCTCGGTGTCGTACGTCCAGGGCCGCCCGGTGCTCTCCCAACCGCCCTTCACCCGTCGTACGGCGCCCTCCACGTCGAGCACCTTGAGCATGGTCTCCAGCCGGGTGCGCCGCAGGTCGACCGCTGCTTCCAGGGCCGGTACGGACAGCGGGCGGCCGGCCTCCGCGAGGGCGGTCAGGGTCTGGCGGACCTGTGCCTCGGGCGGGAAGGCGGTGTCGGCGAAGTAGCGCCAGATCGCCTCGTCCTCCTTGCCCGGCAGCAGCAGCACGTCCGCGTGCGCCACTCCACGGCCCGCACGGCCCACCTGCTGGTAGTAGGCGATCGGGGAGGACGGCGAGCCGAGGTGCACCACGAACCCGAGGTCCGGCTTGTCGAAGCCCATCCCCAGCGCCGAGGTCGCCACCAGCGCCTTGACCCGGTTCTCCAGGAGGTCGGACTCGGCCTGCAAGCGGTCGGCGTTCTCCGTGCGACCCGTGTACGAGGAGACCTCGAAGCCGCACTGCCGCAGGAAGGCGGTCGTCTCCTCGGCCGCGGCCACCGTCAGCGTGTAGATGATCCCGGAGCCCGGCAACTCGCCCAGGTGCTCGGCGAGCCAGGCCAGGCGGTGCGCCGCGTCCGGCAGCTCGACCACGCCGAGGCGCAGGCTCTCCCGCTCCAGGGGGCCGCGCAGCACCAGGGCCTCACCCGCACCGGTGCCCAGCTGCTCGGCCACGTCGGCGGTGACCCGCGCGTTGGCGGTCGCGGTGGTGGCCAGCACGGGCACGCCGGGCGCGAGCTCGGCGAGCAGCGCCCGCAGCCGTCGGTAGTCGGGCCGGAAGTCGTGCCCCCAGTCGGAGATGCAGTGCGCCTCGTCCACCACCAGCAGGCCCGTCGTGGCCGCCAGCCGCGGCAGCACGTTCTCGCGGAAGTCCACCGAGTTCAGACGTTCGGGGCTGACGAGGAGGACGTCGGTCTCGCCGCGCTCGACCTCGTCGTAGATGGTGTCCCACTCCTCCGGGTTGGCCGAGTTGATCGTGCGCGCCGCGATCCCGGCCCGCGCGGCCGACTCCACCTGGTTGCGCATCAGCGCCAGCAGCGGGGAGACGATCACGGTCGGGCCGGCGCCGCGGCGCCGCAGCAGGGCGGTGGCGACGAAGTACACCGCCGACTTCCCCCAGCCGGTGCGCTGCACCACCAGGGCGCGCCGCCGCTCCCGCACCAGGGCCGCGACCGCCTGCCACTGGTCTTCGCGCAGCCGCGCCGAGCCTCCCGGGTCGCCGACGAGCTCGGCGAGGATGGCGTCGGCTTCGGTGCGGAGCTCCAGATCGTCCATGCCCCCATGCAACCGGAGGGCGGGGCCGATCGGCCAATTCACTCAGCGTGACGACGGCCCCGGGCGGCCGACGGCCGTTCTCCCCCGCGTCCGACCTGCGATCACGCCACGTCGCACGGCCGGCGGAGCCCATCGGGACGGGATGCTTCCGCTGCTCTCCGGGTTCAAGAGCGGACCGGGTGGGCACGGTAGGGAACAGAGGGAAGACTGAGTGTGGGGATATCACCGGCATACCCGCCTATTCCTGCCAGCGCGTTCGAATTGCTCGTTGCCGCATCCGGACGAGACAGGAAGAATTGGAAGCGCTCCCCGCACGGTCCCTTCGTGGTCCGATAGGGCCGTGCCGCGGTGCGTCCTCACTCCATCCCACCCTGCCCGCTCTGTGGGCGCGTATGCGAAGGGAGGAACGTGACCTTCGGATTCGCTTCGTCCGCAGCCACTTCGATGACCAACTCCGCCAACCGCCTCGTCAGGATGCTCGAACCGTCCGAGTGGGCGGCGGCCGGGATACCGCTGCTGCGCAATCCGCGCGAGGTGGTGAGCGGGCTGCACGCCCGCCACAGTCCGACGCCGACGACGGCCGTGGTGGCCGTGCTCGATCCGGAGGAACGTCTCACCGCCAGCGCGTCGTTCGCCCGTCGCTCCGCCCCCGTGGACGGCTGGGAGTTCCGGAACGCGCTGTTGGCCCACCTCCGCCGGGTCATCCCGCACGATCTGCGCCGCCGTACGCCGGTGCGCACGGCCGTGCTGCTCTACTGCCGCGAGGGCGACGAGCGGTGGACCGAGGAGGACGGCGCCTGGATGTGGGGACTGCGGGACGCCTGCACCCTGCACGGGCTGCGCTGCGGCGCGTACATCACCCTCACCCGCGGCGGCTGGCAGGTGTTCGGCGAGGGGCGGGGCGGCCGACGGCCCAGCTCCACCTCGGCGCCGGGCGACCTCGCCAGCTCGCTGGCGGGCGAGCCGCTGGAGGTGCGCACCGCCAGCGGGGCGCCGGAGGCGCTGCGGCGCACGGCGGCCCGCCGCTGAGGGCGCGTACCACGCGGCACGCACGGACGACTGGAGCGAGCCGGTGCGGGGACCGTGTGATCACGGTCCCCGCACCGGCTCGGACGGCTTCGGCCGTCGTACGACGTGAAGGGCCGCAGGCCCTCAGACGCCGGCGCCGAGCGCGCTGTTGATCCGCTCGGGATCACCGCACACGATCAGCAGGGCGCCCGCCTTCTCCAGGGCGGCGGGCAGCACCCGGGCGGCGTGGTCGTCGCTGCCGCCGTTGACGGCCACGACGATCACGGCCCGGGTCGCGGCCCGGCCGATCCCGTCGGCGGACGCGTAGAAGACGTCGTCCCCCGCGTCGTGCTGCGCCCAGTAGCCGGCTTCGCCGAAGGACAGCTCGTGGGCCGCCCACGGGTGCTGCTCCCCCGTGGTCAGCACCAGGACCTCGCCGGGCGCCCGACCGGAGTCGAGCAGCAGGTCGACCGCCTCGTCGGCCGCGTCGAGCGCACCGCCTTCGGGGGCCGGAATCAGCTGGATCTGCGGCTGGGAACGATTCTTCGCCGGGGCAGCGGGCGTGGCCTGCTGCCCGGCGTGGGCGCGCACGGGCGGCGCGGGACGGGCCGGAACGGGGCTCCCCGGGCGCGGGGACGCCGTGGAACGCGGACCGGGTACGGGACGAGGGGTCGGCGCGGTGCGGCCTGCGGCCGGAGTGGCGCGGGGACCCTGGGCACTCTCGTGAATCTGAGGCTCCTCGGGAGGGAGAGGCATGGGTGGATGTCTATCAAATGCCGGTTCGATCGGCATCGGCGGGTGGGCACGCATGTGCGACTTCCTTGTCAGCGGTGCCAGTTCAGAAATCGAAGCCGAGCTGGCCCCCGCTCTCCCGTTCCGACGGTTCCGGCACGGCCCGGACCTTCTTCAGGTGCCGCCACTGCGGCAGCGCGTCCAGATAGGCCCAGGAGAGCCGGTGGTACGGCGTGGGCCCCCGCTCGGCGAGGGCGGCCTTGTGCACCGGTGAGGGGTACCCGGCGTTGGCGGCGAACGCGAACTCGGCGAACTGCTCGGGCAGCTCGGCCATCATCGCGTCGCGGTGCACCTTGGCGATCACCGAGGCCGCGGCGACGGCCACGCACGACTGGTCGCCCTTGATGACCGTACGGACCTGCCAGGGCGCGCCCAGGTAGTCGTGCTTGCCGTCGAGGATGACGGCGTCCGGGCGCTGCGGCAGGGCCTCCAGCGCGCGGCACGCGGCCAGCCGCAGCGCGGCCGTCATGCCCAGCTCGTCGATCTCCTGCGGGGAGGCGTGGCCGAGCGCGTGCGCCGTGACCCACTGCTCCAACTCGACGGCGAGCACTTCTCGGCGCTTGGGGGTCAGCAGCTTGGAATCGGTGAGTCCGACCGGCGGCCTGCGCAGCCCCGTGACGGCGGCGCACACGGTGACGGGGCCGGCCCACGCGCCGCGCCCGACCTCGTCGACCCCGGCGACGAGCCGTGCGCCGGTGGTGGCCCGGATGGAGCGCTCGACTCTGTGGGTGGGTGGTTCATACGGCATGGCGCCAGCAAGGGTACGCCGCGCGCCCCCGCCGGGGACAACCGGATTCCGATCACGGTTCCGCACCGCCCGTTTCCGGCCCGGCGCCGGGCCGGCCCCGGCTCGCCGCCGAGGCTCCGGCGTCCGTCGTTCCGCTCTTCGCTGCCGCACAGACCCAGCGTACGCTGAGGTGTTCGAAGGACGTCTACGGCCTTGCCTGGACGTGCAGTTCGGCGGGGCGAACCTCCGGACGGGAAGCCTACCTACGATCGCGATCGTGAAGGCAGCGAGCGGTCGAAGGACGAGCCCGGGTGGCTACGGCAGCGGTTGGTCCGGGTCCGGCCAGGCGTCACGACTGTCGAAGTCGTCGGTCCCGTATGCGGGGTCCACCAGCCCCGGACAGTTCGCCGGCGGCTGAACGGGGCGTTCCGCCAGGATCTTCCGTGCCCGGGACTGGCCCCAACTCGTGGCGTGCCACGGCTTGTGGGCGTCCTCCTCCAGTTCCTCGGCGATGCCCTCCAGCGCGCAGGAGCGCAGGGGTTCGGCCAGCCGGTCGAGGGCGGGCACCGCGTCCGCCGACAGCTCCTGGAGGTATCCGACGTCGAGCTTCCCGGTCCGCTGGTAGCGGTCCGCGTTGCGCTCGGCGACGAGGGCGTCGGGGGACGCGAGGCCGAAGGCCAGGACGCCGACCGCGGCGCTGGCCGCGACCGTGCGCGGCAGCCAGGCCGCACCGTAGACGCCCGCCGCCATGATCAGGGCGAGCACCAGCCCGAGCCACAGTTCCATCGCCGCCACCGTCAGCCGCAACTGCGTCAGCCCGTACGCGTCGACGTACAGCTCCATCCGGCGCAGCGCGGACGCCACCACGACCAGGGTGAGCAGGCACAGCGTGCCGAGGACCGAGCGCACGACGAGGCGGTCGCGGTCGTCGGTGCGTGGGGCCCAGCGCAGGGCGAGCGCGATGACGCCCAGGGTGAGCAGGGTGGCGAGCACCAGGTGCCAGAAGCCCTGGCGGGCGTATTCGGCGTAGGTGAGCCCGGTTTCGGCCAGCACCTTGTCGTAGCCGCCGAAGAGCACGGCCAACTGGACGGCGTTGAAGGCGGCGAAGAGCAGGTCGAGGACGATCAGCGGGAGCGCCCACTCCCAGCGGGCCCGGGGCCGGCCGCGTCGGACGGCCAGCCGGTCCCAGTGCGTGGGCGCGGCGGCGACGTGCGCCGCGGCGAGCGCGCCGGCGACGCCGAGGAGGAAGAGCAGGAAGCGCCAGGGCCCCTCTGCCACCGGGACCTCGGGGACCAGGGCGCCGAGCAGGTCGGCGAAGGCGGCGTCGGCGGCGTCGGCGGCGGAGAAGAGCGCGCCGAACACGAAGAGGAGGAGCGCTGCGACACCCAGGGACCGCGCTGCCGGCCCCCAGCGGCGCGAGGCCGCCATGCGCTGGCGCAGCCCTTCGATGGCCCAGGTCGGGCCGGTGACGAGGGAGCCCAGCAGTCCCACGGCCCCCAGGAAGACCCCGTGCCACGTGCGTCCGCCGTGCAGGGCGAGCGATCCGGCCATGAGGGCGGCGACGACGGCCAGGAAGGCGGGCCAGCCTGCGTCCCGGATCGCCGGTACGAGCAGCAGCGCGAGCCCGCCCGCCGCCCAGACGCACGTCCAGGGGCGGAAGCGTCGGCCCGCCCGGCGTGCGGCGGCGTACGCGGCGAGGGTGGCGACGGCGGCGACGAGCAGAAGGTTCGTGCCCAGCCCGGGGCCCAGCAGCAGGGCGCTGAGCACCCCCGTGCCGAGCGCGGCCCCCAGGGTGACACCCGTGACGGTGGCGGGCCGCGGTCGCGCCCCGCCCTTCGACGCCGGCAGCGCGTGCGCGGTGGCGGCGCGGGTCCGCGGCACCGGGGCGGGCCCTGGGGGCGTGCCGCCGGCCGGATCGGGCGCGGACGGCTGCGGCGACGTGGCAGATGTATCGGGCACGGGTCCCCTCCCCCGGCGGATCGCGCGGGCAGGAGGGGCTGCGCGACGGCGATCCGGAGCGTTGTGTGTGCCCGCCCGGCCATCACTGCGGTGATCGCCGGCCACCGGGCCCCGACACGGTAGCCACGGGCCGAGGCATCACAGCCGGCAGCGACCTGGCTGGTTCACGACCGTGACAGTTTCCGAACATTTGCACGCCGGGGCGAGCGCGGCAGCGCTGAGCGGCGGGGTCTAGCGCGGGGCCGCGGGCAACCAGGAAGGCAGTTCCTCCGTACGCTCCAGCCAGTGCGCGCCGGGGCGGCCGGCCTGGCCCGCGGCCACCACTCCGCACACGATGGCGCAGGTCGTGTCCACGTCGCCGCCCACCTGCGCCGTCGTCCAGAAGGCCCGCTCGAAGTCGTCGAGGGAGCGCGCGGCCGACCAGAGCGCGAAGGGCACGGTGTCGTGGGCGCTCGTCCGGCGTCCGCGGCCGAGCACCGCCGCGACGGTGCCGGCGTCGCCGTAGTCGAGCATGTCGCGAGCCCGGCGCAGCCCGGCTCCGACCGCGCTGCGCGGCACGAGGGCGATCACGCCGTCCAGCAGCTCCTCGGGGCTCGGCGGCCCCGAGGGCGCGGCGGCGAGCGCCGCAGCCGCCGCCACCGCCATCGCCCCCACGACGGCCTCGCGGTGCTGGTGGGTGGTGTACGAGGAGATCTCGGCCTGGTGGGTGGCCTGCTCCGGGTCGTCCGCGTACCAGGCGCCGAGCGGGGCGATGCGCATGGCGGAGCCGTTGCCCCACGAGCCCTGGCCGTTGAAGAGGGCGGCGGCGAGTTCTCGCCAGTCCCCGCCTTCCCTGATGAGTCGGAGCATGCGGTTGACGGCGGGGCCGTAGCCGCGGTCGAAGTCGTGGTGCTCGGCGAAGGAGCGCGCCAGCGCGTCCTGGTCGACCCGGCCGTGGTGGGCCAGCACGGCCAGCACGGAGCAGGCCATCTCGGTGTCGTCGGTCCACTGCCAGGTGCCCGCCGGCAGGGCGCGCTGCTGGAGGAGGGGATAGTGGGACGGCACGAAGAACTGCGAGCCCAGGGCGTCCCCCACGGACAGTCCGCGCAGGCTCGCCAGCGCGCGTCGGAATCGCTGGTCGGGAGTGGAGTCAGCGGTCATCGTCCTGCCACTCTAGCCGGCTATCCGGTGACGCCGTACGGCTCGGGCGTCCGCCAGCGCGCGAAGGGCCGGTCGAGGGTGTAGCGCCCGTCGTCGCCCAGCTCCAGTGTCCGCGTCTCGCCGTTGCCCGGGTTGGACAGCGACTCGAACTCGGCCACGGTCCAGTGGAACCACCGCATGCAGAAGAGCCGCATCGTGAGTCCGTGGGTGACCAGCAGCACGTTCGGCGGGTGGTCCGGCGACTCGAAGCTGCGGTGCAGGCTCTCCAGGAAAGCGCCGACGCGGTCGTACACGTCGGCCCCCGACTCCCCTTGGGCGAAGCGGTAGAAGAAGTGCCCGTAGGCGTCGCGGTACGCCTTCTGGAGCCGTACGTCGTCGCGGTCCTGCCAGTTCCCCCAGTCCTGCTCCCGCAGTCTGGGCTCCTCGCGCACGCGCGCCTGCCCCGGGGCGAAGGAGAAGGCGCGGTAGGTCTCGTGGGTGCGTCGATAAGGCGATACGTAGACGCTCACGCGCTCCTGCCCGAACAGGTCCCGCAGGCGGCCACCGGTCTCCTCGGCCTGGGCGAGCCCGCGGGGGGTGAGCCCGAGCGCGTGGTCGGGCTCCCGCTCGTACACGGTGTCGTCGACGTTCCCCTCCGACTCGCCGTGCCGGACGAGGACGATGCGTCGTGGTCGTGCCATGACTCGACACTAGGGCCTGTCTCGTGGATCAGGCCCTGGGTGACGCGACGGCACGTTTCGGCCGGGGAGCGGGGGCTCACACCGTCCAGGACGGTTCGAGTTGGACGACGTCGCCGGCGAGGGCCGCGACGTCGGCCTCGGTCTGGGCGCGCAGCAGCAGTCGCTCCACCCGCTCGGCGCGGTACTTGCCGCGCTCGGCCTCGGACTGCCACATCGACATGACGAGGAACTCGTTGCCCGGCGCCTCGCCGAACAGGCCGCGCACCATGCCGGGGGACCCGGCCATCGCCGGGTTCCACACCTTCTCCTGCATCTGGGCGTAGTGCTCGACCCGCTCCTCGCGGACCTTGCAGTGGGCGACCCGGACCACGTCGGCGCCGGTGAAGTGCGGCTCGAAGCCGGTCTTCACATCGAAACGGTGGTCAAAGAGCTTGACCTGCACGTCCCGAAACGTTCCGGCCTGTCCGGACGCCAGGCGGTCGTGCGAACGGGCCATGAAGGAGTCGTAGAAAGACCGGCTCTCCCAGAAGGCGAAGACGTGCGCGACGTGCGGAAGCCCTCTGCTCCACCCGCCGCCCTGCCCTCGGAATCCCGGCTCACCCGGCAGCCCCGCCCATTTCCGCTGCCCCCGCTCGAACCCATGTCGGTCGGTCACGGTGCAGCGAATCCACTTGACCAGCACCGCGCCATCGTACGGCGCGGGGCCACACCCCGGATCCCCCTCGTCCGGGTCCACCGCCGACCGCCGTTCGTCCCGATGCGGAGCACTGGCGTACCCTCGCCGGCTCCTCGCCTCACACCGCCGGAGAAGATACGGTCAACGTACGGAGAAACACGGATAGTTACGGGGAAGGGATCAGTGGTGAGCAGCCTGAACAAGGGCGTCGGGACGGTCGAGGTGGCCCTGCGCTGGGATCCGAGCCCCATGGGGGAGACGCCCCATGACCTCGACATCGTCGCCGCTACGTACCGGGCGGACGCCCCCTCCGGCGATCCGGCCTACGTCGTCCACTTCGACTCCCGCTCGCCCGACGGCACCATCACGCTGACCAGGGACAGCCGCACCGGCCAGGGCTTCGGGTCCGACGAGGTCATGAAGCTGGAGCTCGATCGCCTGGCGCCGGTGTACGGACGGGTGGTGGTGGGAGTCGTTATCCAACAGCGCGACCGGAGCCGCTCGTTCGCCGACGTGGCGAACACCAAGGCGACCGTCTCCGAGGGCCACACCGAACTCAGCAGCGAGGACTTCGCCGGGGTCCCGGGGGCCAGGTCCGCGGTGATAGCCGAGTTCGTAAGGGCCGATTCAGGCGGCTGGTCGTACGGCGAGGTGCTGCGGGGCTTCGACGCGGATCCACAGGAGTTCATCGGCCGGATGGGCGGCGCCTGACCCGCTGCCGTCGCCGCGCGTGCGCAGGGCACGGGGCAGCACGAACACGGCAGCACGAAGGGGACCGACCGTCCTCGGTCGATCCCCTTCGTCAGCGGCTGGTCGGCTCCCTCAGGGGAGCCGGTCAGGTCAGCTGCAACCGCTCGTGGAGCCGCAGCCCTCGCAGATGTAGCAGGAGCCGGCGCGCTGCATCTTCGTTCCGCAGGAGAAGCAGAGCGGGGCGTCCGCGCTGATGCCGAGCTGCATCTCGACCAGTTCGGCCGAGGTGTGGGCCTGCTTCGGCGCGGGGACGGTCGCCTGAGGAGCGGTGGTCTCCGGGACCTCCTGGCGGCGCGGTGCGGACTGGGCCAGCCCCTCCACGTCCAACTCGGTCTCGTCCATCGTCGGCTCGTAGGAGCCGGTCTCCAGGTGGCGCTGGCGCTCCTCGGCGGAGTGGATGCCGAGCGCCGAGCGGGTCTCGAAGGGCAGGAAGTCCAGCGCCAGGCGGCGGAAGATGTAGTCGACGATCGACTGCGCCATCCGCACGTCCGGGTCGTCCGTCATGCCGGCCGGCTCGAAGCGCATGTTGGTGAACTTGGAGACGTACGTCTCCAGGGGCACGCCGTACTGGAGGCCGACGGAGACGGCGATGGAGAAGGCGTCCATCATGCCCGCGAGGGTGGAGCCCTGCTTGGACATCTTCAGAAAGACCTCGCCGAGGCCGTCGTCCGGGTAGGAGTTCGCCGTCATGTAGCCCTCGGCGCCACCGACCGTGAAGGAGGTGGTGATCCCCGGGCGGCCCTTGGGCAGTCGCTTGCGGACCGGTCGGTACTCGACGACCTTCTCCACCGCGGCCCGGATGGTCTCCTCGGTCTTCTCGGTGATCTCCGCCTTCTCCTTCTCCTTGGTCTTGGCGGAGAGGGGCTGGCCGACCTTGCAGTTGTCGCGGTAGATCGCGAGCGCCTTGACGCCCATCTTCCACGCCTCGAAGTAGATCTCCTCGACCTCTTCGACGGTGGCCGACTCGGGCATGTTGACCGTCTTGGACAGCGCGCCGGAGATCCACGGCTGAATCGCGGCCATCATCCGGACGTGGCCCATCGCGGAGATGGAGCGCTCGCCCATGGCGCAGTCGAAGACCTCGTAGTGCTCGGTCTTCAGGCCGGGCGCGTCGATCACGTTGCCGTGGTCGGCGATGTGGGCGACGATCGCCTCGATCTGCTCCTGCTGGTAGCCGAGGCGGCGCAGCGCCTGCGGCACGGTGCCGTTGACGATCTGCATCGAGCCGCCGCCGACCAGCTTCTTGAACTTGACCAGGGCGAGGTCGGGCTCCAGGCCGGTGGTGTCGCAGGACATCGCCAGACCGATGGTGCCGGTGGGGGCGATGACGGACGCCTGGGCGTTGCGGAAACCGTTCTTCGCACCGAGGTGCAGCACGTCCTGCCAGGCCTCCGTGGCCGCGGCCCAGATCGGCGTGTCCAGGTCGTCCATGCGGGGGGCGGCGGCGTTGGCGTCCGAGTGCTGCCGCATGACGCGGTTGTGCGGCTCGGCGTTGCGGGCGTAGCCGTCGTACGGGCCGACGACCGCGGCCAGCTCGGCCGAGCGGCGGTAGGAGGTGCCGGTCATCAGCGAGGTGATCGCCCCGGCAAGCGCGCGACCGCCGTCGCTGTCGTACGCGTGGCCGGTGGCCATCAGCAGGGCGCCGAGGTTGGCGTAGCCGATGCCCAGCTGGCGGAAGGCGCGGGTGTTCTCGCCGATCTTCTGGGTCGGGAAGTCCGCGAAGCAGATGGAGATGTCCATCGCGGTGATGACCAGCTCGACGACCTTGGAGAAGCGCTCGACGTCGAAGGACTGGTGGCCCTCGCCGTCGTCCTTGAGGAACTTCATCAGGTTCAGCGAGGCGAGGTTGCAGGACGTGTTGTCCAGGTGCATGTACTCGCTGCACGGGTTCGAGCCGTTGATCCGGCCGGACTCGGGGCAGGTGTGCCAGTGGTTGATGGTGTCGTCGTACTGGATGCCCGGGTCGGCGCAGGCCCAAGCGGCCTCGGCCATCTTGCGGAAGAGCGACTTGGCGTCGACCTCCTCGATGACGTCGCCGGTCATCCGGGCGCGCAGCCCGAACTTGCCGCCGGCCTCCACGGCCTTCATGAACTCGTCGTTCACCCGGACCGAGTTGTTGGCGTTCTGGTACTGGACGGACGTGATGTCGTCGCCGCCGAGGTCCATGTCGAAGCCCGCGTCGCGCAGGGCGCGGATCTTCTCCTCTTCCTTCACCTTGGTCTCGATGAAGCCCTCGATGTCGGGATGGTCGACGTCGAGGATGACCATCTTGGCCGCGCGCCGGGTGGCGCCGCCGGACTTGATCGTTCCGGCGGAGGCGTCGGCGCCCCGCATGAAGGAGACGGGACCGGAGGCGTTGCCGCCGGAGGACAGCAGCTCCTTGGAGGAGCGGATCCGGGAGAGGTTCAGACCGGCGCCCGAGCCGCCCTTGAAGATCATGCCCTCTTCCTTGTACCAGTCGAGGATCGACTCCATGGAGTCGTCGACGGACAGGATGAAGCAGGCGGAGACCTGCTGGGGCTGGGGCGTGCCGACGTTGAACCACACCGGCGAGTTGAAGCTGAAGATCTGGTGGAGGAGCGCGTACGCCAGCTCGTGCTCGAAGATCTCGGCGTCGGCGGGCGAGGCGAAGTACTTGTACTCCTCGCCGGCCTTCCGGTACGTCTTCACGATCCGGTCGATGAGCTGCTTGAGCCCGGTCTCGCGCTGGGGCGTGCCGACGGCCCCGCGGAAGTACTTGCTGGTGACGATGTTGACCGCGTTCACCGACCAGAAGTCGGGGAACTCGACGCCACGCTGCTCGAAGTTGATCGAGCCGTCGCGCCAGTTGGTCATGACGACGTCACGGCGCTCCCAGACCACCTCGTCGTACGGATGCACGCCGGGGGTGGTGTGGACGCGCTCGATGCGCAGGCCCTTGCTCGCCTTGGCCCCCTTGGTTCGGGACCCCCGCGCCGGACCGCTCGTCGTCTCTGTCATGCCGCCTCCCATATACGGGCAAAAACGCCCCGAAGTGCCCAGATCTTCCCGTGACACTGTCTTGTGTGGTGGCCGTGCGCGCCCCACGCGCGCACGGCTGATGGTTGTTCGCCGTCCCACGGCCCGCCGGAGTCCGGCGGGCCGGGCCGAGTCGTCCCGTCCGGTCGCTCAGTCGACGGCAGTGGCGGGCACGGGGACCTCGTGGGTCCCGCCCGTCCCGCCCTCCCGGGTGGGCGGCCGTTGCACGCGGAGTTCCGCGATGGCCGCCTCGAAGTCCTCAAGTGAGTCGAACGCCCGGTAGACGGACGCGAACCGCAGGTACGCGACGAGGTCGAGTTCCTGCAGGGGGCCGAGTATGGCCAGTCCCACGTCATGGGTGGTCAGCTCGGCGCTGCCGGTGGCCCGCACGGCCTCCTCGACCCGCTGGCCGAGCTTGGCGAGCGCGTCCTCGGTGACCGGCCTGCCCTGGCACGCCTTGCGGACGCCGGAGATGACCTTGGTACGACTGAAGGGCTCGGTGACGCCGCTGCGCTTGATCACCATCAGCGACGCGGTCTCCACCGTCGTGAAGCGACGGGAGCAGTCGGGACACTGCCGACGGCGCCGGATCGAGGTCCCGTCGTCGGTGGTGCGACTGTCGACGACTCGGCTGTCGGGGTGCCTGCAGAAGGGGCAGTGCATGTTCCCAACCCTCCCTCACGGCACGACTGAATAGCCCCGACATGCCTGCCGAAGCCCTTCGAAGCAAGCCCAAGCATAGGCGATGGCCTTGGCTTTGAAGCACCGGGGACCACAACTTCTGGGCTGTGCTCCCCATCCAACCACTAGATCTGGGGTTTGCCCGCACTTTCGCCCCCTAGCGCGTGTCGCATGGGAGACGCCGAACGCGCACGGCGTACGAGCGGTGACAGCACGGCATCACATCGAAAGGACGGTGCACGGGCGACCACCGGGGCGGACGGAGCGCGCGGGGCAGGCACGAGCCTACGGGACGTACGCGACTCCTCGGATTCCGGCCCGCTCGGTGCCAAGATGGACCACAGGAGGCGTCTGCGCGTCGCGGCACGCCCGTCCGAGATGCACCAAGATGTCCCGAGATGGTGGAATGCGTCCCGTCGGCGTTCGCGACACCGACACAGCTGTTAGGCAGTCGCACATACACCCAAACGCATGTCCCGGTAAGGCGATCCACGATTTTTCACTCGAACGTGTGTTTGGCGCAACCTTTCGAAACCAACTACCGTTGTCCAGCCAGGGAGACCATTCGAGAGGGGCCGACGTGACCACCACCGCAGACAGTGCCACCATCACTGCCCAGGACCGCTCCCAGGGCCGATTCGAGCCGGTGCGCGGCATGAACGACGCATCGGCGACCGCCGTGACACCGGAAGGGACGGAGCCCTCCCGCCCCACGCGTTCGCTGCCCGGCCGACCTCCAGGCATCCGAGCGGACAGCACCGGGCTCACCGATCGACAGCGGCGCGTCATCGAGGTGATCCGTGACTCCGTGCAACGTCGGGGATACCCCCCGTCCATGCGGGAGATCGGCCAGGCCGTCGGCCTCTCCAGCACCTCCTCCGTCGCCCATCAGCTGATGGCACTGGAGCGCAAGGGCTTCCTCCGCCGCGACCCCCACCGCCCCCGGGCCTACGAGGTCCGCGGCTCCGACCAGCCCAGCACCCAGCCCACGGACACCACCGGCAAGCCCGCCGCGTCGTACGTGCCCCTGGTCGGCCGGATCGCTGCCGGTGGCCCGATCCTCGCCGAGGAGTCCGTCGAGGACGTCTTCCCGCTGCCCCGGCAGCTCGTGGGCGACGGCGAGCTGTTCGTCCTGAAGGTCGTCGGCGACTCGATGATCGAGGCCGCGATCTGTGACGGCGACTGGGTCACCGTCCGTCGCCAGCCCGTCGCGGAGAACGGCGACATCGTCGCCGCCATGCTGGACGGCGAGGCCACCGTGAAGCGCTTCAAGCGGGAGAACGGCCATGTGTGGCTGCTCCCCCACAACGCCGCGTACCAGCCCATCCCCGGCGACGAGGCGACCATCCTCGGCAAGGTCGTCGCCGTGCTGCGGCGGGTGTGACCATCCGCCGCCCCAATCGGCCCCGGGATCCACTGCGCCGGTCCCGGGGCCCCGCTCTGTCCGTGTCCCGGGACCGGTCCCGGGACACGATCCCGGGACCCTAGGCGCCGCCCGTCTTTGCCACCGCGTCGATGGCCGCGAGCGACCGCCGCGCCTGGTTGCGGTCCGTGGTGTACCAGAAGTCGGGCAGCGAAGCCCGCAGATAGCTTCCGTAGCGGGCGTTCGCCAGTCGCGGGTCCAGGACCGCGACGACACCGCGGTCCCCCGTCGCCCGTACGAGCCGTCCCGCGCCCTGGGCCATCAGCAGCGCCGCATGGGTCGCCGCCACCGCCATGAAGCCGTTGCCGCCGGCCTCCTCCACGGCCTTCTGCCGTGCGCTCATCAGCGGATCGTCCGGCCGGGGGAAGGGGATCCGGTCCATCACCACCAGCTGGCAGCTCGGGCCCGGCACGTCCACCCCCTGCCACAGCGACAGCGTGCCGAACAGACACGTCTCCGGGTCGGCGGCGAAGGACTTGATCAGCTCGCCCAGGGTCTCCTCGCCCTGGAGCAGGATCTTGTTGTCCAGCCGGCCGCGCAGCTCCTCGGCCGCGGCCTGCGCCGCCCGCATCGAGGAGAACAGCCCGAGCGTACGACCGCCGGCCGCCTCCACCAGCTCCGCCAGCTCGTCCAGCATGTCCTCGCGGGAGCCCTCGCGCCCCGGGGTCGCCAGATGGCGCGCCACGTACAGGATCCCCTGCTTCGGGTAGTCGAACGGGGAGCCGACGTCCAGGCCCTTCCACTGCGGGACGTCGTCGCCCTCCGTGCCCTCCGGCGACAGGCCGAGCGAGGCCCCGACCCCGTTGAAGTCCCCGCCGAGCTTGAGCGTGGCGGACGTCAGCACCACGGAGCGGTCCGTGAAGAGTTTCTCCCGCAGCAGCCCCGACACCGACATCGGTGCGACCCGCAGTGAGGCGCCGAAGCGGTCGTGCCGCTCGTACCAGACGACGTCGTACTCCGAGCCCTGGGTGATGCGCTCGGCCACGTCGTGGACGTTCTCCACGGAGGCGAGGGCCTGCTTGCGCACGGCGTCCTCGTCCTGGACGGACTTGTCCCGGGTGGCGCCGAGGGCCGAGATCACGGTGCGGGCGGCGTCCCGCAGCGCCAGCAGGGCGTAGCCGAGGTCTTCGGGGATCTCCTCCAGGCGCCCCGGCAGGGCCAGCTCCATGACGCGCTCGAAGGTCTCGGCCGCGGTCTGCAGCGCGTCCGCCGCCTTCTCGTTGACGAGCTTGGCGGAGCGGCGCACGGCGCGGTTGACCTGGCCGGGGGTGAGTTCGCCGGTCGCCGCGCCGGTGACCCGGGAGACCAGCTCATGGGCCTCGTCGATGACCAGGACCTCGTGCGGGGGCAGCACCGGGGCGCCCTCGATGGCGTCGATCGCCAGCAGCGCGTGGTTGGTGACGACGACGTCCGCGAGCTTCGCCCGCTCCCGCGCCATCTCGGCGAAGCACTCGGCGCCGTACGCGCACTTGCTCGCCCCGAGGCACTCCCGGGAGGAGACGGAGACCTGCGCCCAGGCGCGGTCGGAGACGCCCGGCGTCAGCGCGTCCCGGTCGCCCGTCTCGGTCTCGTCGGCCCAGTCCCGCAGCCGCAGCAGGTCCTGCCCCAGCTTGCTGGTGGGCGCGGCGGCCTCGAAGGGGTCGAAGAGCCCCTCCTCCTCTTCCTGCGGGACGCCCTCGTGCAGCCGGTGCAGGCAGAGATAGTTCGACCGGCCCTTGAGCATCGCGAACTCGGGGCGCCGGCGCAGCAGCGGGTGCAGCGAATCGACCGTGCGCGGCAGGTCACGCTCGACGAGCTGCCGCTGGAGCGCCAGGGTCGCCGTGGCGATGACGACCCGCTCCCCGTGGGCCAACGAGGGCACCAGATAGCCCAGGGACTTTCCGGTGCCCGTGCCCGCCTGGACCAGCAGGTGCTTGCCGTCGTCGACGGCCTCGGCCACGGCCTCGGCCATGCTGACCTGGCCGGGCCGCTCCACGCCGCCGACGGCGGTCACGGCAGCGTGGAGGAGTTCGGGGAGGGATGGCTTCGTCATAGGTCGCCCACCCTACGTCTCACCACTGACAGGGGGTCCCGATCCCGCCATTCGATCCGGCCACTGCTCGGGGCCCGTCGATCATGCCGTCGGACGCCCGTCACCCGGTGCGGCCCGCGGAGTGGGGCCCGCTCACAGCACGCTGCGGAGCGTGCGGTCCCGGACCATCAGGGCGGCCTGTTTGTCCGGAAGGTCCACCTCGGCGGCGAAGCGGAACCCTCCACTGAGGAACGCGGCGACGGAGGGTGCGTTGCGCAGGTCCGGCTCCGCGACCACGCGCGTGCAGTGCGGCCTGCGGTCGAACACGAGGTCGGCGACGGCCCGCAGCAGCGTGGAGCCCATGCCGCGGCCCCGGTCGGCGACGGCTCCGATGAGGAGGTGGATCCCGGTGTCGTGGGGGCGCGCCGGATAGTGGCGCGCCAGGGCGTCGAGGTCGGCCCGGTACAGCTCGAAGTACCCGACGGGAACGTCGTCGAGGACGCCGAGGCAGGGCACGCTCCGCCCGTCGCCGTCGAGTTGGGCGCGCAGATGGGCGGCGGTGACGGACTCGGGGCCCGCCAGGTGCCAGAAGGCGGCCACGGCCGGGTCGTTCATCCACCGGCTGATGAGGGTCACGTCCCGCCCCACCCGTACGGGTAGGAGCCTGAGGACGCCCTCGGAGGTGGTGGTCGGCCCCCACCGCTCGGGGTCGTCCAGCAGTTCGCCGGGGACGGCGTCGTCCGGGTGCGCCGGGTCGTGCGGCGCTTCGGGGGCCCACTGCCGCGCGAGGAGGTCGTCCTGGATGCGCAGCGGCAGTTCCAGGGTGTCCTCGACGTCGTCGACCGGGCCGTTCGCGCGGTCTCCTGCGGGGTGGTCGATGGGAGGCACGGTGGCGCTCTCCTCTCGCGGTTCGAAGACGGTCCCGGACACGGGGGACGCCAAGGAGACGGATGGACGGCCGGGCGGCGGAGAGCGGTCAGACGTGCAGCGGGTTGGCGATCGTGACGTACACGGACTGCGTGTCGACGGGTCCCACCAGCTCGTCCAGGCCGTGCAGCCGGGTCAGCAGGTTCGCCTTGCAGCGCAGGACGGCGGCGTCCAGGAGGTGTGCCGGCAGCGGCGAGCCCAGGTGGGCGACGTCCGCGAGGAAGCGCCGGAAGGCCGCGATCAGCACCTCTTCGTCCGCGAGGCCGTACGCCCCGAAGGCCCCGATGAGGCCGAACACGTTGTTGATGCCGAGGTAGTACGCGAAGCGCTCGTCGGCGACCGCGTCGGCGACGAAGGTGTCGCTGGCCCGGCCGATGCCGGACAGCCTCGCCTCCAGCGCGGCCCGGCGCGACTCGCGGAAGTAGTAGCCCTGGTTGTCCCGGTAGCGACCGCCCGCGGGCCATCCGTCGGCGTCGAGGAGGACCAGCGTGTTCTGCTGGTGCGCTTCCAGGGCGACGCCGGCGGTGGCGTCCAGCCACAGCACGGGCCGTACGACCTCGTCGAGGTAGCGGCGGAACCACTCGACGGCGACGTCCGCGACAGTCCGGCCACCGCGCGCGGCGAGCGCGGTCACCACGCCCGCGAGCCGGCAGCGCGCCCCCGGGCCGCCGGGCCGGGCGGCGGTGAGCGCGGCGATGCAGACCGCGTCGGCAGCGGCCCCGAAGGGGTTGTGGCGTACGACGACGTCGAACCCGACGACCGGACCGCCGTGTTCCGGGTCGATGACGGCGGTGTCGACGGCGAGCCAGGCCGGGTCGCGCACCACGTCGAAGCCGGGGTGCGCGACCCGCCACTGCTCGGCCAGGCCGCTGCGCAGCAGCCGGTGCACCTCGACGCCGCGGTGGAGTTCCTTGCGCAGGTTCTCCCGGCGGGAGTTGGTGATGCGCACGCCGAGGGAGAGCTTGAGCATCGCGGGGGCGTCCGGGCGGTACACGGTGCGGACGGAGGACGTCGGGTGCCACGGGGCGCCCAGCGGCCCGAGGTCGTGCAGCAGCCCTGCGTCGTACAGGGCCGCCACGTCCGGGCGGTGCGCCAACTCGCGCGCCTGCCAGGGGTGCAGCGGCAGCGGCACCGCCTGTTCCGGCAGGGGCGCGCCGCCCAACAGGCGCGCGGCGAGCAGTTCGGCGGGCAGGACCCGTCCTTCCTCGGTCCAGGCCGAGTCGCCGGCGAGGACGGAGCGGTCGACCGCCGTCCAGTGCAGCGGGAAGCGCCCGTGGGACTCGGGCGAGTAGCGACGGGCTTCGAACTCGGTGAGTCCTTCGCGGCTCTTGGGCGTGGGGTGGAGGGGGTGGCCGAGGAGCAGGGACTGCTCGGCGGTGAGGAAGGTGTCGGCGCGGTCGGCCCGGCCGCGGTCCATGTGATGGTCGGCCCGGCCGAGGTCCGCACGGCGCTCGGCGAGGAAGCGTGCGGTGTGCCGTACGGAGTCGGCGACCCGGCCGACCAGGTCGCCGCGGTGCACCGGCGCCCCGCCCTCCCGGACGAGGAGCGCCGCGAGGGCCACCGCGTCGAGCCCGGGCGCGTCGTGCGGCGCGCTCTCCAACTGGGGCGTGCCGAACCGGTGCCATCCGCACGGCGACCAGTGGTGGACGGGCACGAGGAGGGCGGTGCCGCTGGCGCGCAACGGGATGCGCAGGGTGGTGGAGGTCGGTCGGGGCAGATCGTTCTCGCGCGCCCAGCAGCGCAGCAGGTTCTCGACGCCGGCGGCGTCGGCCGCGCGGTGCGGGTCGGGGTCGTCCAGCGGGTCGAGGAGGACCTCGTCGGGCGCTGAACGGTGGGCCGTGGGCCCTTCGTGCGCCGCGGCGGTGCGGGGTGCGGGGACGGCGGCGTCGAGTGCGGGGGTGACGTTCACCAGCAGGTTCCTTCAGGTGGTGCCGTGCGTCGTGTGAGGCGCCGGCAGGGGCCGGACAGAGGTGCGGGCGGAAGGGGTACGGACCCGCTCAGCGCCGCCGCGGGACCGCCCGCTGCGCCGCGGCCAGCGCGTCGGCGAAGCGGTCGAGGACGGCTGCGGCCTGCTCGTCGCTGATCGTCAGCGGCGGCAGGAGGCGTACGACGGCGGAGTGCCGGCCGCCGAGTTCCACGATCAGCCCGCGGTCCAGGCACGCGCGCTGCACGGCGACCGCGAGCGCCGGTGCGGGCGGCGGCACCGCGGCGTCCGTCGGCCGCCCGTCCGGCCCGGGGCCGGTGTCCGCGGCCGGGTCGACGAGTTCGACGCCGATCATGAGGCCGCGTCCGCGGACGTCCCCGATGCAGGGGTGTTCGGCCGCGAGCCCCTGGAGCTGGCCGAGCATCCGGGCGCCGAGGGTGGCCGCCCGTGCGGCGAGCCCGTTCTCCCGCACGAAGGCGAGGGTGGCGGCCCCGGCGGCCATGGCGAGTTGGTTGCCGCGGAAGGTGCCGGCGTGGGCGCCCGGTCGCCAGACGTCCAGTTCGGCCCGGTAGACGATCACGGCGAGCGGGAGGGAGCCGCCGATGGCCTTGGAGAGGACCATCACGTCGGGGGCGATCCCGCTGCGCTCCACCGCCCAGAAGGTGCCGGTGCGTCCGACGCCGGTCTGCACCTCGTCCACGATCAGCGGGATCGTCCGCTCGGCGGTCAGCTCCCGCATCCGCCGCAACCAGCCGTCGGGCGCCGGCAGCACTCCGCCCTCGCCCTGGACGGGTTCGACGATCATGCCGCCGGGGGTGGGGACGCCGCTCTTGGGGTCGTCGAGCAGGGACCGGGTCCAGCGGGCGCCCAACTCGGCGCCGCGCTCCCCGCCGACCCCGAACGGGCAGCGGAAGTCCTGCGGGAACGGCAGCCGGGTCACGCGGGTGCCGGTGGCGCCCCCGGAGGCGTCGAGCGCCCCCGCCGTCATGCCGTGGTACGCCCCGGTGAAGGCGAACAGTCCGCTGCGGCCGGTGGCGGTGCGGACCAGTGTGAGGGCCGCCTCGACGGCATCGGTGCCGGCGGGTCCGCAGAACTGGATCCGGGCGTCCTTCGCCAACTCCCGCGGCAGGGTGGCGTACAGCTCCGTGACGAACGCGTCCTTCACGGGGGTCGCGAGGTCCAGCACGTGCAGCGGGGCGCCGGAGTCGATGACCTTCTTGACGGCCTCCAGGACGACCGGGTGGTTGTGCCCGAGGGCGAGGGTGCCCGCGCCCGCGAGGCAGTCCAGGTAGCGCCGCCCGTCGGCGCCCTCGATCGTGAGCCCCTTGGCCCGCACCGGCACGATGGGCAGCGAGCGGGCGTAGGTGCGGGCCGCGGACTCGCGCAGGGACTGCCGGCGCAGGATCCCCTCGTACGCGTCGGCCGGCGCGGCCGGGTCGGCTGCTGCGGCCGGGCGGGCCGGAGCGGGTTCGGTCAGGGCCACGGCTGTTGGACCTCCGGCGGTGACTGTTGCGCTGTAACAGATGCGTCGCACATCGGGCACGGCTCCCCCACGCGGCCGGCCCGGACTGAACACTGTCCCTGCGGTTCCCGCGTCCCCTCCGTACCAACGACGGCGGACGCCGGGGATCACGGGCTGGAGGAAGATCGTGCGGCGTCCCCGTCGACGGTGGTGCACGGCCACCTTGTAGGGTTCGCGGGCGGTCCGGTAGCGCGTCCGGCCCGCCGGTTCGAGCCGGCGACGCACCGGTCCACCGGTCCGGACGCGCCGGTCCAGACGCAGCACTCCAGTAGCACCGAAGTTCCAGGGGGATCACGACATGCGACCCATCCGCCCGAAGCTGGCAGCCGTCACCTTCGCCGCCGTCCTCGCTCTGACGGCCACCGCGTGCGGGGAGGGCGAGAACTCCGCGGGGGACAAGCCGAACCTGCCGACCGGCCTGCCGAACGACGGGAAGATCACCATCCCGGACGACTTCAAGGACCGGCTCAAGGAACACGGCATCGACCTGGACAAGTGGCGCGACGGCGAGTGGAAGAACTGGGACCGGGACGCCTGGCTGCGCGAGGCCAAGGACTACATCAACCCCATCATCGAGGGCCTGTGGGACCAGGACCGGATGCGGGACGCCGAGAAGCCGGAACAGCCCAGCGACAGCGACATCGCCGGTGACCGGGGCGTCACCGACCCGACGCCGGCACGCGTCCAGGCCCAGCCGGTGCAGGCGCCGTACCGCAGCAGCGCGCCGGCCGCCGGGAAGGTCTTCTTCGACGGCCCCAAGGGCTCGATGGTGTGCTCGGCAACCGTGGTGAAGGACCCGGCGAACCCGGGCAAGTCGAACCTGGTGTGGACCGCCGGCCACTGCGTCCACGCCGGCAAGAACGGCGGCTGGTACCGCAACATCGCCTTCGTCCCCTCGTACAACGACCGCGCCCGGCCCAGCGCCCAGTTGGAGTCCGCGCCGAAGGACGAGGTCGCACCGCACGGCGTGTGGTGGGGCGACTGGGCGCAGACCTCGGACCAGTGGATCGGCCAGGGCGCCACGACCGGCGGTCGGGGGGCGCCGTACGACTTCGCGGTGATCCACGTGACCCCCGAGAAGGGCGGCACCGGCAAGTCCCTGGAGGAGACGGTCGGTTCAGCGCTCCCCGTGGACTTCGCCGCGCCCGCCGCGCCCAAGATCGCCGATCTGACGGCGACCGGCTACCCGGCCGGTCCGCCCTTCGACGGCCAGCGGATGTTCCAGTGCGCCGACAAGCCGGGGCGGCTGTCGGTGAAGGCCGACCAGCCCACGATGTACCGCATCGGCTGCACCATGACCGCCGGCTCCTCCGGCGGCGGCTGGGTGGCCCGGGGCGCGGACGGCTCGCCCGCGCTGGTGTCCAACACCTCCATCGGCCCGGCGTCGGCGGGCTGGCTCGCCGGTCCCCGCCTCGGCCCCGAGGCCAAAGGCATCTACGACGCGGTCAGCAAGAAGTTCGCCGGCCGATAGGCCCGTGGGGCACGGCTCCGGGTCCCGCGCCGACGACTGGCGCGGGGCCCGGAGCCGTTCGACCCGTATCCGACCGACGGCCACGCGGCGCTTCGCCCTGCCCCGCCGTACCCCCGCCACCGCACCACCGCACCACTGCACCACCCAGGGAGTTTTCGTTCCATGAGATCCATACGCCCGCTGCTGACAGTCGTCGGCGTCGTCTCGGCGCTGACGCTGACGGCGGCCTGCGGGGGAAGCGGCGACGACCGCGCGTCGGACGGTCCGACCGCGTCCGCTCCCGCGGCCGACCGGTCCAGTGCGGCACCGGCGCAGGACGCGCCCGCCGACGCCCCGTCGCAGGAGTCCGCGCAGCCCTCCGGCGAGCCGTCCGACGGCTCCGACGGCAGCGGCGTCGACGAGAAGAAGTGGCGCGAGGGCGCGTGGCAGGACTGGAACCGCAGCACCTGGCGCCGTGATGCGGGCGACTTCGTCAACCCGGTGATCGAGGACCACTGGAAGCCCGAGCGCATGTCGGCGGCCAAGCCTCCGCAGCCGGTCGTCAAGCCGAAGCCGGACGGCACGCCCCCGAGCGGGAAGCCCGAGGACCCGAAGCCGCCGAAGGGCGAGGACCCCGAGGGCGAGGACCCGGGCGGTCAGGGGCCCGAAGAGCCCGAGGTAGTCGAGGCGCAAGCCGAGAAGGTGCCGTACCGGCAGCACGCGCCGACGTCCGGGAAGGTCTTCTTCGACGCCCCCGAGGGCGCGATGGTGTGCTCGGCGACGGTCGTGAAGGACCCCAAGAACCCGGGGAAGTCGAACCTGGTGTGGACCGCCGGCCACTGCGTCCACGCCGGCAAGAACGGCGGCTGGTACCGGAACGTCGCCTTCGTCCCCGCCTACAACGACAAGGGCCTGCCGAAGCGCGCGCTGGCCACCGCCACGCCGCAGGAGATCGCGCCGTTCGGCACCTACTGGGCCGACTGGGTCGCCACCTCGAACCAGTGGATCAAGGGCGGCGACCCCGACGACGGGTCGGGCGCGCCGTTCGACTACGCGGTGCTGCACGTACGGCCCGAGGAGGGCGACAAGTCCCTGGAGGAGACCGTCGGTGCGGCGGTCGCCGTCGACTTCGACGCACCGGCCCCGCAGGACGCGACCTCCGTCACCCTCTGGGGCTACCCGGCCGGCCGGCCGTACAACGGGGCGACCATGTACAAGTGCACCGACCGGCCGGGGCCGTTCGACTTCACGCCCGGTGCGCCGGTGATGTGGCGAGCGGGCTGCTCGATGACGGGCGGCTCCTCCGGCGGCGGCTGGATCGTCCGCGGCGCCGACGGCCAGCCGGCCCTGGTGTCGAACACCTCGATCGGCCCGCTCGACCCGATCTGGCTCGCCGGACCGAGCCTGGGCGAGGACGCCGAGAAGGTCTTCACCGAGGTGAGCACGGAGTACGCCCCCTAGATGAATGAGTCCGAATGCTGTCAGTGGTCGTAAGCGATTAGAGAGCGTTTGATCTTGGCGTTGGTGGTCCAGTTGTGCCAGATGGCTGTGG
>NZ_JBEZNF010000029.1:0-121245 GCF_040653095.1 Streptomyces sp. NPDC048057
CGGAACGCGGTCCAACCGCGGCTTGACGGCTACGTCTTTGAACTCGAACCGCGTCTTTCATGGAACGAGGCACATGCGTCCGGCCCACCGCCGCGTTCACGCGTGAGGTGCTACCAGGCGCCCTCGCCCGGCACCAGCCGCCCCGCCTTGCGGTACTCGCGGCGGGCCCCCTGGAGCAGGTCCGCGGCCGTCACCAGGTCGTCGCGGCCCGCGGCGAGATACGCCGCCGTCACCACGGCGCTGCGGATGGAACCCCCCGCCAGCTCGAAACCGGTCGCCATCGGCCCGAGGTCGATCTCCTCGGCGCACGGCACCCGGGACAGGCTGTGCCGCCACAGCGCGCGGCGCTGCTCGACGTCGGGGAACGGGAAGTCGACGATCATGTCCAGCCGGCGGGTGAACGCCTCGTCGACGTTGGCGCGCAAGTTGGTGGTGAGCAGCGCGACGCCGTCGAAGGACTCCAGGCGCTGGAGCAGATAGGCGCTCTCCATGTTGGCGTAGCGGTCGTGCGAGTCCTTCACCTCCGACCGCTTGCCGAAGACGGCGTCCGCCTCGTCGAAGAGGAGCACGGCATCGGTGCGGTCGGCCTCGGTGAAGACGCGTTCGAGGTTCTTCTCCGTCTCGCCGACGTACTTGTCGACCACCGACGACAGTTGGACCACGTAGAGGTCCAGGCCCAGCTCGGCCGCGATGACCTCGGCCGCGAGCGTCTTGCCGGTGCCGGAGTCCCCGGCGAACAGGCCGAGGACGCCCCGGCCCCGCCCGCCGCCCGCGCTGAGCCGCCAGTCGCCGAGGACCCGGTCCCGGTGGCGGGCCCGCAGGGCGAGTTCCCGCAGGTTGTCCAGGGGGGAGTCGGGCAGGACCAGGTCCCGCCAGTCCACGGCGGGACGGATCCGGCGGGCGTGCTGCTCCAGCCCCGACGTCGACTGCTGGCGGGCCGCCAGGCGCAGGTGCACGGGGGCGAGCGGTACGCCGTCGAAGCGGGCGAGGCCCTGGGCCGCGCTGGCCGCGCGGGCGATGGAGTCGCCGCCGAGGTGGTACGGGGCGACCGTCGCGGCCAGGTCGAAGTCCGGTACCTCGCCGAGCGCGGCCGACCAGACGCGCACCGCGTCCCGCGTCCGCCCCTGCGGGGTCTCCAGGACGAGGGGGTCGCGGTCGCACCAGTGCGGGTCGTACGGCAGCGGACTGACGATCAGTACGGGAACGTCCTGGGCCGCGGCCAACTCGGCCACCACGCGCGCAGGCTGGTCGCCCAGGTCGCTGACGACGACCGCGCGATTGAGCAGCCGCGCCTCCAGCAGGACGCCCGGGATCCGCTCCACGGGACCCGAGAAGCTCAGGGCGGCGACGTCCGCGGCGTGCAGGGCCGCGGTGACGGCGGCGAACGCGTCGCCCGCCCGGCCCTCGCGGACGTAGGCGGTCAGCGGGGCGCCCGCGGCGAGCCGCGCGGCCAGCCGGTCCACGAAGCGGCTGAACTCGCCGTCCCGACCTGGCTCCTCGGGCGACTCCTGCGGGGGCGGCAGCGGACGCAGGTGCCCGGCGAGGGCCGCCTCGGGGGTGTCGTCGCCGAGGAGATGGGCCACGAGCCGATCGGGTACGCGCAACGACCGGCTCAACAGGGGGCGTTCCGGCTCCTCCACATCGAGCAGTCCGAACGCGCGCAGCGGGGCCGTGGGGTGCAGCCGGGCACGGGCGTCGGCCTGGTGACCGGGCACCCCGCACAGATCGAGGGCGAGGGCAACGGTCGCCCGCCGCCGGCTGACGTCGTCGTTGAGATAGCCGTACAACGGCTCGAAGCCACGCTCCAGATCGGGAGCGAGGGCGATCAGCAGCACCTCGGAGTCGAACGCGGTCAGCCTAAGGCGCGCGGCGAGGGAGGCCAGCCGGTCCCTCAGCTGCCCCGAATCCTCGGGCCGCGGGACGTACCGTGGCTCTGCCGGCCGTAGCAGCCGCTGCACGGACTCGTGCGACAGATACAGGCCGCGCAGCGGATCGTCCGCCGTCGGGTCGTCGGCGGCGCGGTGGTCGACGAGCAGCGCGACGCGCTCCCGCAGGACCGCGAGCCGATCGAGGAGGAGGGCGGCCGGCTCGGTCTCCGTGCCCCCGTCCGCCGGGGCCGTGAGCGTCATGTCGCCCGGCCCGGACGGCGGTTGCGGCGGGCCGCGGCGCGGGCTTCCCGGGCCGCGGTCACCTGCCGCGGCCGGTGCGCGCGTTCCTCCTGCGGCGGTGGATCGCCGTTCAAGGACC
Organism: Streptomyces sp. NPDC048057; assembly: GCF_040653095.1. Classification (NCBI taxonomy): domain Bacteria; kingdom Bacillati; phylum Actinomycetota; class Actinomycetes; order Kitasatosporales; family Streptomycetaceae; genus Streptomyces; species Streptomyces sp. NPDC048057. The sequence goes on from NZ_JBEZNF010000029.1 coordinate 2,248, forward strand.
GCAGCCGGACCGCCGCGCCCTCGGTGACCGGCGGGCCCGCGTCGTAGTCGGGGCCGGCCACGAAGGGCGCCGTGATCACCAGGTCGAGCGACGGCTTGAGTTCACCACCGAGCGCCGACCAGATGTCCGCGAGCGACCGCGACTCCACCTGGCCGCCGGCCACCGTCAACGGCACCGTCAGGCCCAGCGCCCCGAGGGACCCGGGCAGGTCGCGGGGGGCCAGCATCTCGCGGGGCAGCAGCGTCGCCAGGACCGCCGACAGCAGCCGGTGCTCGTCCTGCGGCTGCCGCGTCCAGGCCGTGAGCAGGTACGAAAGGCGGAACCAGCGCGGCGCCTGCCGATGGCGGACGGTCATGTCCCGTTCGTCGCGCACCGGGAGGTGGCCCCGCTGTCGGCGGCTGACGTCCTCCCGGATGTCGTACAGATACGCGTTGATCGTGGGCGCGTTGCGGCGCGCGGCCCAGTCCCGGGTGGGCGCGTCAAAGGCGACGTCGATCCCCGAACCCGTCAGCGCGCCGCCGCTGAGCAGCCCTTTGAGGACATCGTCCACCTCGTGGATCACCGTCGAGCTCCCCGCCGTCGCCGAACCGGGGACGTACCCCGCACACCGTCTTTCACCGCAGTAGATCCTGCCCCCGGCCCCGCCCGCACCCGCAGGCACGCCGGGGAAGGCGCCGGGGCACAACCGCGTTGCCTTAACGCCCCTCTGATTGCCCGTCTGATCAGATGTAGCCTTCACGCAGGGCATGTGCCACGGCGTGCGCTCGATTGCGCAGGTGCATTCGGGTGGTCAGCCCGTGGATCACGTTCTTGACAGTGCGTTCGGAGTACGACAACTTGCCAGCGATCTCTTTGGTGTCCAGCCCCTCGGCGACCAGCCGCAGGACGTCCACCTCACGCGGGGTCAGCCCCGACAGAGGGGCACCGGGGCGACCGGCGGTACCCCGGTGCAAGGTGCCCACCCGGTTGATCAGCCTGCCCAAGAGGTCCGCGGGCAGGTCCCCGTCCCCACGGGCAGCCGCGAGCACCGCCTGCACCAGCCGGGTGGCGGTGGCCTCGTGCCGCCACACGATGGCGCCGACCCCGCACTCGATCACGTCGAGCAGCTCCGTCTCCCGCAGTGCCCCCACCACGAGCACCGCCCTCGTGCCCTCGCTGCGCACCAACTGGCGCAGCCGGGTCAGGGCGCCCTCGTCCAACGCGTCCTCGACGAGCAGTGCCACCGTGCCCGGGCCCGAAGCGGCCCCCTCCCGGATGACGACCTCCGGGGACAACCGCAGCTGGCTCAGCGCCCCGGCCCGCGACAGCGGGTCCCGGGAGTGCACCGCCACGGGAATCGGATCCGTCGGATCCACCACCCCGAAACGCTCGGAGGTCGAGGTGCGCGATGAATTGAACAAACGTCCCCCCTGGGTCGTACTCCAGTGCAGATGCGCGCCGCGCCGGCAGAACGGACGGACCGGGCGCACCCTCCACGTTCCTCGGGGGCACGGTGTGGATGCAACAGTCACCCACCACGAGCAGCACCACGAGATCAGGGCCGCAGCGACCACGACGGTCGGGCCGAAACCACGGGTTCGGACCATCGACGCCCGCCCTCTTTCGACGCCACCGCCACCGCCTCTCGCCCACCGACGCACCCGACCGTGTCCGACGCCCCGCGCGGCGTCGCGCCCGGTAGAAGGAGGCAGCAATGTTCGAACCGCGGCGTGACCGGCCGCGTGAACACCGGGAAGCCGCCGCGCTGTTGGCGGACGGGGCGGCCCGGGCCAGAACGGGGGAGGGGGGACTGGTGCTGGTGCGCGGGGCCACCGGCACCGGCCGCACCACCGTCCTGGACGCGGCGGCACAAGACGCCGCTGCCCACGGCATGCGGGTGTTACGCGCCCGCTGCGCGCCCGGCGACACCAACATCCCCTTCGCCGCCGCCCTCCAACTCCTCGGACCGCTGCCCGAGTTCGTGGGCCAGGACGCCCACGCCGGCGAACGGGAGCGGGCGGCGCACCTGTGGCGGGCGCTGTCGTCGTACGCGGCGAAGTCCCCGCTGCTGCTCGCCGTGGACGACGTCCACCTCGCCGACGCAGCCTCGCGCCGCTGGCTGGTGGAGGCCGCCCGGCACGCGGACCGGCTGCAACTGCTGCTGGCCGTCACCGAACGCAGCCAGTACGACGTCGACCCGCCCGTACCCGGCTTCGCCCACTCCTTGCCGCCGGCCCGGGTGCGCACCCGCACCCTGCCCCCGCTCGCCCCTGCGGTGGCGGCAGGACACGTGCGCAGCGCGTTCCCGACGGCCCCCGACGCATGGGTCGACGACTGCGTGCGCGCCGCTGCGGGCAGCCCGTTGCTGCTGCGTGCCCTCCTCGACGACCTCGGCGCGCTCGGGGCGCCCGGCCGCAACTCCACGATCCCCGACACGGCCGCGGCGCTGTACCCGGGGGCGTACGCCGCTGCCGTCCAGTGGTGGCTGGACAGCGCCGGCCCCGGCACGAAGGAGGTGGCGCGTTCCCTCGCCGCCCTCGACGAGGGATGGGACCACGCCGCCGTGGCGGCGGGCGGCGGCCCCGACTGCCCCGCCAAGGGATTCGGCCCCCTGCTCGCCGAACGGGCGGGCGCCGACCCGGCGCGGGTCACGGGCTGGCTGACCGCGGCGGCCCAACTGGGCGTGTTGTGCCTCAGCGTCGAAACCTGCCGGGACTGCTCCGTGTGCCTCGCCGCGCCGGCCGTGTCCGCCGCGCCCGTTGCGTACTCCGCGTCCGCCCCCGTGCCCGCGAGGGCGCACGTGCGCAGCCGTCAGCTGCCCGAACGGCGCGCGTACGGCGCGGACCCGCACCCTCGGGGCGGTGTCCGCCGACTCCACTACGCCCACCCCCTGCTGCGGGACGCGGTGCTCAGCGGAGTGCCCACGGCACGGCGCCGGGCGGCGCACCGGGCCGCCGCCGAAGCGATGGTGCACTGCGGCGCGTCCACCGGGACGGTGGCCCGACAGCTCCTGCTGGCCGCACCGGTGGGCGCCACCTGGACGCCGTCCGTGCTCCGCGAGGCCGCCTCGAACGCCGTGCGCGCCGGGCGCTCCGACGACGCCGTCGCGTTCCTGCGCCGGGCGCTGGACGAACCCCTGTCCGGCGGTCAGCGACAGCGGCTGCTGACCGAACTGGGCTCCCTGGAGTGCGCCGGCCAGGAGTCCGCGGCCGGCATCCCCCGGCTCCGCGAGGCGCTGCGGCTGCCCGCCACTCCGCAGGACAAGGTGCGCGCCGCCGTGGCCCTCGGGACCGCGCTCGGCTGGCGCGGCAGCACCCGCGCCGCCGTGGAGGTGCTGCGGACGGTCGACGGCGAACTCGCCGGCCGCCCCGAGGCGGTCGGCCCCCTGCGGACGGCGTCCATCGTCCTGTCCGACCAGGACCAGACGGTCCGCGAGGAGGTGCACCGCTGGTTGTCCAGCGCCGACGACCCCTCGTCGGAGCCGGCCGACCCGGCGCGCCGGGCGCTGCGCGTACGGTACGAAGCCACCGCGGCCGTCACCTCGGCCGACGAGGCGATGCGACGGCTGCACGCCCTTCTCGCCGAGCCGGCCGACCCAGCGACGGAGCCCTTTTTGCTGGGCACGGCCGCCGCGGTCGCGCAGTGGGCCGACCGTCTCGGCGAGGCGGAACGGCTGGTGGAGCGGGGCTTGGCCGGGCAGCGGCGCGACCTGCTGAACCCGATGCACGACGCGCTGCTCAACGTACGGGCTGACATCGCGGCGGCGCGGGGCGAGTACGCGCGCCTGCCTGACGAACCGCCCGTCGAGGTGCCGAACGGCCCGACGAACGTGCATGCCCACACCTTGATCGCGTTGGTGGAGACCGAACGCCCCACCGAGGCTGCCCGGTTGGCGAACGGTTTCGACTTGGGGGCGGCGCCCGATTCCTGGGAGCTGAACCGCTTCCTGTACGCACGGGGCGTGCAGCGTGCCGCGGTGGGCGACCAGGCCGGTGCGCTGCACGACTTCCTGGAGTGTGGTCGGCGTCAGTCGGCTCGTGAGGTGGTGAGTCCGGTGGTCACCCCGTGGCGTTCGGCCGCCGCGGAGTGCCGACTCGCCCTCGGTGGTCCGGACGAGGCCCGGGAACTGGCCCAGGAGGAACTGCGTTTGGCCCGGGTGTGGGGCACGCCTCGTACGGTCGGTCGTGCTCTGAGGGTCCTCGGCACCGTCACCGGCGGTCGCAAGGGGTGGGAGCTGGCCGAGGAGTCTGTGCTTCTGTTGCGGGACGCGCCCGCCGCGGTGGAACGGGAACTGGTGGCCGCCCTGATCGCCCAGGGTCGGCTGCTGGCTGCGGTCGCTGACGGCTCGGGGGGACGCTCACGGGCCCGTGACAGTCTGCGGGAGGCGGCCGACCGGGCCGAACGTCTGGGCGCCACCCGCCTGCGGACCCTCGCGGAAGCGGCCCTGCGCGACAGCGGCGCCCGACGCCCCGCCGTCGCCCGCACTGGATCCCGTTCCCTGACCCCCAGCGAACGCCGCATCGCCCGGCTCGCCCTCGACGGCCTCACGAACACGGAGATCGCCGCCCGGCTGTACCTGGCGCGCCGCACCGTGGAGACCCATCTCACCAGCACCTACAAGAAGTTGGGCATCCGCAGGCGGTCCGAACTGAAGGAGGCGCTGGACGGAGGGTGAGGGGGCGGCGTCCCCGTTGCCCCGGATCCCCTCAGATGCCCAGCCCCAAGCGCTGGGTGCCGATCACGGACAGCAGTTGGAGCGCCCGTTCCGCGGGGGAGTTGGGTTCGGCGGTGTAGATGACGACGCGTTGGTCCCGGTCGGCCACGTCGCAGTTGAGGGTGACGGGGCCGAGCCGCGGGTGGTTGACGGTCTTGCGCAGCGCGGGTTCGGCCAGCACGTCGTCGTGGGTGGCCCACAGCCGGGCGAACTCCGCGCTGCCGGCCAGGAGGTCGCCCACGAGAGCGGTGACCTCGGGATCGTCGGGGTAGCGCGCGGCGGCGGCACGCAGCTGGCGCGCCGCGCTGCGGGCGAACGCCTCGACGTCGGACAGGGCGTACATCTGCTGCGACCGCGGCGCGAGGAAGGCGCGCCGCACCAGGTTGCGTTCACGGCGGCCTGCGGGCGGCGCGAACGGCTCGGTCCTTCACCGTCGGGAGAAGGTGACGCCGGTGCCGCGGCGCTCGTTATGACGGCATGAGAACGATGACCCGGCGCGCCGGGATCCGGTCCGCCCTGGCGACGGCGGCGGCCGTGGCGGCGACCGTGACGCTGGCCGCGCCCGCCGCTCCGTACACCGCACCGATCTTCGACCAGCAGGTGCTGGAGCGGACCAACGCCCTGCGTGCACGACACGGCGCCCCGCCGCTCGCCCTCGACGCGACGATCAGCAGCTGGGCCCAGGAACGGGCCGACCACCTGGCGTCGATCGACGACCTCCAGCACCGGAGCAACGACAAGTACGGCGAGAACGCCTCCTACGCCTGGAGTTCCACCGGCGCCACGCCGAGCGCGGCCGACGTGGTGGACGGCTGGTACGGCCAGGTCACCGAATACGCCTCCTACGGCCGTGAACCCGACATGAACACCTTCTCCCGATGGGGTCAGTTCACCCAGGTGGTGTGGAAGAAGTCCGCAAAAATGGGCGTCGGCAAGGCGACGGCCGCGAACGGCGGCACGTACGTCGTCGTCAACTACGACCCGCCGGGCAACTACCGGGGGCAATTCGCGGCCAACGTCCTCGCCCCGAAGTGACCGCATGACCTCGTCGGGTCGACAGCGCGTCGACCGCGGAAAGGCCAACCGCGGGCCCCGCACGGCCGTTCGCGGACACGACCGCCGATATCGGTGGGCGCCTTGCGCTCCTCGTCAATGCGATTGCCCGGTGCAATCATGGACCGATGGATAACGTGAACATCACTGCTGGGCAAATTCAGGCGTTGCTCGCACTCGGTGAACACGGCAGCTTCACCCGTGCCGCTGAGGCGCTGGGCCTCACGCAATCGGCTGTCAGCCGCACCATCGCCTCGCTGGAACGCCGCCTCGGCGGACCGCTGGTGCGACGGGAACGCCACGGCGTGCACCTGACCGCACTGGGTCAGAAGGCTGCTGTCCACGCCCGCCAGGCCATGGCGCACCTACGGGTCATCGAGGAGCTGGCGGAGAGCAGCAGGGCGCCCCAACTGCGGATCGGTGCGGTGGCCAGCGCCCTGGTGCAACTCGTGCCCACCACCGTGGAAAGACTGCGTCGCGAGTGGCCCGACAGCAGGGTCCTCGCGGTACAGGGCGACGACGACGAACTCGCCGCCTGGCTCGCCGCCGAGACCATCGACCTGGCCGTCACCACCCAACCGTGCCGCGGTCCGCGCACGCAGACGGAGGCGCAACTGGAGATCACCGACGACCTGCTCGCCGTACTGCCCCGACTGCACCCGCTCACCGGCAGGGACCGGGTGCCGCTCGCCGACCTGGTCGCCGCGGGGGTCGCCGACCCCGGGGGCACCTGCGGGCCGCTGCTCGCCGAGTGGTTCGCGGCGCACGGCGTGGCCTGGCGCCCCGACCACGTCGTGCGCGACGTGTCCACGGTCCTGGCGATGGCCACGGCGGGGATCACCAGCGGGGTCGTGCCCGCGCTGGCCGTACCGCTGCCGTCGCCACCGGGCGTCGCCCTGCTCCCCCTCGACCCGCCGGTGCAGCGCACCCTTTACATCCGACACGCGGCGGGACACCACGAGGCGGCGCTCCTCGCCCGCATGCTGAGCGCGGCGTCCGCCGTCGGGACGCACCGCGCGTCCGTTCCCCCCACCCCCTGTATGCCGACGGTCGCATGCGAGGCCGCGGCCTTGAGCATCCCGTACGGACATCGGTCCGACGCCCGGGTGTGACCGGGGGCTCCGTCCCGGCTCGACGGCCGCCGCGCCCACCGCACCGGGCGTAGCGGGCCACGCCTCACCGTTCACCCCGTCATCGCGCGGAGCGCACCTCCGCGGCGACGGCCGCCACGATGGCCGCGGCGCCCAGCAGGACCGGCGGATGGAACGGCTCGCCGAGGACCGCCACGCCGACGAGGTACGCCACCACCGGCACGGCGTACGCATAGGTGCTCACCAACGCCACCGGGGCCGTGGTGAGCAGCCAGTTGTAGAGCACGAACCCCGCCAGCGAGTCGACGACCACGAGATAGCCGAACGCCGCCCAGGCGCTGGAGCGCACCGGCGTCGCCACCAGCTCCTCCAGTTCCCCGCCGAGCGTGCCGAGCACGAGCAACAGCAGCCCGCCGCAGACCAGTTGTACGGCAGCGGCGGCCCGCGGGTCCGGCAGCGACGAACGGGACGCCCAGAGGGTGCCGACCGCCCAGCTCACCGCCGCGGCGACGACCAGCAGACCCCACGCTGACCAGCCGAGCCCCCCGCCGGCGCTCGTCAGGAGCACCGCGGCCACGCCCGCGAAGCCCACCAGCAGCCGCGCCATCCCCGCCCGGGTGGGCCGCTCGCCCACCGCGCTGCGCAGCAACACCACCCACAGCGGCGTCACCGCGACCAGCAGCGCCGCGGTGCTCGCGTACACGTACTGTTCGGCCACCGCGACCGAGCCCTGCGCCCCCAGCAGGAAGGCTCCCACCCCGGCGCAGACCGCGTACTGCCCGCGGTCCAGGGTGCGCAGCAGGTGCGGACGGCTCGCGGCGAGCACCACCCCCGCCGTGAGGAAGATCGCCCCGGACGAGATCAGCGGCGGCAGGGAGGTGACCATGACGCGGATGGCCGGGAACGACGACCCCCAGCACAGCCACAGCCCCAGCATCGCGCCGATCACCACGGGGCTGACGGGCCTTGACGACATCTCGGACGCACCGGACACGCGCTTCAGTAGATCGAAGCGGGCTCAGCGAGTCCAACGATCTTTTCTCATGGCCCCGGACGGAAAAGTCATGACCGCAGGCAGCCGCCGCTGAGCACCTGCGGGGAAAGCCCGTGCTACCGCTTGCGGAAGAAGAAGGCCCCGTACCGGTACCGGGGGTCCGTCCAGGTGCGCAGCAGTTCGCAACCGAGCGCGCCGACCTCCGCGCACAGGGCGTCGATCTCGAACTTGCACGAGTAGTCGACGACGATCGTGTCACCGGCGGCCAGTGAGAGCTGGGCGTTCAGCGACCCCAGGTCGATCGTCTGCGGTTCGGGACTGTGCAGGTGCACCTCGATGCGGGCGTGCTCGACGTCGTAGCGGGCGAACTCGTGGAAGCGTTCCAGCGGGAACGACGCGCCGTACAGCCGGTTGAGGTGGATCAACCGGTTGAGCCGGAAGTCGGTGTGGGTGCGGTCCGTCGGCGGATCGTTGTACGCGTGCTCCAGCATCGACTTCGACTTGGTGAGGTCCGCGGTCACGAAGAAGTACTCGCCCGCGCGCAGCTCGCCGCAGATCAGCGCCAGCAGCTCCAAGCGCTCCTCGGGCAGCATGTTGCCGATGTTGCTGCCGAGCGCGGTGACGCAGCGGCGGCCGAAGTCCTTGCGGGACAGCGCCGTCAGGGTGCGCTCGTAGCGGCCGACGACGCCCGTGACGCGCAGCCCCGGCACGGTCTGCGACAGCGTCTCGAAGCTGTGCCGCATCATGGACGCGCTCACGTCCAGGGGCACGAAGTGCGGATCGGCGTACTTGGCGCAGGCCCGCAGCAGCACCCCGGTCTTCTTCGCGCTGCCGCTGCCCAGCTCCACCAGCGGGCCGCCGGCGACGGTCTCGGCGATCTCCGGGGCGACCACGTCGAGCAGGGCCTGCTCCACCCGGGTCGGGTAGTACTGCGGAAGACGGGTGACGTCCTCGAAGAGGCGGCTGCCCCGGTCGTCGTAGCCGTAGTACTCGGGGATGCGGGGCTGGGGGCGGAAGAGGGTGCGGGACAGCAGGGTGCTGTCGGTCCAGAGGTTCTCCTCGCTCTCCACGGCTACGACGTCGAACGTGGCCTGCGACAAGGGAGTCTCCTTAGGTTGCTGCGGTGTGCGTCGCGCGCCCGCCAGGGACTTAGGCCGTGCGGATCGGCGGGATGCCCGGGACGCGGTCGTCCAGGCGGTAGCGCATCACCGGGGGCGTACGGGTGAGCCAGAAGTGGCCGTCCAGGTCGGTCCAGTCGCACAGTCCGGCCAACTGGGCGGCGTAGGCGATCGCCCGGGCGGGTTCCAGATAGCAGCCGAGCATCGGCGCGGCCCCGGCGGAGCGCAGCAGCCGCAGCGCCTCCAGCGCGGGGAACAGCCCGCCGAAGCGCATCAGCTTGACGTTGGCGCCGTCGGCCGTGGCCGCCGCGCGCTCCGCGTCGGCCAGGGACTCGACGCCCTCGTCCAGGACCACCGCCGTGCCGGGCAGGGCGGACCGGATCTCGGGGAGCAGTTCGGGTACGTGCACGGGGTCTTCGAGGACCGCCGGCGCCACCTCGGCCACCAGCGGGCACAGCCGCCGCCAGTCGGCGCCGCTCCAGGCCCGGTTGGCGTCCAGGACGACGGGGCCGGGCACGCCCACGAGGCCGTGCAGGACCTCGGCGTCCCGCGGCCCGCCGAGTTTGAGCTTCACGGGTCGTACGTCGTCGGGGACGGCCGCGTCGATCGGGACGGTCCGCATCAGGTGCACGGTGCCGGGGTCGGGCAGGTCCAGCAGCCGCCACAGGGGCCGACCCGCGCGGCGGGCGGCCAGGTCCAGGAAGGCCATCTCGACGACCATGCGCGCCGGGCCCGACACCGCGGCGCCCTGCTCGCGCAGGACGGCCGCGACGGTCGCGACGTCGTCCGGGTCCGCCCGGCCGGCCAGGTGGGCGGCGAGCCCTTTGGCCTCCCGGGCGATCGCCGCGGAGTCCTGGCCGTGTTCGAGACCGGTGGCGATCTCCCCGGTGCCGCACTCGCCGTCGAGGTCGACGGTGAGGCTGACGATGTCGACGCTGGTCAGCGTGGCGTGGGCGAACTGGAAGGGGCGCGGCAGCGTCAACGGCGCCACGCGCACCGCCGTCCGCGCTTCCGTGGGTCGGGTCATCGTTGCCCCGCCGGTACCGCCGCCGGGCTGCGCAGCACGTACACCCGGTCCTTCAGCTCCCGTACGGCGCGCAGGTCGACCTCCAGGGACTCGGCGCAGGGCGCGGTCATGAAGACGCGCAGCGGACTGGTCACCAGGTCGACGGTGGGGCGCAGCAGTTGACCCGGGCGCAGCTTCACCCCCGTGAAGTGGACCGACGGCAGGGCGGAGATCGCCGCGACGGCGGCGTGGTCGACGGCCGCCACGACCCCCTCCCGGGCAGTGGAGGTGCTGTGCACCACGGCCGGCTGGCGGCGGGTGTAGCTCCGGCCGCCGTAGCGGCGCAGGAACTCCCCGGGCCGGGCGTGGGCGAGGGCTGTGAGGTCGGCCTGGTTGGCGCCCAGGCACACGTCGTGGAAACCGGGGTGCATGTTGCCGTTCAGACGGGCCCCGACCTCGACGAGCGCGGGCCCCTGCGGACCCATGATGACCTCGGAGTGCGCGGGCCCGTGCCGGATGCCGAGGACGTCGAGGACCCGGTCGACGTAGCGGACCAGGGCGGGCACCACGGGCGCGTCGTGCGCCAACAGCACATCGCGGTCGTAGATCCGTCTGCCCGCCGGGGTGGTGGTCTTGACGTACTCCCACACGCCGCAGACGTAGCGGCTGCCGTCCACGCTGACGGTGTCCACGATGTACTCGGTGCCCGGCAGGAAGCTCTGCACCAGGACCTCGTCGTTGGCGTCGTGGAACAGGTCGCGGGTGCCCAGTACGGCGGCGGACGCGGCCTCGACCTCGCGCGGGCCGGGACAGATCGCCACGTGGTCGGTGGACGCGGAACTCAGCGGCTTGACGACGACGGGCCAACTGCCGTGCCGCGCCGCCCAGGCGACGGCGTCGCCGGCCGTACGGGCCTTGGTCTGCCGTGCGCAGCGCAGCCCCGCGGCCCGCAGCGCCTCGATCATGGCGTGCTTGTCGCGTCGGGCCCGGGAGCCGGCGGCGCCGTTGCCGGCGAGGTGGAGGCGCTCGGCGAGCAGATCGGCGAGGACGACCCCGGGCTCCTGCCCGGCCAACACGGCGACCGGCCGGTGCTCGCGCAGCGCCGCCACAGTCACGCCGACGTCGTTGGGACCGGCGCAGACATAGCGGGCCGCGTACTCGTGCAGCGCGGGGGCCAGCACGGTCGGGATCACATCGGTGGTGCTCTGCACGTGGACCACGTCGACGCCCAGGTCCGCGAAGGCACGCGGGAGGAAGTTCCCCGTGGAGTATCCGTCCACGATCACGGCGGTGGGCCGGGGCGGCGGACGGCCAGCAGGACTGCCCATGGAAACGCTCCTCCCATAGCGCGGACCGGAAAGAGAAGAAGTCCGGCCCGTGAGTATGACTTTCCCTCATGTGGACGTTCGTATTACTCATGCGCACTGGATGGTTTGATCCACCACCGGGACCGCCGGTCCGATTTTCGAGTCTGGCAGGCCGGGGAATCGCGTGTAAAGGGCATGCTCGGCCCCGAGTAACCGAATTGGCCGATTGCCGTCGCCCACTCCGGGATTGCATCCCGCCCCGCCCGTCATCTTGCGTACCGTCAGGGGAATCCCCTAGCTTGGCAAGTCATGCGATAGGCGCAGAAGATCTCCGCGCGTTGCGAACCGGCTTGCGCGGCACCTGCTTCGGCGATTTCCCGGCCGAGTGCGGTTCGATCACGCGTGATGGGCATGCGGAGCGCCTTTGGGGCGCCTTGACATCACGTCTGTTTCTGTCGCCTTTCCGCGCCGGGAATTCCTTTTGCCGCCCCGGAACCCGGCCCCGGATCCCCGCCCGGGATTCGTTGACCGGCCCGCCGCCGGACCCACCGCCCGTACCGAAACTCGGAGGACACGTCGTGAGCACCGTCCCCCTCACCCTCCAACGTGCCGTAGCGGCGCCGGACGACCTGCGCTTCGACCGATCCGACGGACTGCGCAGGGCGCTGCACGACGGCGTCTTCGCCCTCGCCGTCCCCGACGACCTGGATCTGCGCCCCGGGATCACGCTCTGCCGCGAGTTCCACCACCCGCCGCAGGGCGACCCGGTCGGCGACGCCTACCGGGGCTTCCGCGACCGTGTCGACGTGTACTTCGACCGGGAGGACTTCCAGGTCGAGCACGTCCTGACCGACGCCGCCGCCCGCACCCGCCACTTCCCCGCTCCGCTGACCGCGATGGTCGACCGGATGACGGAACTCGCCCTGCTGGTCTTCCGCACCGCACTGGTCGAACTCGGCATTCCCGGCTCCATGTGGCGCCACGTGACCGGCGGCGCCGTCGACGGACTCGGCACGCACTGGTTCGTCGCGCACCACTACCGGGGCCACCGCACCCAGGTCGGCTGTGCCCCGCACCGGGACACCGGATACGTCACCGTGCTGCACGCCCAGCAGCCCGGGCTCGAAGTGCGGTCGGACGGTGCCTGGATCCCCGTGGACCCCGTACCGGGACACTTCCTCGTCAACTTCGGCCAGTCCTTCGCGATCCTGACCGAACGCCTCCCGCTGCGCACCACCGCCGCGCTGCACCGCGTCCGCGAGTACCGCTCCGGCCGCCCGGGCGCCGACCGGATCTCCTTCGCCGCCTTCGTCGACCCGCCCGCCACCGGAGTCCTCAGGCGGATGCACCCCGACGGCTCGGTGACGGCGGCCGTCGACATCGAGGAATTCCTGCGCGCCAACAACGAGTCCACCTGGAGCGACCACGAAGGCTTCGGCGTCAGCACCTCCCGGCAGAGCTGATCGCTCCGCGGGCAGTTCTGCCGCACGGCTTTGCCGCACAGGAAAGTGATGTGCGGGGGGAGTATCGTACGAAGTGTGCGCTCCATGGAGACGCCGCCACGTCGGCCGTGACGCGGAAAGCACGTGGCCGGTGCCATGGAAGGCTGCCGAGACGAGCCACGGCACCAAGGACGCGTCGAGAATCCCCGTGAAGGGTTCCGTCCGGTCCGCACCCCCGGCGCGTTTCGACGGCGAGTGCCCACACATCCCGGATGACGCCTGATGCGTCACCCATCGGATCGGCTAGGTCACGACGATGGACGGTGCCTGGACGTGCGACCACTGCGGGGCCGACGCACCGCAGGACGCGCAGCGCTGCCGCGAATGCGGCCGACGGCTTCCGGCGTACGACGAGAGCGAGGACGGCACCACGAGGGTGCGGCACCGGCCGCGGAGGGTGCACGTACGACCCGAGACACCGCCGGAGGAGACGCGCCCCGACGCGTCACCGCCACCGGAGCCGCCGCCGAAACGGCCTCCCGAACCGCCCCCCGAACGTCCACCCGAACGCCCTCGTGAGCGGCACCGCGACGACCGGCCCCCGCCCCCTCCGTGGCGGCCGCCGATCGAGCCGCTGTCGTCGGGGCCCGGCCGCGTCGAGGGCGTGGCGCGCAACGTGCAGATGCGCACCGAGACCCGGGGCAGCAGCGGCAACACCAGCACGACCGTCGTCTGCAACTTCCGCGTGGAGATGTACGACCGCCACGGCCGCCCCGTGCGACTGGTCCCCGTCGAGATGAGCGGCAGCTCGTTCCGGGGCGCCGTCACCGAAGGGGACCGGGTGCGCGCCGAGGGCAAGGTCAAACGCGGGACGCTGCGGGTCAACCGGCTGTACAACCTCACCACCGGCGCGGAGGTCACCACCGGAAGCCCGCACTGGGCCCTGGTCACCCTCGTCGTGCTGCTCTTCGCCGTCTGGGTGCTGATCCTCATCTTCGTCCTGTGACGCCCGGGCGCGGGGGCGCCGACCCCTGCCGCGCGTCCTCGGCCTACCGTCGGTGCGGCAGCGGCATCCGCAGGTCCACCAGGCGGAAGTCCCCGTCGCGCGGATCGATGTAGGCGAGCGGGGCGTAGTGGTAGGCCACCCCGTGGGGGCGGCGCCGCAGCGGCTCGCCCTCCCGGTCGCGCGGCCACTCGACGCCACCGGTCAGCACCCGCGCCGGAACGAGCCAGTAGTCGCCCCGACGGTAGACCCGCGGCCAGTCCTGCCCGGACGAGAAGCGGATCTGCACGCCCTCCTCCAGCGTCAGCCACGTGCCCTCTTCCACGGGGATGCCCTCCTCGCTGCCCCCGTACGCATAGCCCCAATCGCCCGAACCCTGGTCCCAGCGGCGCAGGAAGGGGTGCAGCGACCGGCGCCGGCCCGTCCTCGCCTGGCACGGGTCGTCCGCGGGGTCGGTGTCGAGCTCGACCTGGTATCCGGCGTAGTCGATCGTCTGGACCCGGTACAGCCGCCCGCAGTCCGTGTCGGGCCGGTCCCACGCCCCGCGGCACACCTTCGCGTCGTCGACGAGCTCCACCACGTCGCCGACGTCCAGCCCGAGCTTGTCGTCCCGCCCCAGCGTCTCCAACTCGACCTCGACGCCGCGGATGTCCCGGATCGGCAGCACGACCGAGCCGTTCTCCCGCGACCACTTGAACGTCGCCGTCTCCGCCGTGCCGCCCCGGTGCACCTCGACCCGGTACAGCTGGTTCTCCGGGCCCCGGTAGCCGAAGGACGACGACGCGTCGTCCGACTCCGTGTCCTCGTCGGGGCGCTGGGCCCGGGCGGCCAGCAGCGCCCGCGGCTCGAAGTCCTCCCGGATGCGCTCCCGCAGGAAGCGCGCGGCGCTGCGCATGTCCGGCGTGAAGGAGCCGCGCTCCAGGGGGAGTCGGCACACCTGCCACACCACGCGGGTGCGCGCGGTGGTGTCCGGACCGCCCGGCCCGAGCGCCACCTCGCGGATCCAGGGCGCCTCCACCGCCGTGATCAGACGCTCCCACACCCGCAGGTACACGAGGAACGGCCCGGACGGCAGCCGGTCGTCCTCGTCCTCCGGGTCGAGGTGGCCGTCGGGCTGGTCCCAGTAGTCGGTGCCGTCGCACTCGCACAGGATGCCGTCGACGTACATCCGGCCCGGCGCCACGCTGAAGGTGTCCCCGTCGAAGCCGTCGACCCCGAACCCGCCGAGGGCGTCCTCGTCCTGGTCCGGCGGGTACGCGGCGGGCCCCAGCAGATCGGCCGCGAGCGTCCGCACGTAGTGCAGCAGGATCGCCGTCTGCTCGTTGATCTCGGAGTCGAGTTGGACGCGCCCCTGCTGGGAGAGGACCGAGGAGAAACGTCGGGCGGGGTCGAAGAGTACGCGGGAGAAGTCGCCGTGCATGGTTGCTTCCTGCCTGGGCCGAGGGGATGGGCGGGGCGGTGGCTGGGACCGTTGTGGCGGGGCTCAGGTGACGAAGAAGAGCCCCGCGTCACAGCCGGCGGGGGTGTACTCCTCCAGCCGGGTGCGGAGGTTGTCCTCGCGCTGCGGCTCGAAGAGGTCGTGGAAGACGCCCGGCTCGCAGCCGTGGGCGCCGCCGCGCCGGATCTCCCGGGCACAGCCGTCGGCGAGTCGTGCGTAGTCGGGCGAGCCGTACCGGGTGGCGGCGAAGCCCACCACCACCCGCTCGGGATCACCGGTGTGGTCCGGCTCGCAGTGGAAGCGGTACGGCGTGCGGGAGCCCGGCGGCAGCCAGCAGAACCGGAAGGATCCTTCCTCGCACCGCTGGACGTGCACCTCGCCGTCCAGCAGGCAGTTCTCCACCACGTCGACCGCACGGACGTGCACCGCGCCGAGGACCGTGGTGCGGCGCGCGGTGAGGACGGCGCCGGCGGGCCCGTCGCCCGGGCCGCCGATCGCCGTCGCCCCGCGCCGGGTGGCGTCCACGACGCTGTCGCAGATGTCGACGCGGTTGTCCTGCCCCCCGTCGACGGTGAGCGCGCCGACGATGCTCTGCTGGATCTCGACGCGCACCGGGCTCTCGACGACGTCGAGTCCGGGCGCGCCCGGCGCCAGCGGCGTGCCACCGGCCGCCAGCAGCCAGCCCGGGACGAACGTGCAGTGTCGGACGACGAGGTGTGCCACTTCGCCCCGCACCCGTACGCAGCCGCCGGACACCACCAGCCCGTCGAGGACGATCCGCGCCGTCGGACTGCCGCTGCCCGTGATGGTCAGGGCGCGCTGACGGTCGCCGCCGTGCCGCCCGGACAGCCGCACGACGGGCCTCATCCCGTCCGCGGCGCGCAGGATCAGGTGGTCGCCGGGGTCGAGGACGATGTCGGTGAGGTCCTCGTACACCTCGTTGGTGTGGATCTCCACGATCGCCACCGACTTGTCGGACGCGTCGGAGGCCGGCTGCTTCTCCGCGCGCCACTGGTCGAGCGCGTCGGCGATGCTCGGGTGGCGCCGTTCGGGCCCCACCTCGTAGTGCTTCGCACCGGGGGCCGTCGGAGGCGCGGGGCGCGGGTACTCGCCGCCGCCGATGTCACCGGAGAAGGCGTGGTGGTACGTCACCCGTACGCCGGAGGCGGGCGCCCTGCCCGCCGGCAGCATGAGCCGACCGAGCACGGGATCGACCAGGACCTGCCCCGGCGCGGGGCTCGGGTTCCAGTCGGACAGGTCGGCGGCGACGATCCGCTGCGGCTCCACCACGTCGGCCGGGTGGCCCGGGCCGGTCCACACACACAGGCTCCGGCCCGGCCCGTAGAAGTCGTACGGCCGGTCGGCCAGCGCCCGGCGGCTGATGGGCTGCGGCACGTTCGTCACGTCGGCGACGTGACCGCTGGACGACTCGGGCACCGGGGAGGTGTACAGGGGGGTGTCGACGGCCAGCACGTTGAAGGTGTAGCAGGCCCGGTCGCGGTCCAGGCAGTGGGCGGGTGCCCGGGTCACCGACTGGGCGCGCAGCCGCCACAGGTGCAGCCCGACGGACTGGACGCCGTACCGGCCGGCGCGGTGGGTCGAGCCGGCGCGCGGCACCTCCACGGTGCGGGCGAACGCGTCGAAGGGAGTGCCCAACTCGTCCAGGCGCCCGGCGCGGCGCACGTCCACCAGCCCGCCGCGCTCCGCCCTGCGACGGGCGTCCCGGCCGTCGGTTGAGTACCGCCGCACCGGCTGGGTGCGGCAGAGCAGCCGGTCGTACTCGACGACCCGCGCAGGCCACCCCGTCACCCCGGACGCCAGGTCCTCCAACAGGGCCAGGGACCCCTTGCGGCGCCGGTGCGCGACCGTGTCGGCGACGTCCCGGCGCGGCACGGCGGCGGCCGGCAGCCCGGTGGCCCGGGACGTGTCGTCGGACAGGGCGGCGGCGATGTGGGGGAGCGTCTCGTACCCGACGAGGTCCCCGAGGTAGGGCACGACCCAGTCGTCGCAGGTCTCGATGAACCAGTTGTCGTACAACTGCTCGATGTCGTCCTGGACCACGGCCACCTGCTCGGCGACGATCGCGAGCAGTGCACGCAACGGGCCGCCCTGCTCGGCGTCGCGCCTGCGGTGCACGGCGGGCAGCAGCGCGTACAGCTCGTCCGGGGTCATGGAATCCTCCGAAGGATCAAGGACCCGGGCACGGCCGGGTCCAGCAGGACGAGTTGGGCGGGGCGCAGCACCAGCCGCGGGGGCTTCAGGGGGGCCTGGTCCCCTGCCCCGCCGCGGCTGCCGAGGACGACCGTGGGGGCGTGCGTCGCGCTGCGCGCGGGTGCCGGGGCCGGCGGGGCGGGCTGCTGCACCGCCCGCGACCCCGCCGGCAGGGCGGATACGCACGGGTCGACCTCGTACGACGCGGCGAGGTGCGCCACCTCGCCCGGGTCGGCGTCCTCGGGGACGCCCTTGAAGGCGTCCACCCGGACGAAGTCGACACCGGAGACCGCGTGCGCGGCGGCGATCACCGCGCTCAGGTACACGGGCCGGGTCAACTGCGCCTCGGCGAACCCCAGCCGGGCGAACAGCGCCGCACGGACCCGGAACTCGACCTGCTCCGGCAGGTGCCCGGGGATCGCGCGGACGCCGAGCCCCAGCGCCAGCCGGATCCGTTCGCAGGGCTCCACCCGCACGGGCAGCGCGGGGTCGCCGAAGCGCCGGAGCGCCGCGCGCAACTCGACGAGCAGGGCGGAGGAGGCGTTCAGCGGGGCGTCGTCGGACGCGGCGACGGTGACGTGCACGACCGGGCGTCCGCCGTCCTGACAGCGCCGGGCCGCCGCCTTGTCCACGCCGGCGAACGCCCGGGTGAAGGACTCGTAGTCGCGCACCGACACCAGCCGGTCGAACGCGGCCAGCCGCAGGGGGATCGACCGGCGCAGCTGATCGGGGCCGTCCGCGTCGGCCCCGCCGGTCGCGGGCAGCGGATTGCTGACCCCGCTGACGCCGGGCGGGCGGCTCACCACCTGACTGATCCGCCCGGCCGCCACGTTGCCGGCGCGTCCGCCGCCGCCGATGCGGTACCGGGCGGTGACGTTCTCGACCCCCGAGGGCAGCCGGGCGCCGTGCACCCCGTCGCCGAACTCCACGGCCGCCCTCCCGTCGGAGCCCGCGCGCAGCCGGAACACCTGGGCGGCCGGGCCGGCGTCGCCCAGATCGGGGGTGCGCTGCCACGCCACGCCGTCGACGCGTACGGTCAGCGCCTCCTCGCCGCCCTGGGCCGTGGCCGACGGCAACCACACCAACGGGCCCTGCCGCAGCGGCAGGACCTGCCCCGCCAGGCCCGAGTCACCGCTGCCGAGGACCTCGTCGACCGTCTCGCCCGCGGTCGCCGCGACGACGTTGCCGTACACGACGACCGTGTCCCGGCGGTAGCGGTGCGCGAGCGGCGCGGTCAGCGACAGCGTCGTGCCCGCGCCGTCGTGATGCAGGCCCGCGAGGACCGCGAGTTCACAGCCCGCCGCGCCGCCCGAAGCGCCCTCGGCGCCGTCCGTACGCTCCCCGGCGACGATCAGCAGCCGTCCGGGGGCGAGCCCGTCGAGCACGCCGTCCAACAGGAGGGCTTCGCCCGTCACGTCGTCGGGGTCGGGCGCCGCGGCGAGGGCGATCGGCTCGCCCGCGGCCCACACGGTCGTGGCGCGCCGGGTGGCGATGTCGTCGCAGTCCTCGGTCCACGGCCCCGCCAGCCGCAGCCGCGTCACCCGTACGCCGTCGACGTCGTTCGCCACCGACAACTGGTCGACGTCGACCACCCGGACGACCCGGACGCGGGGGCGGCCCACCACCCGCACCGCGAGCCAACTGCCCGGCTCGATCTCCTCGTGCACCGCGTCGAGCAGCAGGACGTTCGCCGCGAGCGGGGCCGTGCCGTCCGACCGCGGCTGGACGGCGGCGCGCAACAGCCGCCGCACCCTCTCGTCGTCCGGGACGGAGGCGCCCAGCGGGGCCGCGGTGACCCGGAAGCGTTGGACGGCCGGACGGGTCACGGTCTCGGGGACGGGGACGACGGATGGCGCCGCCTCGTCGGCGGGGCCCTTGGCCAGGCGGCGAACGGCGTGCTGGACCGTCGCCAGCCGCACCGCGGCCCGATCGGCCAGCGCGTCCGCGTCGGCCCCGCCCCCGAGTTCGGCGAGCCGCTCGCGCAGCCGGTGCAGACCCCGGTCCAGCAGCGGCGCGAGCTTCTGCGGGTCGCGCAGTTCCTCAGCGCGCTCCCGCAGCCCCCGCACCAGACTCAGCAGTTCCTCGAAGGGGCCCCGCGAGTGCGCCCGCCGGGCGCCCTCCTCCATGTCCTCCTGCAACGCCTCCACCGCACCGTCCAACTGCCGCGTCGCATCCGGCACCCGCAGCCGCACGGCCGTCCGCGCACCCGCGGGGTCCGGTTCCACGGCGGCCACCACCCGGGTCACGTTCAGACGGGCGTCGGGATAGCTGAACAGCAGCCGGTCACCGGGGCGCAGGGTCGAGGCGACCCCGTCGACGGTCACGGACGGAGCGTGCACGGCGTCGTCGGCGTCGAGCCCGGCCGGGCGGGTGGTGCGCACCGGCAGCCGGCTCCACTCGGCGCGCGCGGTGAGGTCCCTGGCGGTCTCGAAGACCAGGGGCAGCCCGCCGGGCTCCGGCTCGCTGCGCACCTGCGAGCCGGCCGCCACGACGCACGACGCGCCGGCGTCCAGTAGGTACGCGAGGTGCACGGAGGCCGCCAGCGCCGGGCGCGGCCGATGGCCGACCAGCTGCCCGAGCCGGACCAGGGACTCGTGCTCGGTCGCGGTGAGCAGGAACCCCTCGTTCGCGATCCGCTCCTGGTAGAAGGTCAGCACGTCGCCGACCACCGCCCAGGCGTCGAGCAGCGCGATCGCCGGGTCGTCGGGCTCCCGCGTCGTCAGCGCCGCCAGCCGCCCCGAGCCGACCTGGGACAGCCGGGCCAGCATCATGTCCAGGAACTGCCGGTGCGTGCCGGCGAGATACGCCAGCGCGGGCAGCCCGGGACGGTTCCACACGGGTGTCGCGTACGACTCCGGCTCGCTCATCGCCCACCCCTCATCCGCAGCACCAGCCGCCCGCACTCCGGGCGGGTGTCGTCGCCGTCGAGCCGCGGGATCTCCAGCGGGCGCATGCACAGCTCCCCGGACAGCGGCACGTCGCGGTCGTCGGCTTCGGGCCCGCCGGAGCGGAGCCGGCGCAGCAGCGTCACCTCCGCGTGCAGCACGCCGGGCACCGCCATGCAGGCGGCGACCAGCGCACTGGTCCGCACGGGGGTGCCGAAGGTGAGCGCCGACGGGTCGAAGAACCCACCGTCCCCCGGCAGGAAGCGCTGCTGGAGCGCTTCGCGGACGTGTTCGGTGACGTGGTGCGGATCGACCAGCACGTACAGGGCCACATCGAGCGGCACCAACCGTGCGGGATGAGTGAAGACCTCGTGGCCGATGCGGCGGTACAGGTGCAGGGCCGTGCGTACGTCCGTCAGCAGCGAGGGCGGTGGCACCGCGCACCCCTGCGGGTCCACGGCCACGTCGGCCTCGTACCCGCTGCCGTTCCAGCGCAGCGTGGCGGCGGCCCGCTGCACCCCGGGCACGGCCTCGGCGAGCACGGCGTAGTCGTCGGCGGTGACCGCGCGCAGCAACGTGCGGAAGGGGGCGCTGGGCGCGGCGAGGCGCACGTCGGCCACCGGCTCCGGATCGGTGCCGCCGGTCGCCGGCACCGGGTTGCGCACCCGGGTGACCAGGCCGTCCAGGGCCCCGTCGCGGTGCACGACGCGGTTGACCGTCTCGCTGCCCGCGTTGCCGCCGCGGCCGTTGCCGATCGCGTACTCGGCGCGCAACTTCCCGTACGGGCGCGGCGCCTGGCCGTAGCGGTCGTCGCCGAAGCGCAGGGTGAGCACGCCCTCGTCGTCGCTCTCGCACAGCACGTGCCGATCGCGCGGGCCGCTCTCCAGCAACGTCCGGCGCGGTGTCCACCGGGCCGTCTCGTCGTCCGTCGCCACCAGCTCCAGCACGGGGAGCGCTTCGCGGGCGTCGGGGCGCAGGGCCGTGCTCACCGGTCCGTGCAGGGCGGGATTGTCGGGGCTCAGCTCCGCGGCCGCCTGCCCGCCCCAGGTGCGTTCGATCTCCCAGCCGAGGTCCACTTGAGTGAGGACGCTTCCGCCGGCGACGCGGTGTGCGAGGACCTGCAAACGGCGCAGCTGGGGGGCGAAGACGTCGTCGAAACGGGCGAAGAGGCGGCAGGCCGGTTGCGGGCCGTCGAGGCCCGAGGAGGCGCAGAGCGACTCCAGCAACTCGCGGTCCTCGGCGGGCGCTTGCGTCTCGTGGTGCCGGTCGCGCAGCAACTCGCGGGCCCGGGTGGCGAAACCGAGCAGGTGCTGCGCCTGGGCTGCGGCCAGGTCGGTCGGGCGGGGGTGCGGCGGGGCCCAGGTGACCGGCGCGCCGCGCAGCGTCGCCGTGAAGGGGCGGGCCGTCCGCTTCACATCCACGGTCTCACTCATGTCGTGGTCGGGCAGCCAGGAGTTCTTCAGCCCGTGCTCGACCAAGAGGGCGTTGCCGCGGGCCACCACGGTGGAGTCCTGCCGGCCGTCGGATCCGGTCGGATTGCCCACCCACAGCGGGAAGGCGAGCGCGTCCTCCTCGGCCCAGGCGATCTTCACCACCGGTGTGCCGTGGTCGGCGTCGAAGTCCCGCACCGCATGGGTGAGCCGCACGGCCTGCCGGTGCCCGGGGTCGGGCACGCCGCCGGGCGCGGGCTTCTCCTCCAGGACGAGGAGGTCACCCGGCGTGAGGAGCAGCTCGCGGTCCTCGTCGAGGAGGGCGGCCCGCGTGGTGCCGACGGGCAGGGGGAACGCGTCCTGCCCCCACCCCCACAGCGGGATGCCGTTGTGCTCCGGCCGTAGCGACACCACCCGCTGTTCCAGGGGTCGGTAGACCGTGTGCGCGCCCGGGGCCAGGGCGCGGAAGGGCAGCACCGGGCCGCCGCCCGGGCGCAGCGGGTCCTCCGGCAGCGCGACGAACGCCAGGTCGCACGTCTTCACCTCCTTCCGTACGGACGTCTCCAGGCACACCACCGTGCGGGCCGCGCAGCCGTCGTGCATCGGATAGCCGACCAGCCGCGCGTGCCGCCGCACCGAGGTCCGCAGCCGGGCGGTGTCGAGGTACGCCTCCGTGGCGACGGCGTCCTGCTGGTAGCTGAGCCGGTCGCCGACGTGGGCCAGCAACTCCACCAGGGTGATCCAGAGATCGGGGGCGTGGGGCTCGTTCCACTGCGGCAGGGTGAGGGACAACCGCTCCAGGACCAGCCGGCGGAAACTGGCGTAGTCCTTCGCCAGGTAGTCGACGACCGCAGCCGCCCGGGCCGGGGGCCGGTGCGCGGCCGGAGCGACATCCGGCCGGCCGGCGGTGGGGCTGAAGGTGAAGGCGGCCTTGTCGTACGCACCGTGGAAGCCGGCGCCCAGGACGCGCAGCCGGTACGTGGAGTCGTCGCCCGGCCGGTCCAGGAACAAGTCGAACCGCTGGGTCGGGGCGCCGTCCTGGGCGTGCCCCCCGTGCGCGGGGGCCACCCGCAGCACCCGGATCCCGACGACCTGCTGCCCGCCTTCGATCACGAACCGCGTACGGTCGACCCTGGGCGGCAGCTCACCGACGAAGGCCACGGTCAGCGTGCGGCGGTCCGGGTGCGCCCGTACGTCCTCGATGCGGGCGGGGCCGTTGCGGCGCTGCTCGATCACGGTCATGGGCCGCTGCCCCCGCTCACGGTCAGGGTGCGGCTCTCCCCGGTGGCGTTCAGGGCGTACGCCACCCGCACGTGCAGCGTCGCCTCCTCGGCGGACACGGCCAGGGACTCCACGGTGAGGACGTCGCCCAGCCAGCGCTGGAGGGCTGCCCGGGCCGTCATCTCCAGGGTCGCGGCGAGTTCGGGGCTGTTCCCGGCGAACACCAGGTCCAGCAGTCCGCAGCCGAAGTCGGGCCGGTTCACCCGCTCCCCGGGACTGGTGAAGAGGACGAGTTCGACCATGTCCCGGACGTGCTCGGCGTGCGGGACCGTCGCCGTGCGACCACGGCCGTCGACGCGGAACGGGAAGGCGATGTCCACCGCGCTCACATCCCCTGCACCCGAGGTTGGACGGCCAGCACCAAAGGGGGATTGGGCGGCGGAGTGCCCACCCCCATCGCCGGCGCCGTGCCGGTCGGGGTCGGCTGGAGCAGCACCGGCAGACCGTTGACGAACACCCGAGCGGAGGTCTGCAACCAGACGACGCTGGTGCACGGTGGCGCCCCCGCCGAGGCGGCCGGGAAGCTGCACCCCGCCACCAGGAAGGTGTCGGCACTGGTGAGCACCGGATTGGTGCCGACCAGCACGCGCTGCTGCACCGGTGCGGGGACGGTCACGAGACCGGGCGGATGGGCACACATCATCGACGCGCCGAAGTGGAGGAGGAATCCGGACATCGCGTCCTCACAGCACCCTCAGGGCGTCTTGGTTGACGGTGGCCATGGGTCCCTCCAGCCGGATCGTGGCGAGCCCGGGACCGCAGGAGATCACGATCGACGTCTCCGTGATCTCGATGAACGGGCCCTGCCCTCCGCTCAGTTGCAGCTTGATGCCGCCCATCGGACCGGGCGTGTCATTGATGACCAGGGCATGACCGGAGGGCGTGGCCAGCACGATCTGCGGGACGCCCGGCAGCGCGGGGCGCGCCACCGGCGGCACGTCACCCGACCCGCGCCGCCTGAAGCCCACGCAGACGGGACGCTCGGGGTCCCCGTCGAGGAACCTCACCCACACCCCGGAGTCCTGCGGCGGCACCACGTACATGCCGCAGTCCGTCCCCGCCAGCGGCGTGAGCGGCGCGGCCCACACCTGCGCCTCGTTGCCGAGCACCTCCGGCACGCGGACCTGGAGCCTGCCGACCCCGGTCGGGTCCACGGCCGAGACCACCACGCCCTCGTACAGGCCGTGCCAACCGTGCACCTGCGTTGCCGTCATGCGGTCACCACCTGGGTGTCGGCGCCGAGCCCGTCGCGGACCAGCGTGAAGTGCTGCCGGAAGGTGTCCCGGGTCAGGTCGTGGGTGACCGCGGCCACCAGATAGCGCCCGTCGTACGCTGCTCCGGCCCCGCGAACGCCCACCAGGGCGTGGGGGGTGAGGACGTGGCCGTAACGCAGCACGTCGACGGTCCCGCGCCCGGTGACGGCGTCGGCGGCGACCTCCCGGCCGAGCCCGGCCAGCAGGGTCCGGTTCAGCGAGCGGCCCGTCTGCCCGGTCAGCGCCCGCTCGCACAGCGCCTGGGCCGGGCTCGCCGCCAGCGGGCGGCGCAGCGCCGTCGGCTCGGGCGCCACCGCCTCGGACGCGGTCGGGGACGGCGGTTCGAAGCGGTACGTGCCGTAGTGGGAGGCGGCGAGTCCGTCGAAGGAGAACGTCAGCTCCGTCACGTTGTCCGCGGCGCCGCACCCGGTCGTCAGAGCCGGCTGGAGCGCCCCCTCACGACGCTGCGGACCCCAGTACGCGGTGCTGACCCCCGGACTGGGCCCCGGCACCAGGTGGAACACGTGCCCGACGTCCGCGGCCATGGCCCGCAGATAGGCGAGGTCGGTCGCCGCCTGTACCGGAACGTCGACCAGCGGATTCGGCTGGTCCGTCAACACCGGCGCCACGGCCTGCGGCGCGATGCCGTACTGCGCGTACGCCGCACAGACCACCGTCGCCCGCAGATGCGGCGCGAGCCCCGGGAACGCCCGTCGCACGTGCCGCAGATCCATCAACAGCGACAGGTCCTCACCGGTGACGACGAGGAACGACGCCCCGGGGGCGCGCGCCGCGTGCACCTCCTGATGCGTGATCACCCCGTCGACGAGCACATGGCACCGACCCAGGAGGACCACGGCGACCACGACCCGCTTCTTCGCGTACAGCGCCCCGCCCGGCGCGACCGCCCGCGTCAGCGGTGCGCCCGCGGCCAGGGAGAACGTCAGCTGGAAGCCGCTCGTCGCCCCGCTGGCCGACGTGATCCGCACCCCGCACAGGGCGTCGAGGAACGCAGCCGGGGCCGGCGCCGGCACCGTGTCGCCGAGGAGCAGCATCAGCTGCGGGCCGTCCGCCATCAGCGCGTCCGATCCCCGCCGGCCGCCGACGCCTCGGCGGGCAGCGCGATCCGCAGCCGCCGGCCGGGCGGCGCCGTCAAGTCGTCCGGCCGCACCGCCCGGTTCGCGTCCGCGATCCGCCACGACTGCTCCGGGTCGCCGTACCGCCGGGCCGCGATGTGGTCGAGCCGTTCGCCGGCCTTGACCACGTGCTCGCCGACGCCCGTCAGCTCGTCGGACTGGGGCAGGAAGCGACGGCGCAGATACGTGACGGTCCGCCCGTCCGCGAGGGTGCGGGTCGCCGTGGGGACCGCGTGGTACCTGCTGCTGGGCTCGAACAAACCGACCTCCTCCGGCTGGTGGTGCGTGCGCGGTACGCGGGCGGCTCAGCCGCCCGTGTAGCCGATGGTTCCCGGGCCGTACGTGACCGTGGCCGCAAGGCGCTCCCGGTCCTGCTGGTACTGCAGGTACAGACCGCCCGCCTTGTGGCCGAACCCGACGTCGTCGACGGTGAGGACCCGCACCGTCAGCGCCACCCGGGCCCGGACGGGGTTCAGCTCCCCGTCGTACGCCTCCTCCGTCACGTCCATGTCCTGTATCCGCACCGGCAGGACCCGGTGCTGCCCGAGCACCAGCACGGACAGCGGGGCCTGCACGGGCGCGATCTCCAAGATCCCCTGGCCGGCCAGGTCGTTCTGCCGCGTCAGCTGCGCACTCGTGGGGGTGACCGCGCTCTCCAGCGCGGCGAGGGTCGCGAACAGCCCCGACCCCGCGGGCGGCGCGGGCACGGCCTTCGAGGCCAACTGGTCCACGGCGTCGAACTCCACCTCGATCCGGAACGTCTCCCGCGCCGGCCCCTGCAACCTGAGGGCCTCCAACCGGTCGCCGCCGCCGCTGCCGCGCGGCTGGACGGCGCGGGTGATGCCGTCGGGGTTGTACTGGAACGGCATGACGCGCAGGACCCGGCCCTGCTCGGGGTCGAGGAAGACGAAGCCGCCGCGGCGGGGAACGGGACTGGTCATGGCGCCGGCGTCCCTGCCCGCGCCGGTTCCGCGCCGGGGGACTGCGGCGGCCCGGCCCGTAGCGCCTCGTGGACGGCGCGCGCGATCCGGCGCGCGTGCGCGGCGACGGCGGGGTCCACCGGTACGGCCCGGTCGACGGCGGGACAGTCGCCGAGCAGCACGGCGAGTTCGGCCTCGACGGCGGCGCGCAGCCCGGCGCGCGCGGGCGCATCGGCGGCCTCCCACACCAGCCGGCGGATGCGCAGTTCGACCCGTGGTCCCGTGGTCATGTGATCACCACCGCAGCGTCGGGGTCGAACCGACCCGCCTCCGCGTCGATCGACGGGCTGTCCACCCCGTCGACGCGCAACCGCAGGAGGTAGCGCCCCGGCGCACCCGCGGGCAGCCGGAACCGCAGCCTGCGCGTCACCCGCGCGAAGGGCTCCGCGGGCACGGGCCGGTCCGCCACGAGCAGTTCGACCCGCTGCCCCGGGTGCACGGCGGGCACGCACTCCACGTCCAACACCGCCACCCCGCTCTTGTTCCGCGCGGCGGTCATCGGCAGGGCACTGGTGATGCGCGGGGCGATGAGGAAGCGGCCGGGCGCGGTGGTCCGTTCACCGCCGTCGGGCATGGCGAGGACGACGACCGCCGACCACTGCCCCGCACCGAGTTCCTCGTCGAGGGCGGCCCGCAGCGAGGTCGCCGCGCCCGGCGCCGACACCGCGGTCACCGGCAGCACGACGGGACCGCCGAGCAAGGGGTGCGTCAGCCGCAGGCTCGGCGTCCCCGCGTCGAACCCGCTGCCGCCGACCACGATGTCGGAACCGGGCGCGGCGACCGACGGCGACACGGCGTCCAGCACCGGCCAGCCCGCCGGGGTGGGCAGCGCCACGGGCCCGGTGTCGGCCGCTCCGCGCCGCAGCACCGGCAGGGGCGCACGCCCGGGCGCGACCGCGTCGATCAGCACCACGCGCGCCTCGTACCCGACGGACAGCCGGTAACCGCCGAGGGCCGACCACAGCCGGCACCACTCGTCGGCCGTCGTCATCGACGGGGTCACCTTCACCGGCTCCTGCTGGAGGTGCAGATCGCTGAAGCCGGCGGCGCCCTGGATGTCGTCGGAGCGCAGCTCCGGCCGCTCGTGCAGCGCCGCCATCGCGGCACCGAGCAGTCGTTCGGCGACGGTGGAGTCCTCCCCGGGCGGAGCGTGCGCGGTGAACAGGTAGTGCAGCACGAGCGGCAGCGCGGGGTGCCGGCTCTCGCCCGGGCGCGCACCGTCGGGATCGGCGTTCCGCCAGACGGGGTCGATGGCCGTCCGGTGGAGGAAGAGGTTGAGCACGCCCTTCTTGGCCTGCGCGGCAGTGGGAGTGACGTACTCGGGATGACGCACCATCACCTTGGCGCCGGGCGCGACCTTCTGCACGGCGGCGTCCAGCACGACCCGCAGGGTCTCGGTCACGGCGGCCAGCGCCAGGGCGTCACTCACGCCCGCCTCCTGGTCCGGAGGTACTCCTCCAGGTCCAACAGGGGTTCAGGGTGCGTGGCGGGCTCCTCGTCGACGGCCCGGGACGGAGCGGTGCGGACGACCAGGTGGTCGATGGTGACGCGGACGACGGGCGCGGGTGGCGGGGTCTCGGCGGTACGGCTGGCGACGCGGTTGCGGGGCGTCGCAGCGGTGGCGCCGGGCGAGGGTGCGTGGGCTGCCGACGGCTTGGACGACCGCTTCGACGACGGCGTCGGAGGCGAAGCCGGAAGCGGCGACGGCGCGTGCCCGGGCGCCGATGCGGGCGCGGGCGGCAGGTCGGAGGACCGTCCACCGTGCGCTGCCGTACGTACGGGCGATGCGGGCCGTGAGGCGTCGGTGGCCGCGGCGTCGGCGTGCGGAAGACCGACGGGTGCCGGAGCAGGAGCCGTAGCAGCCCCCCGGGCCGGGCCGACCCGGTCTCGGACCGGGGCGCCTGGGCCGGGCCTTTGGGCTTCGCGCACTCCGTCGTCCAACGCCGGTGCGCATCGTCGATCTGACCGGAAGTTCCCCTGCCACTCCTGCGGCATCGGGTCGGTGGCGCGCTCCCGAACGTCGGCGGGACGCTGTGCGCCGTCCTGACCCCGTACGGATGGCGCATCGGCCGCGGGCTCATCGCCGGAGGCCGTCGAGCCCGAGCCGACCGACGGCACGGCGCTGCGTGCCTCGTGCCTCAACTGTGGCCCGCCCTCATTGCCCTGGCGATGGTCGCCGGTTGCGCGACCGCGCCGACCGACGAGGTGACCTGCCGCAGCGGACTGCCGTTCCTGAGTGTCGGGCGTGCCGGCTACGGACGGCGTCTCAGCACGTCCGTCACGGCCCTTGGCGGTGTGGACTACGGCCTGCGGGGCGCCCTCGGCGGTGGGCTGCGGTGTCGCTTCGGGCCGGTGCCTCGTCCCAGGCGGCCGTCCGTCCGTGCGTCCGCTCTCCCGAACGCCCCCACCAGGCGCTTCGGGCACGTCCGCTGCGTACGGTGCCTGGGAGCGCTCGCCCTGGCGATCGGTCGTGTGGGCTGCGGCTTGCGAGGTGTCCTCGGCGGTGGGCTGTGGTGTCGCTTCGGGTCGGGGGCTTGCTCCGGGGGGCTTTCCGTCCGTGCGTCCGCTCATTCGATCGGCCGATCCGGCGCCCCTGTGACGACTCTGCCCACGTGCCTTCTCGCCGCGGACGGCATGCGGAGGTCCGGGGGCGACGGCGTACGCGATGTCAACAGTGTGAGCGGCTTCAGCAACGTCGGCGGAGGCGGCTCCGAAGACCTCGGCGGCTTCGATCCCGTCTGCTTCTGCGTCGCCCGTGAACGCTGCTGCGGTGTCGACCCGCCGTGTCTGCTGGGGCCCGGTGGGACGCTTGGCGTCGTCGCTGCCCGCTGCGTAGGGACGTACGCCACTGTCGTTCCTCCCCGCAGGGGGACGCGGGCTTCTCCTGGCGCTCCCGCGGTGAGGCCGTCCGTGACTGCCGGCATCTTCGCCGACCGACCGCAGGACCTCGTCCTCGACGGCCCCGCGAGCCGCCGCAGCGACGGATTCCGCAACCACCGCCCCGGCCCGTTCCCCGACGACGACCGCGCCCGTTCCGTCGACCGGAGCCACCTCGTACGACATCTGCCCGGCCTCGACGGCGACTCCGTCCGCCCGGCGTACGGCGGGCGGCCCGGACCGAAGCACCGGTGCCCGCACCGCCGCCTGCTCGGCCTCCTCGATCTCGGGTTCGTACGCCAACGGCCCCTGGTCGCCTCCCGGCAGACGCGGGGCCATCGGGTCGAACACGTTCGGCGCGAGCGGCCTCAACCTCGGCCCCGGTGCCTTGAGGAGTCGGTCGACGAAGTCGTTCATCCGGTGCTCGCCTCCAGATAGAACCGCCGCCGCGTGGGGCTGATCGCGAGCACGTCGGCCTCCGTCCAGCCGAAGGCCCGGGCAAGGGCGTGCACTTCGTGCAGGAGGCGGTGCGCGTACCCGCAGACGTCGGTCCACACGTGCTCGGCGAGGTCCAACGCGGCCTCCCAACGGTGCTCGCACTGCGGGCAGTCCAGGGTGAGGACGGAATCGGCCCCCGGGTCGAGGTCGGCGAGGTGCCGGGCGACGTCCTCCAGGACCTCGTCGGGCAGCCGGTCGGTGGGCGGATCCACGCTCAGGACGCTGCGCCGCAGCAGCGCCTGGCGGGCACGGGGCGCCGCGGAGTCGACGGCGCGGACGTCGCGGCCGGTCAGCGCGCGGTACGTGACCGTCCTGCCGTACGACACCACGGTGGCCGTGGCGCCCGCGGCGGTCCCGCCCCCGGCGGGCAGCAGCTCGTCCGACGCCACGGTGACATCGAGGCTCTCGCCGCACTCGGGGCAGTCCGCCGTGCACGGCAGCGCATCGCCGAAGGCGTCTCGACGCAGCCCCAGCAGCAGGGAGTTGAGCGCGCTCAGCGGCAGGTCGGGGACGCTCCGCGGGCTCGGCGCCACCATCGAGGCGAGGAGGAGCGAGCGCGCGGCCGACGGCCCGGCGAGCCCGCTCTCCCACACGTCGAGGACGTTCGACTCCGTCAGCTGCCGCGGCACGCCGCTCACCCCGCGGTGTCGGTGAACTGCGGCTCCTGCGGCACGTTGGTGTGCTCCCGCACCCAGCCGTGGTGCTCCACCTTGATGTGCTCGAACGCCACGGCGTTGGTCCCGGCGTCGAGTTCGGGCAGGCCCTGGTACTCGGACACCCAGCACTCGTGCACCGAGTACGACAGCACCTGCTGCCCGCCCTCGTCGAAGACGTCGATGATGAGGTCGCGGCGGAAGTCCTTCAGCGACGTCTCCAGCCCGCCCGACGAGTTCTTGAGGCTCCAGACCCGGTTGGCCCACTCCTCGAAGGCGGTGTCGACGGTGCAGCCGCGCTCCAGGGTGATGGCCTCGTACTCGGTGCGCCCGGGCAGCTTGCGGCTGGTTCCCGGGTCGCCCCCGTCGCGGTGCCGGATGACCTCGGTGGTGCGCTTGAGTCCGCTGACCTTGCTGATTCCCGCGATGTAGTCGGTCTGTCCGCTGAACTTCACCCGGAACCGGAAGTTCTTGAACGGATCCCGACGCGTGACTTCGGGCATCGGTCGTCCTCCTGGACCTGATCTGGCGCTCGACCTAGACCTGGATCTGGCCGGCGAGCTGCTGGATGTGCACGATCACGAACTCGGCCGGCTTGAGCGGGGCGAAGCCCACCTGGATGTTGACGATGCCGCGGTCGATGTCGTTCTGCGGGTTGGTGTCCTTGTCGCACTTCACGAGGTAGGCGTCCTGGGGCGTTCGGCCCTGGAAGGCACCCGCTCGGAAGAGGGAGTTCATGAAGGCCCCGACGTTCAGCCGGATCGAGGCCCACAGGGGCTCGTCGTTCGGCTCGAACACCACCCACTGGGTGCCCCGGAACAGGCTCTCCTCGATGAAGAGCGCCAGCCGTCGCACGGGTAGGTACTTCCACTCGCTGGCGAGCCGGTCGGCCCCGTTCAACGTGCGGGCTCCCCAGGCCACCGGGCCCGCGGCGGGCAGCCGCCGCAGACAGTTGACGCCGACCGGGTTCAGCCTGCCGATCTCCAGGTCGGTCAGCGGCACCTCCAGCTCGCTGACCCCGCTGAGCGAGGCGTCCGTGCCGGCCGGCGCCTTCCACACCCCGCGCTGGACGTCGGTGCGGGCGAGCACACCGGCCATCACCCCGCAGGGCGGGAAGGGCCTGAGGGCACCGTCGAGCAGGGGGTCGGGCGAGAGGAGCCGCGGGTAGTACACAGCGGCGTTCTTGCCGGGGTCACCCAGTTCCAGCTCCGACACGTTGTCCAGGACGGTGCCGAGGACGGCCGCGTTGGAATCGCCGCCCGCCGGTCCACCGGTCCACGACCGGGGCGGGTCGACCAGCAGAATGGACCGCCGATCCACGCAGAGCTTCAGGGCCGCGCTCCGCAGATCGGCAATTCCGTCCGACGGCAGTGACTCGCCGAGCCAGTCGCTGTCGGGCAGGCACAGGATGTTGAAGATGTCGGTCTTCAGCAGCTGGTACAGGCCGGTCTTCGCCGCCGGGTCGCCCCTGTACAGGGCCAGATCCGTCGGCCGTTCGTCCGTGGCGCCCTGATCGCTGTCAGAACCGGGAGGGGCGTAGGAGAAGGGCGGCTGCGGTTCCTTCGGGTCCGTCGGCTCGTACGTGTAGGGGTCCTCGCCCTCTTTCGGGTCCTGGCTCGGCTTCGGCACCTTGGTGAGCGGAGAGTCCGGCACGGCACGTACGAGCTGCGAGGACCGCAGCAACTGTTCGAGGCTGCGGGGGCTGCCGGGTTCCACGCTGACGTTGAGGTACCGCTCCGTCGCGCCGGTGCCCGTGTCGTGGACCGTCAGGTTGAACAGCTTGCGGTCCGAGTCCTTCGTTTCCCTCGGCTCCGATGTGTCGTAGTCGACGCGGGCACGCAGGTTGAGTGCCCACTGTCCCGGCGAGGCGGCGAGCAGGGCAGGGCCCGAAGCGGCAGTGGGCCCTGACGAAACGGAGGCCGTCGACTTCTTGGCCGCACCGCTGCCCTGCGCGGGCTGCGTCTTCTTCTTCGCCTCCCCGGCGGCGTCCGGCGCGCCGGCGTCGCCACCCGCGTCGCCGCCCTCCTCGCCCGGCGTGGTGGCGGGCGAGGGAGAAGGCTGGGGGGCTGTCTTTGTGGCCGCGGCGTCACTCGCACTGAGGGGCAGGCGAACGGTGTCCTTGTGGTCCTTGTCCTCCCTGACCACCCGGACGATCTCGGCCTCGCTGCCACCGTTCAGATAGAACTGGTAAACCGCGTAGCTCATCGGACAGTTGCGCTGGAGGCCGCCGAAGATCGCCGAGTAGTCGGCCCAGCCGGTGATGTGCACCGGCCCGTCGACCGGTCCGCGGGGCGCGTAGCCGACGAACGCGGCCACAGAGGTGGGAACACCCGTGATCGTCCTGACGGGGCTCTTGACCTCGTCGATATAGACGCCCGGGTAGGTGACGTTTACCGGCATGCCGGTTCCTTCCGACGCTGCACACGATCGCGATCACGGTAAGCGGATGCCGTCGGATCCGGCACTCGGGGCGCAAGGCGGGTGCGTCGTTGGGATGACCGGTTCACCCGAGGGCAGGGCAGGCAGGTCGTCCTCGACCGTCCGGGCTCGGCCGGCGGGGGCATTCGAGCGGCCTGAGCGCGGCGTCACGAGTCCCCGACCCGGGGGCAGCGGAAGAAGAGTTCGGGATCGCCGTCGTCCAGCCCGTGCAGCAGCCCGACGGCCTGCCAGCCCGCGCGGTGCAGCAAGCACTGCATCGGGAGGTTCGAGACGTTCGTGGACGTGAACAGCTTCGGCGTCGTACAGGCCGCCGCCACGGCGTCCAGCAACTGCGCCCCGACCCCTCGCCGACGGGCGCCGGGCGCGACCATCAGCATGGGCACGAAGCCGTGGTCGAAGAAGGTGTACTCCAGCACGCCGTAGCCCAGGGCCCCGGACGCGTCCTCCGCCACGACGACGGCACCCTGCTCGCACCATCGCCTGATGTGCGCACTTCGCGCCGCGTCACCCGCGGCGGCGATCGGGTCGATGCCGGCGAGCGCCACCCAGTCGGAGGCGGTTGCGGTACGCACCAGGAACCTGTTGGTGTTCTGGATGTCCATGGCAACATCGTGGCAGCACCCGGGCGCCGGTCGGCCGGCTGCTGCCGGTCACCTTGCCGCGGAGCCCTGGAGGCGCCTGATGGACACGGGCAACGAGCCCAGGCTGATCCTGCTGTGCGGGCTCCCCGGTTCCGGGAAGACGACGCTGGCCAAGCGTCTGGCGCGCGAGGTCCCGGCGGTGCGCCTGTGCCCGGACGAATGGCTGGCGGACCTCGGTGTCGACCTGTTCGACGAGCCCGTGCGCGACCGGCTGGAGGGACGGCTGTGGGAGCACGCCCAGGACCTGCTGGAACTCGGCCAGACCGTGATCCTGGAGTACGGCTTCTGGGGGCGCGCCGAACGGGACGAGAAGCGCGCGGCGGCCCACGCGCGCGGCGTCCTGGTCGAACTGCACTACCTCGCCGTGCCCTTCGACGAGCTGTGCCGCCGCCTCGAAGCCCGCAGCAAGGAGGGCGGTGTGGGAACCGCCCCCGTCAGCCGTGCACTGCTCAAGGAGTACGTGCAGCTCTTCCAGGCGCCCGACGACGTCGAACTCGGCCTCTTCGACCCTCCGCCGCCGGAGCGACACGGCTGACCGGCCCCGCGCGGCGCAGCCCGGCAGCGGGCGTGGGGCCCGGCGCCGGGCCCCACGCCCCGGCGCTCAGCAGCAGGTGCCGCCCCCGGAGGCGGCCGTCTCCGTCCGGCAGAAGCACGACGCCTCGATCGGCACGTCCGCCACGGCCGTCGCCAGCTTCAGCTGCTGCGCGACGATGCGCGCCTCCTCGGTACGCCCGAGCCGTACCAGGCACTCGTGGAATCCATGCAGGGACCACACGTTGCCCGGGTGCTGACGGGCCCGCGGCAGGGTGTCGTCGAGGCCCAGGTCCGCGCGGTACACGGCCGCTGCCTCCGCGACCCGCCCCTGCTCCAGCAGCAGCGCCCCGTACGCGTGCCGCGTCGGCTGCATCCAGCCCCAGGGCTCGTCGTACGGCAGGTTGTCGTCCAGCTCGATCGACCGCTCCAGCGAGGCGAACGCGGCGTCGAAGTCGCCCTTGCGGTACTCCAGCTCGCCGTCGAGCATGGCGGCGGCGATGGCGAGGATGTCGCGGCAGGTGTTGTTGAAGAGCATGCGCGTCTCCTGGACCCGGCCCACCGCCTCCCGGAACCGTTCGCGCTCCGCCTCCGCCTCGGCGACCCGCCCGGTCGCGGAGAGGGCGACGCCCCGCGCGTAGTGCCGCATCGCCGTGGTCGTGCTGTACAGCTCCCGGTCCTTCGGCAGCGGCAGCTCAAGGATGTCGGCCCAGCGCCCGAAGCGGATCAGCACGTGCACCCGCATGGCCAGGAACGACTCCAGCCAGTCGGCCATGGGCGGGCTCTCCACCCGCAGCAGCTCCTGCGGAACCGACGCCTCCAACTGCCCGGCCGCCTCCAGCGCCACCGCGCACTGCCCGAGGAACATCGCACCGTAGATCTTGAAGTGGATGTTGTGGCAGCGGTACAGGGTGTAGAAGTTCATCGCACCAAAGCGGGCGACGGCCTTTGCGTCGACGGCGATCGCGGCGTCGTTGTCGGACACCACCCGCCGGTAGTCCCCGCAGAGCACCTCCAGGTGCGAGGGCATGTGGGCGAGGTGCCCGGCGTCGGGCACCAGTCCGCGCAGCCGGTCCGCGACGGGCAGCGCGCTCTCCGGCCGCGGGGACATCTCCATCAGGTGGATGTACAGGTGCAGCACGCCGGGATGCCTGCGCCCCTCGGCCGTGGCGAGCGCCCGGTCGAGCACCGCCTTCGCCGCCACCGTACGGGCCCCCTCGGCGGGCTCGCCGGTGCGCAGGTCCCACAGCTGCCAGGGCGTGAGGTTCATCAGCGCGTCCGCGTACAGGGTCGCCACGTCGAGGTCGTCGGGGTCGCTCTCGTGGGCCGCCCGCATGCTCTCGGCGTACGGCTCGTTCCACACCGAACAGTCCTCGACGGGGTCCGCCTGCGGATAGCGGGCGCGCAGCGCCTCGATCAGCGCCCGCTCGACGGCCGTGGCCGCGGGGGCCTTCTCGTGCGCCCGCTCGACCGCGGCGTGGGTGCGCTCGACGGTACGGGTGAGGTCCCGCGCGTCGAAGGACTCCCAGGGCTTGTTGTAGTTGGGGCCGAGCGCATAGGCCAGGCCCCAGTACGCCATGGCGCAGTCGGGGTCGGCCGCCGCGGCCCGCTCGAAGCAGCGGGCGGCCTCCTCGTGGTGGAAGGAGTACGTCCACACGAGGCCGCGGTCGAACCAGAGCTGGGCCTCGGGGGAGGAGGTGGTCACCGGGCGGGTGTGGCTGCCGAGGTCGAAGTAGGGGTCGGTGGCTGCCTCGTCGCCTGCCTGATCGTCCATGCGTACCTCCGAGGGTCGTGCGCCGTGCCTACGCCCGGTCGGACGTCGGCGGTGTGGTGGCCGCCGGTTTGATGCGGTGGCGTCCGATGGGAAGTATGAGGGGCCGGCCCGAGACCGGGTCCTCGATGACCCGGCTGTCCAGGCCGAACACGGCACGCACGTTCTCCCGGGTGAGGACCTCGTGTGGGGTGCCGCTGGCGTGCGGGCGCCCGGGCGTGAGCGCGATGAGGTGGTCGGCGTACCGCGCGGCGAGGTTGAGGTCGTGCAGGACCATCACGATCGTGGTGCCCCTGGTCTGGTTCAGGTCGGTGAGCAGGTCGAGTACGTCGATCTGGTGGTTGGCGTCGAGGAAGGTGGTCGGCTCGTCGAGGAGGAGGACGTCGGTCTGCTGGGCCAGCGCCATGGCGATCCAGACGCGTTGGCGCTGACCGCCGGAGAGTTCGTCGACGTCGCGGTCCGCCAGGTCGAGGGTGCCGGTGGCGGACAGGGCCGCTGCGACGGCCGCGTCGTCGTCGCTGTTCCAGCGGGAGAACATCCGCATGTGCGGGTGGCGTCCGCGGCTGACGAGGTCCGTCACGGTGATGCCGTCCGGCGCGATCGGGGTCTGGGGCAGCAGCCCCAGCGTGCGGGCGAGTTCCTTCGCGGGGGTGCGGTGCACCTCCCTGCCGTCCAGGACGACGCGGCCCGCGCGCGGTGCGAGGAGCCGGGACATGGCCCGCAGGAGCGTCGACTTGCCGCAGGCGTTGGCGCCGACGATCGCGGTCATGCGACCGGGCGGGACGACGAGGTCGAGGGAGTCGATGACGGTGCGGTCGCCGTAGCCGAGGGTGAGTCCTTCGGCGGCCAGGGAGTGGGATGTGGTCACAGGGAGCTTCCCGCCCGGTTGGTGCGGATGATGAGGTACACGAGGTAGGGCGCGCCGAGCACGCCCGTGACGACGCCGACCGGCAGCCGGGTGCCGAAGGCGTACTGGCCGGTCAGATCGGCGACCAGGACGAGCAGGGCGCCGACGAGTCCGGCGGGTATCAGCAGCGAACCGCTGGTCCCCGTGAGCCGTGCCGCGATGGGCCCGGCGAGGAAGGCGACGAACGCGATGGGCCCGGCGGCGGCCGTGGCGAAGGCGATGAGTCCGACCGCGGCGACGATCGCCGTGACGCGGGTGCGCTCCACCCGGGTGCCGAGGGCGGCGGCGGTGTCGTCCCCGAGTTGCAGCGTCGTCAGGTTCCGGGACTGCGACAGCAGTACGGGGCCCAGGAGCGCCAGCGCCGCCGCGGCGGGCGCCGTCTGGTCCCAGGTGGCGCCGTTCAGGCTGCCGGTCAGCCAGCGCATGGCCTCCTGGAGGTCCCACTGCGCGGCCTGCGAGAGCACGTAGGCGACGACGCTGTCGAGCATCGCGGCGATGCCGATGCCGATGAGGATCAGCCGGGTGCCGACGACGCCGTCCTTGAACGCCAGGGCGTAGATCAGCAGCGCCACGGCGAGTGCGGCGACGATCGCGATGACGGACACCTCGGTCGCACCCAGGGAGAGGGTGACGATCGCGACGGCCGCCGCCGCGCTCGCACCCGAGGAGATGCCGATGACGTCGGGGCTGGCCAGCGGGTTGCGGAGCATGGCCTGGAAGGTGATGCCGGCGAGCCCGAAGCTGAAGCCGGCGACCACGGCGAGCACGGCCCGCGGCAGCCGCAGCCGGCCCACGGTGAACGACGCGCCGGGGACCCGCTCGCCGAGGACGACCCGGAGCACGTCGTCCAGCGGGTAGTACGTGTGCCCGACCATCAGGGACGCGGTGAACGTGACCACCACGAGCAGCGCGAGCAGCCCCGTGAGGGCGCGGCGCCGCAGCGCCCGGCGGGCCCGGCCGCGGGCGACGACCGCCGTGGCGGGGGCGGGGGTGCCGGTCTTCACAGGGCGCGCACCTTCTGTCGACGGACGATCCAGACGAAGAACGGCGCGCCGATGAGGGCCGTCACGATGCCCACGTCGATCTCCGCGGGCCGCGCCACCACCCGGCCGACCACGTCCGCCGCGGTGAGCAGCGCCGCGCCCAGGACGGCGGAGAAGGGCAGCAGCCAGCGGTGGTCCACGCCGACGAGGAGACGGCAGGCGTGGGGGACGACCAGTCCGACGAAGCCGATCGGCCCGGTGATCGCGGTGGCGGCGCCGCACAGCACGATCGAGCCGAGTGCCGCCACGCCCCGGACCACGGCGACCCGCTCGCCGAGCCCCGCCGCGAGTTCGTCGCCGAGCGCCAGCGAGTTCAGCGCCTTGCCGGACAGCAGGCAGATCGCGAAGCCGACCGCGAGGAACGGCAGGACGTGGTTGATGCGTTCGAAGGAGGCGCCGCCGAGGCCGCCGACGTGCCAGAGCCGCAGGCTCCCGGCGATGTCGCCGCGGGGCAGGGTGATGGCGGTGACGAGCGAGACGAACGCCGCCGAGGTCGCGGCCCCGGAGAGCGCGAGCTTGAGCGGGGTCGCCCCGCCCCGTCCCAGGCTGGCGATGCCGTACACGAAGACGGCCGACAGCCCCGCTCCCGCCATGGCCACCCATATGTAGCCGATCGGCGACACGAGGCCGAAGAACGCGACGGCGGTGACGAGGGCGAGGGACGCGCCCATGGTGACGCCGAGGATGCCGGGGTCGGCGAGCGGGTTGCGCGTCACCCCCTGCATCACGGCGCCGGCGAGGCCGAGCGCCCCGCCGACGAGCGCTGCGAGCAGCGTCCGGGGGATCCGCTTGCTGGCGGCGGCCTGCTCCAACGTGCCGTCCGCGCCTTGGAGCGCGGCCCACACGTCGGCCCAGGCGACGGCCCGGGAGCCGAAGGCGAGGGAGGCCAGCGCGAGCGCCACCAGGACCAGGAGCGCCGCGGCGAGCCAGAGGACGCGTACGCGGACCGGACGCCGCCGCGGCGTGTTCACCGCGGCGGCGTCCGGTCGACCGTGGACGGAGGTCGTCATGCGACCTTGTCCGCGGCCTTGGCGAGCGCGGCGACGTAGTCCTCCAGCACCCATGAAATGGACAGCGGCGTCGGGTTGGCCGCCGTCGCCAGGGGCGCGCTGCCGGGCAGCAGATAGGTGGAGCCGCGCTGGATGGCGGGGAGCTTCGACACCAGCGGGTCCTCGCGCAGCGCCTTGGCCAGCTTGCCCTCCGCGTCGCCGTAGCCGGTGACGATGTCGACGTCGTTGAACGAGTCGATCT
Organism: Streptomyces sp. NPDC048057; assembly: GCF_040653095.1. Taxonomy (NCBI): domain Bacteria; kingdom Bacillati; phylum Actinomycetota; class Actinomycetes; order Kitasatosporales; family Streptomycetaceae; genus Streptomyces; species Streptomyces sp. NPDC048057. The sequence continues at coordinate 41,180 of NZ_JBEZNF010000029.1, forward strand.
GCTCGGCGCTGCGGGTGAGGGCGAACTTGTCCGTGTCCTTGGACGCGGCGGCAATGCTCCCGGGCGTCTTCAGACCCAGGTCCTCGAAGAAGAGCGTCCGGGTGTCGTGCGCGGTGTAGAAGCCGATCTGACTCACGTCACCGGGGTCCACGTGCGTCATGAACATCGCCGACTTCCCCTTCAGCTGCGGGTACTTGGCGACGGTCTGTCCGATCTGCCCCTCCAGGTCCTTGATCAGGGCCTCGCCCTTGTCGGCCAGCCCGATGGCCTTGCTGTTGGTGCGGATGATCTCCCGCCAGGGCGTCGCCCACGGAGCGTCCGGGTACGCCACGACCGGGGCTATCTCGCTGAGGGTGGCGTAGTCCTGCTTGGTGAGGCCGGAGTACGAGGCGAGGATGACGTCCGGCTTGGTGTCGGCGACGGCCTCGAAGTCGATGCCGTCGGTCTCGTCGAACAGCACCGGCGTCTTCGCGCCGAGTTCGCCGAGCTTCTCCTCGACCCAGGGCAGCACCTTGTCGCCGTCGTCGTCGCCGAAGGTCGCGGCGGCCATCCCGACCGGGACTATGCCGAGCGCCAGCGGCACCTCGTGGTTGGCCCAGTTGACCGCGGCGACGCGCTCGGGCTTCTCGTCGATGGTCGTCGTCCCGAGGGCGTGCTTGATGGTCGTCGGGAACGTGCCCGAAGCCGACGACCCCTTGTCGCCGCCGTTGCCGCCGTCGCCCTCGGACGAGGACGGGCCGCCGCAGGCCGCGACGGCCATGAGAGCGGCGGCTGCGGTGAGCAGCCGCAGACGAAGTGAACGCATGATGGTCGAACCCCCACTGATCCGGATGCCGAAGGTGCTGTTCCTCGCACGCCCGGGGCCCGGGATGCCGTCGTGGAGCGTGTGCACCGCACTGGAACGCAAGCGCTTAGGTAAGGCTTACCTTTGCACTCTAAGAGGGAGGGGATCAGTGTCGCAATCGACCTTTTGAGACAGTGGATATAGCGATCAGGACAGTCGCCCCGTGCTGGAGCGCCACCCGATGCGGGTGCGAGGGCGGTTCAGACGGTCCGGAACGTCCCCGGAGTGAGCCCGGTCGTCCGCCGGAAGGCCACGCCGAAGGCGCTCGCCGACCGGTAGCCCACCTCCTCCGCGACGGCCTCCACCTCCCAGCCCCGGCTGAGGAGGGCCACCGCGTGCTGCGCCCGCACCGCGGCGACCCAGCGCGCGAAGCTGGTGCCGGTCTCCGCGGTGAACGCCCGACTGATCGTCCGGGCGCTCACCCCCAACTCCGCCGCCCAGTCGGCCAGCGTGCGTTGGTCGCCCGGGTCCGCGCCGAGCGCCCGCGCGATCGGGCGCAGCAGCGCCGACGTCGGCCCGTGCACGAGCAGTTCCCGCGGCGACGGCTCCAGCACGTCGAGCACCATCGCCTCCGTGGTCGCCCGCGAGACGGGGGAGAGGCGGGCGTCCCCGAGCCGCTCCAGCAGCAGCCGCAACAGCGGGGTGACCTCGACGGCCACGGGCGTGTCAGACATGGACGGGGCGGCGTGGTACGCGAAGAACGTCGCCCTGAACCACGTCCCGGCGACCGCCGACCCCGAGTGCAGCGTGCCGGCGGGCATCCACAGCCCCAGCGCGGGCGTCACCGTCCACACCCGCGCCCCGACGACGGCCGTGGACGCCCCGCGCTCGTTCCACAGGAGTTCATGGAAGGGGTGGGAGTGCTCGCCCCAGACGGTGTCGTGCGCGACGACCTCGTCGTACGGCTGTATCGCGAACGGCATCACCTCGGCACCGGCGGCAACCACCGGCAACTCGCGCATTTCGCGCGTCGCCTGTCGAGGCAGCCCGTCGACCCCGCGGGAACCCTTCGCGGTCGGGCGCGGAGTGGGACGGAGGCGAGCTGACGGCATGCCCCCACCCTAAGGGCGCCCGATCGGTGGCGGCCGAGCGAGATCGCCGACAACCCCGGAACCGACCACGTGGGCTGCCGTGACCTGGCCGCCGAACGGGACACGTTGAACACCGGGGGAGGCCCCTTCTCGTCGGGCGGCGCGGGCAAGCGCGCCCGCCGGACGGCGGGTTGCGTTACCCGCCCCCCGGCCGACAAAACGATATTTTGCGGCATTTGGGAGTAGCGTCGGGCTGGCGCCCTCACGCCACTCAGGCCGAACCGCCTCTCGGAAAGGGTTCCCATGCGCCCCATCCTCAGCTCCGCCACCCTCGCCGAGCTGCGCCGGCCCCGGACCTATCCGGCGGTGTCGATCGTGATGCCCACGCACCGCCGGGAGCCGGGCAGCGAGCAGGACCCGATCCGGCTGCGCGGCCTGCTGGCCGAGGCGAAGGAGAAGATCGAGGCCGACCCAGCGGTCTCCCGAACCGACCGGATCGACGTACTGGAGCAACTCGACCGCGCCCTGACCGAGGTCGACCTCGTGCACGCCGAGGACGGCCTGGCGATCCTCGCCGCGCCCGGCGAACACCACATCTGGTCGTTCGGGCGCTCCGCCCCGCCCCGGGTCGTCCTCTCCGACACCTTCCTCACCCGCAACCTCGTCGCCGCCCACGCCGCCGAGCGCCCCTACTGGGTGCTGGCGGTCGCCGCCGATCGGGTGGTGCTGTGGGGCGGCGACCAGGCGCGGGTCACCGAAGAGAAGGACCACGGCTTCCCCCTGGTGCGCACCTACGACGAGCCCGACCCCGAACGGCGGGAGCAGATCGGCGACGTGCCGAGCACCTTCCGCGACGAGGAGACCAGGGCGTTCCTGCGGGAGGCCGACGCGGAGGCCGGCAAGGTGCTCGCCGCCGACCCCCGACCGCTGTACGTGGTCGGTGAGGGCGCTGCCCTCGCCCTGCTGGACGCCGCCGGACCGATCACCCGAGCGGCCGCCGCGCAGGTCCCCCACGCCGGCCTCGCCGGTGTCGACCCCGCCACCGTCCACCGCGTGGTCGAGCCCGCTGTCCGGGCCCATGCGGACCAGGAAGTCAGCGACGCGCTGCGCCGGCTCGACGCGGCCCGGGGCCGCCGCGCGTTCACCTCCGGCCTGGACGACGTCCGACAGGCCGCGGAATCGGGCACGATCGACCACCTCGTGGTCGAGGAGAACTTCCGCGCCACCGTCCGCGATGCCGGCGAGCACCTCGTCCCGGCCGAGCCGGGCGACCCCGGGGCGCGCGAGGACATCGTCGACGAAGTGATCGAACGCGCCCTCGACACCGGCGCCCACATCGGCTTCGTCCCCGACGACACCCTCGCCGACGAGGGCCGGATCGCCGCTGTCCTGCGCTATTGAGCGGACCCCGGCGACCTACACGGTGCTGGCGATCCAACCGATCGTCTCGGAGGTGTGTGGCCCGTCGGAGAGCGCTCTGCCGGTGCCGACGAGTTCATTGATGCGGATCTTGAATCCGGTGGTGGTGACGTCGGCGATGCGCAGCCCCGGGGTGTCGGGACCGTTGAACGTCTGGACGAACGGAACGACGATCACCGTCGCGTTGGCCGGGAACGGCGACGGGAACGTGACCTGGGTGAACGTCGAGGTGTCACCACCCGTCACCTCCGTGGGGTTCGGGGAGTTCAGCTGCAGCCTGCCGGTCTGGATCATGCTCATGGTCTTCGCCACCTCTCACTCGGAAGTTGCGCGTCCGCGTCCGGGCCGGTGCCTCTGCCCTCGACGGCGAACTGCGTCCATACGAAGGAACTGGAGGTGAGTTGCCCGTGTTGATTGATGTTTAGTGCAGAAGTCGCTGGTATGGGGCAACTCTTCCTGAACGCCTTGTCAAGCGGAGGCGACGGGTGGGAGATCGTCGACCTCGTGACCGCCGCGACGGTGGGCCGCACCCCGGGGTGTACGGCTGCCAGGCCGGCGTACCACCGCAGTTGCGCCACAGTCGCAACTGCCGGCCGATGTTCACGCTCTGCGACTGCGGCAGAGTGAAGGACATCCACTCCCACCACCGGTGCGGGCGTCGCACGGGGGACTTCACGGGGGAGCCTTCCGAGGGGAGCACGAAGCATGCCCAGTAGGCGGAGCCTTCTCACTGGAGCCGCGGCCGTCGGAGGTGCACTGCTGTGGGGCGGCCCCGCCGCACAGGCGCATCCGCGCGACCGTCCGCAAGCAGCACAGGTGTTGGACATCGTCACCGGCGAAGACGGATTCACCGCGCCTGCACGCGCGTTCGCCGGCCCCGTGCCGTTCCGGCTGAGGACCACCAGCTCGCGCACCGGCCACGTCGGCGTCGTCCGGTTGCGTGCCGGCGCGACGGAGGCGCAGTTCCGGGCCCGACTGCGCCGGGTCTTCACCACCGAAGGACAGGACAACATCCAGGCGGCACACGCCCTGATGGCGACCGCAGAGCTGTACGGCGGGGGCATCACGCACCCCGGCACGGACATTTGCTTCACGGCGCCGCTGCCACCGGGCCGGTATCTCGTCCTCGAATACCTCGACTTCGAAGGCCCACGTGGCCGCGACCCCCAGTCCGGCCAGGAACATCTGCGCTCGCTCACGGTGCACCCCACCAAGACGGAAGCGGCCCGGTCTTCCTGTGCCACCCTCACCGCCGTCGACATCCCCGGCCAGGGACCGCGCTTCCTGCTCGACGGCCACATCACCCCGGGCGGCCCGCTGCGCTACGTCAACCGCATGCAGAACCAGGTCGACGAGGCGATGTTCTGCCCGATCACCGACGACTCGGTGACGGAGAGGGACATCCAAGCCTTCTTCGACGGCACGGGCGGCGCGCCCCCGTTCGACCTGAGCAAGTGGCTGGGCACACCACCGCTGTCCCCCGGACGTGAGGTGCTGCTCACCACGCCGCTGGCCCCCGGCCGGTACGCGGCGATCACCTGGGTCTCCAGCATCCATGACGCCCGCCCGCTCAGCATGCACGGACAGCACCGCATAGTGGTGGTCCGCTGAGGGCAAGCCGTCCCTTGCCGTTGCCGCCGCCGGCTTCGTCGTGCGCGGGCGCCACACCGCTTCCGACGACGCCCCGGTGACAAGTGGCTTGTCGGTGCAGGCGTTTACTCTGCGGCCCATGAAGACGATCTACCAAACATGGCTGGAGACGGCAGCTCTGTTCGAGCGGCGCGGCTTCCCGCAGGAGACCTACGGCACCCTGGAAGAAGAGGAGTACATCCTGCACCCCGGGTCCGCGACACTGCCCGGCTCCCTGTGGTTGGACGACCACCAGTACCGGCATCAGAACCCCTGGATCCAGGCCGGCGGTCGACCCGAGTACGAGGGCATCGACGGCGCCGTCACCGGCTACGTCATCGACGGTGACCTCCACGTCGACGGCAACATCCTCAACCTGGACTACGGCAGTCCGTCCCTGATCGTCCTCGGAAACCTGACCGTCGCCAACCTCGTCCTCACCGGCACCTCACACCTCCTGGTGCAGGGTGACATCGAGGTCGAGACCTTCCTCGGCAACTCCACCGAACAACACGTCGAGGTCCTCGGCGATGTGCGTGCCGCCGTGGCGATCATGTGGGACGAGTTCCTCCCCGAGATCGCCGGACGCCTGCATGGCCGGGTCCTCGTCCCCGACTACGTCGACCTCGGCACCTGCGGTCTGACAGTCGAGGACCCAGCGCCCCATGCGGTCCTGCCCGACCTGCTGGTCCCCGAAGTCCTCCTTACCGCCGACGACGCCTTTGGCGAGGACCTCCACCTCGCCGAGGCGGGCCTGCGCTACGACCAGATGGTCGACCGCATCGTGCAAGGGCTACCCGTCGTACGCGGCGGACGCACGGTCGCACCACTGGAGGAACTGCCAGCACAGGCATAGGAGAGAGCCGACCGGTAGGCCGCGACCAGTTCCCGGGGCGGAGTCACGCCGTCCCGTCGTCCTTCGGTTGCGGCGCCGTGCTGAGCTGTTCGTCCAACTCGTCGTAGACCAGGCCCTCACGGCCGGCGTAGCCCGTGCGGTAGGCCACCCTTGCCACCAGGTGCGCCGCCACTGGTCCGGTCAGCAGTTGGAAGAAGCCCACCAGGCCCAGGGTGCCCAGGTCGATGCCGCTGCGCAGCCGCAGCGCCACCCCCATCAGCACCAGCAGCATTCCAAGTGCCTGGGGGTTGGTCGCGGCATGGCTGCGGGAGAGCACATCGGGCATGAGTACCATCCCGATCGCGCCGAACAGGCTGACTGCGGCTCCCACGAAGAGCAGGACCGCTCCTGCGGTGTCCGCGACCTGGTCCCAATTGCTCATCGTCGCCTCTTCCTGCCGCGCGGCTCGTCCGGTGCACGGTCTCGGACGGCGATGAAGCGGGCGATCCCCACGGATCCGGTGAAGCCGAGGAACGCCAGCACGAGCATCACGGGGAAGTAGAAGGAGTCCCGGCTCAGGGCGGAGCGGACGCCGATCCCCGCGATCATCAGGGCGGCGCAGACGTCGAGGGCCATGGCCCGGTCGAGCATGGACGGCCCGCGCCACACCCGGTAGAGCACCAGCGCCCCGGCGATCAACAGCATCGCGGCGGCGGCCACCAGCAGACCGTGGTCCACGGCCTGGGCGGGGCTCATCGGGAACTCCGGGGCTGAGGCGGCGGTTGGCGTACCCGGGCGATCTCCGCCCGGTCGCCGAAGGCGCGCACGACCAGTTCCTCCATCCGCCACACTCCCTGCCGGGCCCGCTCCGGGGTCGCGGGGTCGTCGGCTTCGAGGACGTGCACGAACAGCGTGGCCTGCGAGCGATGGACCTCGACGACGGAGCTGTCGGGGACGTTGGAGACGGCGATGGCGGTTGCGGTGAGCATCAGATCGCTGCGGCAGCGCAGCGGAACGGCGAGGACGCCCGCGCGGAACGGCCGCCGGTCCACCATCTGGTGGGACACCTTGACCCCGGCCGTGTACATCTCCCACAGCAGTCGGACGGTCAACCGGGCGATGCCCACGGGATGCAACCGCAGCCCGATGTTGACCTGCGGCAGCGGGAACACCAGGCACACGATCACCGCCACCACGACCCCGGTGATCGCATTGGGGAGGCTGAGCGTGCCCCACAACAACATCCACACCACGGTCAACCAGGCGATCAGGGGGAGGTCGAGCACCCGCCGTCGGCGCCCCACCACCGCACAGCTGAAGGGCGGCAGGTTGGGGTCGCGGAATCGTAGCGAGATCACGGGAACGTCATGGGCCGAGGACCGCCTCGATGTAGGGGGAACGTTGCAGGAGTTCGGCCGCCGTGCGCTCGGTGAGGGCCGTGAAGGGATCGCCCAGCACCGTGTAGGCCAGCGACAACAGGACCAGAGCGAAGGTCGCCCACGTCATGCTGCGGGGCAGCCGGTCGGTCGTCGTGGTGATCGCCCGCCCGGACAACGTCGCGGTGACCGCCTGCCCCGCGGGTGCCGGCCGTCGGGCGGAGCCCTCCGCCGCCCCGGCATCGTCCCCCGAGCCGCTGCCGGCGCCGGCGCCGGAGTCCGAGTCGGTGTCGCCGTGGTCCTCGTCCGGGTCGGTCTCCTCCAACACCGTCCCCCCGGCGGGCCGGCCCGGCGGAGCCGCCCGCCAGAACGCGAGGTTCCACACCTTCGCCATCACGTACAGGGTCAACAAGCTCGTCAACGACGCCGCGGCGACCAGGAGGTACGGCAGCACCCCGCCGTCCGCGACCCCCGCGCGCAGCAGTTGCAGCTTCCCGATGAACCCGGACATCGGCGGAATGCCCGCCAGGTTCAGCGCGGGCACCAGGAACAGCACCGCGAGCGCAGGCGCGGCCCGCGTCAGCCCGCCGACCCGGGTCAGCTCGGTGGTGCCCGTACGGCGCTCGATCAACCCCGCCACCAGGAACAGCGCCGTCTGCACGGTGATGTGGTGGACGACGTACACGATCGCCCCGCCGAGCCCGGCGCGGGTGCCCACCCCGATGCCGAAGATCATGTAGCCGATGTGGCTGATCAGGACGAAGGACAGGACCCGCTTGAGGTCGGTCTGCGCCACCGCGCCGAGGACCCCGATGATCAGAGAGGCGAGCGCCGCCCACATCAGCAGGTCGGCGAGTTGGTTGCCGGGGAACAGCAGCGTCTCCACGCGCAGGACGCAGTACACCCCGACCTTGGTGAGGAGACCGGCGAACACCGCGGTGACCGGCGCCGGCGTCGTCGGGTACGAGTCGGGCAGCCACGCCGCGAGCGGGAAGACGGCGGCCTTCACCGCGAACACCGTCAGGAGGGTGGCCTCCAGCAGGGTGCGCACCCCGATGGGGAGTTCGGCGAGGCGCTCGGCGAGTTGGCCGAGGCTGACGGTCCCCGCCGCGGCGTAGGTGAGGGCGACCGCGGTGAAGAACACCATCGAAGACACCAGGGACACCAGGACGTACGTCGCACCCGCCCGCAGACGCGCGGCGGTGCCCCCCAGCGTGAGCAGCACGAAGCTCGCCACGAGCATGATCTCGAAGCCGACGTAGAGGTTGACGAGGTCGCCCGCGAGGAAGGTGCAGGACACTCCGGCCACGAGGACCATGTAGGCGGGATGGTAGATGGCGAGGGGGGACTGTTCCTCCCGGTCGGCCATGCCCTGACCGATGGAGTACACCAGGACGCACAAGGTGACTGCCGCCGACACCGTCAGCATGAGCGCCGAGAGCCGGTCCGCGACGAGGGTGATGCCCACGGGCGGCGCGAAGTCCCCGAGGTGCAGGGCGAGGGGCCCGTTGCGGTCCGCTTCGACGAGCATGGCCAGCGAGAGCGCGAGCACGGTGCTCAGGACGAGGACGCCGACCCCGCGTTGGGCCCGGGGGAAACGGGTGCCGAGGGCCAGTTCGAAGCCCGCGGCCAGCAGCGGGAGGAGCACGGGCAGCGGTACGAGCGCGTTCACCGGGCGGCCCCCTCGGGCGTCTCGCGGTCGCTCGGGTCCTCGCCGAGGATGTCGTTCCACAGGTCGCCCGACGCGTCTCGGGCCCGTGCTTGGAGCGCCCGGTCCTCGCGGAGCACCCCCCGAAGCCGTCGTCGTTCCGTACGGTAGGCGTCCCGGTCGCCTTCGGGCCCGCGCCCCCGCGGCCCGTGCTGCTCGCGCAGCGCGGAGCGCTGCTCCTGCACCTCGGCGCGGAGCGCGATCCGACGGTCTTCGATGTCGTCCATGACCTCGTCGGTTCCGTTCACCCGTTGGCTGCGGTAGGCGATCGCCAGGAGGAACGCCGTGGTGGCCAGGGTGATCACGATGGCGGTCAGCGCGATGGCCTGCGGCAGCGGGTCGCTGACCCGCGCCGGATCGATCCTCGGATAGAGCAGCGGTGCCGACCCCGCGGGCCCGCTGGCCGCCAGGAGGAGCACGTTGATGCCATTGCTCAAGATCACCGCGCCGACGAGGATCCGGGTGAGGGCGCGCATCAGCAGCAGGACGCCGCCGACCGCGCACAACAGGGCTCCCGTCACCAACAGGGTGAGGCTGACGCTCACCGGCCGGACTCCTTCGCCTTCTCGTGGGCTTCCCGCTCGATCTGCCGGTCGATGCGCCCGCCGAGCGCCCGCACGGTGTCCAGGACCACCCCGAGGACGAGGAGGTAGACGCCGGTGTCGAAGAAGACGGGCGTGCCGACGTGGATGTCGCCGAAGAGGGGGAGACGGGTCTCGTAGGTCAGGGGGTGGAGTACGGCGCCTTCGGCGAGTCCGAGGGCGGCGGTGGACGCCGACAGCAGCAGTCCGAGTCCGGTCAGCAGCCCGGGGTGGCCCGGCGCCGCGTCGGCCAGCTCGTGTCGTCCACCGGCCAGGTAACGCGCCATCATCGCGAGGCCCGCGACCAGCCCGGCGACGAATCCGCCGCCGGGCAGGTTCTCCGCGCACAGCAGCAGGTACACGGAGAGCACCAGGATCGGGTGGAACACCAGCCGCGCCACCACTTCGAAGACCACGGAGCGGTACTCGGGCGCGAGGGTCCGTCCGGCGGCGAGCCAGGTCCGCTCGGGTGCGGTGTCGTCGGCCACCGCTCCGCTGACCTCGAAGTGCGAGCCGTACGACCACGCGGTGGGGCTGCCTGCCGCCGTGGGCTCGACCGGCTCCACCCGCTCGGGCTGCTCTGTTGTTCCGGTGCGCCGGTGCACGTAGATCAGGCTGGTGACGCCGACCGCTGCGACGGCGAGGACCGCCGACTCCCCGAGGGTGTCCCAGGCCCGGAACTCGACCAGCGTGGTCGCCACGACCTCCTTCACCCCGTGGTCGGCGGTGGCCGTCACGAGTGCGCCGCCCGTGGGTTTGGCGATCCGGGCCGCGGCCACGACCCAGAGTGTCGTCGCGACCACGGCGGAGGCGATCAGAGCGAGCGGAACGCGCATGAAGAGCCTGCGACGGCTGATGGTCTCCTGGAAGTAGACCGGCATCCTGCGCAGCACGAGAACGAACACCAGCAGGGCCACCGTCTCGACGCAGAACTGGGTGAGGGCCAGATCGGGCGCGCCGTGCACGACGAACAGCAAAGCGGTGCCGTACCCGGTGAGCCCGGCCAAAACCACGACCTTCATCCGCCGTCGCACCGGCAGACACAGCAGGGCCGCGGCGCAGGTCAGCAAGGCGATGGCACCCTGTGCGCCGGAGTCCCACAGCCTCGGTGCCACGGCCCCGGCCCACGGCTCGTCCACCAGCAGCACGGCGAGCTGGCCACCGAGGAGCACGCTCAGCACGGTCGCCAAGTACACGGACACGGAACCCCGTTGGAAGAACCCTGTCACCTGGAGCGAGATCCGCTCCAGCCCCAGCAGCCCCAACCCGAACACCCGGTCCGCGGTGGGCCAGGCGATCCGACGGGACAGCCGCACCACGGGATCGCGCAGCAGGAACAGCACGACGCCCCCCGCCCACGCCGCGGCGGACAGCAGCAGGGCCGTACCCAGCCCGTGCCACAGCGACAGCGAGTACGGATGCGCCGGCGCCGGGAACGCGGACGCGTACGCCCCCAGCAGCCCGTTCCACCACGACACCCCCGGCCCGAAGACCACGCACGCCACGGCGAGCAGAGCCGGCGGCCCGAGGAACGCCGGGCTCACCCGATGGGCCGGCGTGTCGTCGAGCCCGGGCTTGCGCGCGAACGCACCCCACAGGAAACGCAGGGTGTAGGCACAGGTGAGAGCCGATCCGACGGTGGTGACGGCCAGCACCCAACGGTCGACGGTGTTCCCGTGGAGCAGGGCTTCGAAGGCCGCTTCCTTGGCGGCGAATCCCAGCAGCGGCGGCAGTGCCGCCATCGACGCCCCGGCGACCACCGCGGTCGCGGCCACCCATGGCAGCGCCCGCCCCACCCCCGACAACTGCCGCAGGTTGCGGGTGCCGGTGGCGTGGTCGACGATGCCGGTGACGAGGAACAGCGGGGCCTTGAACAGCGCGTGCGCCAGGATCAGCACCGCGGCGGCCAACGCGGCGTCCCGGTTGCCGATCCCGGCCAGCACGGTGAGGAAGCCGAGCTGGCTGACCGTGCCGTACGCCAGGACCAGCTTGAGGTCGCCCAGCCGTAGCGCCCGCCAGCCGCCCAGCAGCATCGTCGCGGAACCGAGCACCAGCAGCACCGGCCGCCACAGGGGGACGTCCGCGAACCCGGGCGCCAACCGGGCCACCAGATACACCCCCGCCTTCACCATCGCCGCGGCGTGCAGATAGGCGCTGACGGGGGTCGGCGCGGCCATCGCATTGGGCAGCCACACGCTGAACGGCCAGATCGCGGACTTCGACAGCGCTCCCAAGAGCACCAGCGCGATCGCCGCGGACACCGTCCCGGAGGCCGCGGGAGGGTCGGCGAGGAGCTCCGAGATCCGGTAGGTGCCCGCTTCCTGGCCGAGCATCAGGAAGCCGACGAGCATCGCCAGCCCGCCCAGCGTCGTCACCGTCAGCGCCTGGAGCGCGGAACGACGGTTCTGCTTGCGCTCGCTGTCGTACCCGATCAACAGGTAGGAGAAGACGGTCGTCAGCTCCCAGAACACGTACAGGACGACCAGGTCGTCGGCGAGCACCAACCCGAGCATGGCGCCTGCGAACGCCAGCAGATTGCCCGCGAACCCCCCGAGCCGGGGCGCCCCGTCGTCGAAGTACCGCACGCAGTACAACAACACCAGCGCACCGACCCCGGCCGCCAGCACCACCATGAGCAGTGCCAATGCGTCCAACCGGAACGCGATCCACACGTCGTACGCCGGAAGCCAGGCGAGCGACCAGCTCACCGCACCGCCGGCGGCGGCCGTGCCCCACTGCGCGAGGGCCCAGCCGAGGGTGACGGCGGGCGGCAGCGCCAGGAGGACGAAGGCCCGCGTCCCCAACCGCCGCACCAGGGGAGCGGCACACGCGGCGAGCAGGAAGTGAGCGAGGATCAGCGCCGCCATGCGGCCCCAGGAACGGACGGACCGCGCACGGCGGTCCGATCAGGGCGAGGGACAGCGAGCATGGGACATAGCTATAGGCCGTACGCGCGTTTCAGGGTCCGGCACGCCGTCCCCGCTGGCGACCCGCGACGAGGTGCCTCCTTCTGGCCCAGTCGGGTACGGCCGGGGCAGGCCGCTCAACTCGGTACGAGGGCGGCCGCAAGCTCGCGCCGCTCCCGTCGCGGCAACCCGCGCGGGCCGGCGGTCAGCACCTGCCGCAGACGTGGCTGGCGCCGGCCCGGAAGCGCTGCCGGACGCGTCGACGGATCGCCAGCCCGTCTCCTCACCCGCGCCCAACAGCACGGCACCGCCTGCTCCGACCTGACGGCCGCCGACCTGATCCAACTCGTCGCCGGCATCGCGCTGTCCACGACCCACGACGAGAGCGCCGCGGAAGGGAACCAGCCGCTCTGCCTGAACGTTGATCCGGTGGGGCCAGGGAGGGAGAACTTTGCCGAGTTTGAGCTTCCCGCCGACGCGGGCGGTCGGACGGGGTTCGGCCTGGTACCGAGGGGACTGCCATGTCCACTCCGTTCACTCGGACGGAGAGCTCAGCCCCGCGGAGCTGGCCGTTCGGGCGCGCGCCGCCGGGCTCGACTTCATCGCGACCACGGAGCACAACTCGGCCGCACTTCCCGGCGCATGGGGGCATCTGGCCTCCGATGACTTCTTGATCGTCCTCGGTGAGGAAGTGACGACGAAAACGGGGCACTGGCTGGCGCTCGGCCTTGCCCCCGGCCAGGTCGTCGACGGAAACCATCAGGTCCGGGACGGGCTGATCGACCAGTGCCTGGATCAGGTCCATCGAGGAGGGGGCCTGTGCGTGGTCGCGCATCCGCATGCGCCGTACCCTTCGGGCGACTTCATGTTCCCCTTCCAGGGCTTCGACGTGGTGGAGGTGTGGAACGGGCTATGGACCTCGGACCGGCCTTGGAACGCTGACAACGAGGCCGCTTTGGCGGAGTGGGGCCGAAGTCTCGCAGCCGACATCCAGACGGGTTCGTGGCGGCCGGCCATGGGCAACAGCGACACGCACCTGGAGGGGCAGACGGGCACCCCTCACACCGTGGTCTTCGCCGAGGAGCTGAGCACGGAGGCGATCCTGGCGGGAATCGGTTCAGGTCGCAGCTGGATCGCCGAGACGGCGTACGTGGACGTGTCCTTCACCGCCCGTACCGCTGGTCGCGTCGCCGGGGTGGGGGAGCGGCTCACCACTCAGGGTGGTCAGGTCGACGTGCGGGCGGTCATCCATGGCGTGCCGATGGGGACCGTCACCTTCCACACCGATCGGGGAAAGATCCACCGTGCGTCCCTCCCCGGTGCCGGACCGGGTGCGGTGCAGTGGGGGACCACTGCGGAGGACTCGATGTTCGTCCGCATCGAGGTCCGCCACCCCAACGGAGACGTCGCCGCACTCTCCAACCCGATCATCCTGACCTGAGGTCTGGTCGAGTTTCTTCGGCCCATCACTGCACCGTAGCCCCGTGACCACCGACTCGGCGACCGTGGTGGAGATCGCGCCGTACAAAGCGGAAGGCGGTGCTTGAAGCCCGGGCCGCGACGTGTGTGTGGACGGTGAGAAGGGGCCGAGGCCGGCGCCCCCGGGATGTCACCGAAGCAGACACTCGCGCCCCGAACGACGACCGGCTGTTACGGGTGTTCGAAACCCAAGTGCATCAGTTCGGGTGGGTCTGGGATCATGCCCGGATGGTCCACCGCTTCGAACCCCTGATCGTTCGGCACACTCACCGTCTCCCCTCCGTCCCCGGCCCGAGCGGGCAGGGGGACGTCGTTGCACGGCAGTTCGACACGGCGCTGATGTCCGTGGGGTTCAAGCTCGCGGCGGACCTGTTGCGGCACCTGTCGGCGCTGCCCGCGGGAACGGTCGCCGATACTGCCGCACGGACGCTGGAAACCGTCCGCGCGATGGTCGGGGACCACGTGCAGCACAACGCGTACTTCATCGACTTCCCGGCCAACGTCCCGGACACGTACGCGTTCTGGCACCAGTGCGTCGCCCAGGCGCTCGCCGACGACACCTCGCGTGAAGGCACCCTCGACCAGCTCCGCAGCGGCACGCTGGACCTGCTCACCCTGCCCTCGTACGGGTCGTACCAGCACACGTACGCGGCGATGCTCGCGGTGCACGACGAGCTGATAGCCGCGGCTGGCGACCGCGTGACGGTTCTGCACCTGGGCGGTGCGCCGGACGTGGAGATCGGCGCGCTGTACCTGGCCCTGGCGGGAAGTGCGACGCCGCTGGGCGACGAGGACCTGCTCGACCTGGCAGCGCTCGCAGGGCACTGCGTGGCCGGCCCGCAGCCCGAGGCGATCCCGGTGCGGGAGAACCGCGCCGTCATCAACCGCGCCCGGCTGGAGACCGGAGCGGACGTCCTCGTCGACACCGTGACGGACGTGCTGCGTCTCGCCTGCGCACTGTCGGACGGCGACGTGACGCTCACTGAACCGACCCGGTTCCGGTCGCCCGCACGCCGGGTCCGCCGCACCCTGCTGGCGGCCCTTGACGCCGTCGTCGCGCAATCCCCGGCCAAGCTCGCCGACGTGACGACCCACCGGGAGGCCTTCAAGCGGCTCGGCGAACGTCTGCACGCGCACGAGTACCAGGCGCGCTGGCCGCACGCCGCCGACGTGTTCGCGGTCGCCCGGGGCGAACGCGAGGCCCGGTCCCTCGACAGCCAGGTCGAGAAGGCGCTCTCCACCGGCGACGTCACCGCAGCCGTACGGCTCCTCACGACCTCGCCGGGCAAGCTGTTCCGCTCCCTGGACCGGCTCCTGCGCGCCAGCACCACCCAGCAGGAACGCGAGGCGGTGATCGCGGCGGCCGAACAGCTGGCCCCGCAGGTCGCCGGCCGGGTCCTGCTGTCCGTGCGGGAGCACCTCGACAACCGCGCCGACGAACGCGAGAGCGTCGGCAGGCGCCGGGTGTTCGTCAACCGCCTCGGACGCGCCTGGGTCACCGACGACACCCGCGCCCCGATGCCCGCGGCTGAACGCGCGCGCATGCTCACCGCCTTGGACACCGAACTGAGCCGCCGCCTGCCGGACCCCGGACACCTGCTGATCGACCCGGACGTCCTGGACGTCGCGCTCCCCCTGAGCGGCAAGGCGACGAAGGCCGGCCTCGGCGTGCTGCCCCGCGGCTCGCTGTCCCCCGTCGACGGCGAACTGCTGCGGTTCTTCGTGTACTGGAAGCAGACCAGCCGCTCCACCGACTACGACCTGTCGGCGCTGATGCTGGACGCCGAATTCCAGACCGTCGCGTGGCTGTCGTACACCGCCCTCACCGAACTCGAAGGCGAACACTCCGGCGACATCACCGACGCCCCGGACGGTGCCTCGGAGTTCATCAACCTCCGACTGGGCGCCGCACGCGGCCCCTTCGTCGTCCCGCAGGTCAACATCTACTCGGGCGAAGGCTTCGAGGAGACCGAGGAGTCGTTCTTCGGCTTCATGCTGCGCGACGCCGAACAACAGGGCCGCCCCTTCGAGGCACGTACGGTCCGCTTGAAGTCCGAGCTGCGCGGCCCCGGCCGCGTCGCACTGCCCCTGGCGTTCGTACGCGGTCACGACGGCGGCTGGCACGCCAAGTGGCTGCACCTGCACCTCAAGGGCAACCCCAACTCCAACCGGGTCGAAGGGAACCGCGTTTCGGTGGCGACACTGGTACGCGCCATGGTCGAGCGCCAGCAGCTCACCGTCCGCTACCTCACCGACCTGATGGCCGACCGTGCGACGGCGACCACACTGTGGGACGGCACGACGCTGCCCGAGGGCCCGGTCACGTACATCGGGCTGGAACGCCCGGACGGACTGCACCCGGACTCACGGATCATCACGCCGAAAAACCTGCGCGACGTGATCCCCGCCTGACTGTTACCGTTGACCCCGGCGAGGCCATGAAGGGACTTCCTTCTCAAACTCACTCTGAATCTAGTTCCTTCGCTTTCCTCGCCCTCGACATCGCGCCGGGTGCCCCCAGGGCACCCGGCGTTGTCGTCTGCCCGGCCCGAGGCGGCCGGGCATGAACAGACCACCGCAGATGGGGCTCATCCCCGGGCGCTATGCGGCCACTTCTTCACGGCTGCCGCAGCCGATAGCGATGGGCCGGGGGATGGTCGACCTGAAGGTGCGGACGCCACAGGGTGAGGCACTGCGCGCTGGGCACGAACAGGCCGTCCGGCAAGGCGTCCAGGGGCCACCAGCGCCAGTCGCCCACGGGTTCGCCGGGCTGGTCGCAGGCGTCGCCGGCCCAGGCGGTGACGACGGCGACGACGGTGAGCCGCAGGACGTCGGCCACGGAGTCCAGCAGAACGCCCTCCAGGCGCACGTCGGCCTCCCGAGCGGTGAGTCCGGTCTCCTCGGCGAGTTCGCGGACGGCGGTCCGGGGCAGCGACTCGCCCGGTTCGACCGAACCGCCGGGCAACTCGTGCGTACCGCGGCGGTGGCGGCCCAGCAGCACCCGGCCGTCTCGGTGGACGACGATGCCGACGCCGACCGCCGCGTGCGGCACCGGTGGACGGTTCGCCCGTGGCCGGCTGGTCACCCGACGCGGCTGCTGCTGCGCCGTGGTGGTGCCGGCACTGGTGACGTCCACCGTACGGGCCCGGTGCAGCTCGATCGCCTCCCGGGTGCCGTGGGCCAGCCGTAGGTCGGGCAGCTTCGCGTGGTCGAACCAGCGAAGGAGGACCCCCTCGGTCAGGGGCAGCGCGGCGGCGTCGCCGTCCCAGTGCCCGAGGAAGACCTGGATGCGCCGGGCGGGGGAGTCCACCACCGTGAAGGGGCGGAGGTCTTCGATGGACAGGCCGGCTTCCTCCTTCAACTCGCGGACGATCGCCTCCTGGAGGCTTTCGCCGTCCTCGGGCGCCCCGCCCAGGAAGGCGAAGGTGAAGGGCTCGGCGATGGGCCGGTCGTCGCGCAGGTGCAGCAGGTACTGGCCGGCGTGGTTGACGATGAGGGCTGCCGTGCCGGTCGGAGGTGTGGTCATCTTGCGGCTCCGTCGTGTCTCGGTCGAACGACGGTCAATCTGCCGCACCGCGGCGGCGGCCCGCACCTCGGACGCTGCGATCACGCCGCCGGCGCCGCCCTCGGACGACGCCGGACAGCTGGCGGCCGTACAGGCCGCCCGTGGCCGGGGCCTCGGCCGGCGCTCGGACCCACACCGGTCGAAGCCCGGGCCCGCCCGGTCTCAGGGAGTGCAGACGACGCCCTTGCACTGGGCGGCCTGACCGTTGCCGCTCGCCCGGTTGCCGCCGGCGTCGACGTTGCCCGGGTCGACGGAGACGCCCCAGCCCTTGTTGGTGCGGGCGGTGTTCCCCTGGAGGGTGTGCACGGACTTGGAGACGATGATGCCGTCGCCGTTGTTGGCGTTGGCGGTGTTGCCCACCAGCGCGTTGCCGGACGCGGCCGGCGCGTCCCCGACGACGTAGATGCCCCGTGAGCCGTTGCGGTCGGCCTGGTTGAACTCCACGTCGTTGTTGATCGACTGCGCCAGGCTGATCCCGTCGCCGGTGGTGTCGCTCGCGATGTTGGAGCGGATGAGGTTGTTGTTGGAGAACCTGAGCTCGACGCCGCCGGTGTTCCGGCTGACGTCGTTGCCGGTCACCGTGGTGCTGTGGGCCGACTGCAGGACGATGCCGCTGTCACCGCTGCCCCGGAGGTCGTTGGAGAGGAGACGGTTGCCGGTCGAGTCGGAGACGGTCAGCCCGGCATCGGCGTTCTGGGTGGACGTGTTCCCCTGGACGAGGTTGTTGTTCGAACCGAGCTGCAGACGGATCGCGGCATCACTGCTGCCGCCGACGCTGTTGGTCAGCAGGCTGTTCCCGCTGGAGCCGGTCAGAACGAGGCCGGCGTCTCCGCTGCCGGTGATCCGGTTGCCCTCCAGACGGTTGTCGGGGGAGTTCTCGACGAAGACGCTCACGCCCCGGTTGGAGGTGAGCGTGTTGTTGACGATCACGGCGTTTCTCGTGCCACCGGTTAACGTCACCCCTCTTTGGGCTTGTCGCTCGATCAGGTTGTTGCGCACCTGGGTGTTGGTGTCGGCGCCGTTGACTTCGACGCCGGAGAACTCGTTGCCCTGGAGGGCGAGCTTTTCGACGACGGCGCCCGACGTGCCGGGGTTGAGCCGTACTCCGTAGTCGAATTCCTGCACCCGGCCCTGCGTGGTGGCGCCGTTGGTGAGGGTGACGGCGTCGAAACCGTCGTTGCGGATGCCGACGCCCAAGCCGATGCCGTCGAGGGTGTGCCCGTTGAGGTCGACGGTGATGCCGTGGCTCCCGATGACCAGACCGTCACCGGGGCAGTTCAGCAGACTGGCTTGGAGGACGACGCTGGTCGTGACGGTCTGACCGCAGGAGAGCGGCGCGGCGTGCGCCGGCGCGGCCGGCAGCGTCACACCGAACAGTGCGGTGGCTCCCACCGTCGCGAACCACCCTGACGACAGGGTCTTGAAATGGCGGATCATGCCGTGGCTCCTTTGCCGTGGCTCGTGCGGCCAGCCCCGCGGGCCGGGGTACGGGCCCCAAGGGCTGGGCCGAGGCGGACCGCCCGCCTCCCGCACAGCGTCGAGCGAAAGCAATAGGACGGCCACGCGTCGGCGGGGAATGACCAAAGGCGGGTGAAGATTGACTGAATCATTGGGAATCCTGTATAGGGCAGCGGCCCGGCATCGACGGCCGCCGCGACACACCCGGGGTTCCTTCGGCACCCACCCAACGGGTCTCGGAAGGCACGGCCCACACCACGCGGCGCCGACGCCGGACGGCCCACCCGTGACCTGCGGGGACGTGCCCGGGCCCGTGCCGGGGCACCCGCGGGCAAGACGTAGAATCACCGGCTGTGGCGGATACCCAGTACGAAGACCTCTTGCAATTGGTGCTCACGTCCGGAACGGCCAAAGCCGACCGGACGGGCACCGGCACCCGAAGCGTCTTCGGGCACCAACTGCGCTACGACCTCGCGCAGGGGTTCCCACTGATCACCACCAAGAAGGTGCATCTCAAATCCATCGTCTACGAGCTGCTGTGGTTCCTGCGCGGCGACTCGAACGTCCGCTGGCTACAGGAGCACGGCGTCACCATCTGGGACGAGTGGGCGGACGAGAACGGCGACCTCGGCCCGGTGTACGGCGCGCAGTGGCGCTCCTGGCCCGCCCCCGACGGCAGGCACATCGACCAGATCGAAGAGGTCCTCGCCACCCTGCGTCGGGACCCGGACTCCCGCCGGATGATCGTCTCCGCCTGGAACGTCGCCGAGCTGTCCCGGATGGCCCTCGCGCCGTGCCACGCCTTCTTCCAGTTCCACGTCGCCGACGGCAAGCTCTCCTGCCAGCTGTACCAGCGCAGTGCGGACCTGTTCCTCGGCGTCCCGTTCAACATCGCCAGCTACGCCCTGCTCACGCACATGGTGGCGCAGCAGGTCGGACTCGAACCGGGCGACTTCATCTGGACCGGCGGCGACTGCCACATCTACGACAACCACGTCGAGCAGGTCACCGAGCAGCTCGCGCGCACCCCGTTCGACTTCCCCGCGCTGCGACTGCGCCAGGCCGACTCGCTCTACGCGTACGACTACTCCGACGTGGAAGTCCTCGGCTACCGGCACCACCCGGCCATCAAGGCTCCGGTCGCGGTATGAACGTCGGGCTGATCTGGGCGCAGACCCCTGACGGGGTGATCGGCGCGGACCAAACCATCCCGTGGCGACTGCCGGAGGACATGGCGCACTTCAAGGCCGTCACCCTCGGGCACCCGGTGGTGATGGGACGCAGGACGTGGGATTCGCTGCCCCCGCGCTTCCGTCCGCTGCCGGGCCGACGCAACATCGTCGTGACCCGCGACCCGCAGTGGGCGTCCGACGGCGCGGAGCGTGCCGGCTCCCTGACCGAGGCACTGGAGCTTGCGGCCCGGCCATCTGAGCCGGCCGACGCTGCCGTGTGGGTGATCGGCGGCGGGGAGATCTATCGTGCGGCCCTGGACTACGCGACGACGATCTCGGTGACCGAAGTCGACACGGCGGTGAACGGCGGCGACACCTACGCCCCGACGCTGGACCCGACGTGGCAGGTCGCGGAGGACGGCGGATGGCGGGTCTCCACGTCCGGGCTGCGCTACCGCATCCGTAGGTTCGCCCGCTGACGGCCGCGTCGGGGCCTGGGCCAGGCTGCTCGACCTCGTGGACATCGCCCCGCTGGGTCCAGGCGCCGCGAGGTGCACCTAGGAACAGGCCACCCTGGTTCGCCCCGCTCGCGACCGGCAGGCTCTGTCCCGTCCGGGAACGAGCCTCCGAAGGGTGAAGAATGTCCGACACGAAACGACAGGCCGACGTCCGAGAAGTCGCTGCGTTGCAGCGCGACTGGATCTTCGAGTGGGACAAGAAGGAGGGCTCCGCACCGCGCGAGTTCCGCACCGTCTTCGACCGGTTCTACGACTTCGACGCCGACGTCGTCCTCTTCGACGAGGCCGATCCGCAGCGCCGCACCTTCCGCTCCGTCGACGCGTACGGACAAGCGTTCTGGCCGACGTTCATGACCATGCGGTCAGCGGCGCACGCGATCCCCGAAGGTCCTGACGTACTGGTCTCCGGCGACCTCGCCGCCGGACGGATGGTCTTCCTCGCGATCCTCACGGCGGCCGACGGCACCGTCACCTGCCTGAAGTGCCGCAATTCACTGGTGTGGCGGCGCACCACCGACCGCGACTGGCACATCGTCCGCGATCAGACCGTCGTCGAACCCCTTCCCCGTGAGGAAGCCCTCCGGCACTTCGACTGAGCGCCGACGGCTGCCCCGCAGATGGAGAGGACGCCGCCCAGCACAAGCAAGGTGGGGGCGGAGAACGGTAGGTCCCGCCAGAGGTCCGGTGCCACGGGTGAGAGCTCGGGCCCGGTCACACGGCATCCACTGCACGGCACGGTTGGGGCCCGGCCCTGTTTACGGCTTGCGGCCGATCGCTCCCCAGCCGGCCCGCTCCGTGGCGGTGCCGGTGGCGGAGTCCGGTCGCCAGTTCGGCCACGACACCAGCCCCGGCTCGATCAGGTCGAGCCCGTCGAAGAAACGGGCGATCTGCTCCGGCGGGCGGAGGACGTAGGGGATGGCGCCGGTCGCGTTGTACGCGTCCTGGGCCGCGGTGTGCTCGGGCCCGTCCGTCGTGCAGTGGCTGAGGGCCAGGTGACTGCCGGAGGGCAGGCGGCGCATGAGCCGGTCGATCAGCCCGAGCGCCTCGTCGAAGTCGACGATGTGTCCGAGGACGTCGCAACAGACCAGGGCGACGGGCTGCGACAGGTCGAGCGTCACGGCCGCGCCCGCGAGGACCTTCTCCGTGTCCTGCATGTCGGACTCGACGTAGTGGGTGGCTCCTTCCGGCGTGCTCGTGAGGAGGGCGTCGACATGGCGGATGACGATGGGGTCGTGGTCGACGTAGACGATGCGGGCGTCCGGCGCGATGCGCTGGGCCACCTCGTGGGTGTTGTCGACGGTCGGCAGCCCGGCTCCCAGGTCGAGGAATTGGCGCATTCCCGCCTCTCCCGCGAGATAGGCGATCATGCGGCGCAGGAAGTGCCGTGACTCCTGCGCGAAGGCGCGGGACGGAGGGAAGGTCCGCTCGTAGGCTTCGCCGGCTATCTGGTCGGCGGCGTAGTTGTCCTTCCCGCCGAGCCAGTAGTTCCAGACACGGGCGGAGTGGGCGACTGACGTGTCGATGCGTCGCCGCGGAGTGTTGTCCGTCACGAGTGCTCCGAGAGGAGAGGGAGCGGGGCTCCCGGGCCAGGGGGCGTACGGGTACGCGCCAGGGAGCAACAGCATGCGGCAGGCGTCGCGATGACGGTGCCGTTCCGGACACCAGAGGGCCGGGCTCCGTGCGTAGCGCCGTGAAGGGCATGCTGCCGAGCACGGGGTGCGCCGCTCCTTCTCGGCCCCGCTCGGGCGGGAGCGGCGGCGGGGCGTCCGCCGTCAGGACCCGGCGCGCACCCATGCCCCCCGTCAGGCGTTCACCTGCTCCGTGAGCTTGCCCTTGCGCAGGTGGAGTACGCGGTCGGACTGGCCGGCCAGATGCTGGGAGTGGGTGACGACGACCACGCACTTGTCCTGCTCGTGAGCGAGTTCGCGGAAGGTGTCGATGATGCCCTGGGCGGTGTCCTCGTCGAGGTTTCCGGTGGGCTCGTCGGCGAAGAGGACGTCGACGTCGCAGGCGAGGGCGCGAGCGATCGCGACACGCTGCTGCTGGCCGCCGGAGAGCTGGAGCACGTTGCGGGTGGCCATGGCCTTGTCGAGGCCGATCTTCTCCAGCAGGTGCAGTGCGCGCGCCTTGCGGCTTCCGGTTGCGGGTGTGACGCCGGTGATCTCCATGGCGCAGGTGACGTTTTGGAGGGCGGTCATGTAGGTGAGGAGGTTGTACTGCTGGAAGATCGTGGCGGCGTGCTGGTTGCGGTAGCGGCCGAGACCCAGCTTCGTGAGGTCCTGTCCGTCGAAGCTGACCGTGCCCTTGGTGGGGGTGTCGAGGCCGCTGGCGAGGCTGAGCAGCGTGGTCTTGCCGCTTCCCGAAGGGCCGAGGATGGTGTAGAACGTGCCGCGCTCGAAGGCGTAGTTGATGTCCTTGAGGACCGTGGTCCTGCGGCGCTGACCGGAGTAGGTGTGGCTGACGTCCGCGAGGCGCAGGACGGGCGGGGCGGTGGCTGCGGCGCTGGTCATGACGGGTCACGTGCCTTTCGTGAGGATGGTGCGGGGGCTGAGGCGCAGCACGGCGCTGGCCGGGACGGCGGTGGCGAGCAGGCCGATGCCGAGACCCACCCCGGCCACCGCGGCGAGGCCGGCGGGGGAGAGGGACACGGTGATCTCGTCGATGGGGTCGGCGTTGGCCACGGGCTCGTCGTTCCAGTCGATGCCTTCACCGAGGCCGGTGCTGCCGGGGGCCGGGGGCTTCCAGGAGTCGATCTTCCGCTCGGCGGCGGTGGCCTCCCTTCCCAGCAGCGACTGGCCGGCGCTCTGCGTCAAGGCCGGCGCGAACAGCGAACTCAGGCCGATGGCCACGGCCGCCACGAGGACGATCTCCAGGGCCTGCTGGGCGATGAGCTTGCTCTTCTTCTCGCCCATGGCCAACAGGACGCCGTACTCCGTGCGGCGCTGCTTGACGGCGAGGTTGACCAGGAGGGCCAGGACGGCCGCGCCGGCCAGGCCCATCAGCCACATGGCGACGGTCGCGGTGGAACGGATGCTCTTGAGCGGGCCGGTCATCTGCCGGATCGCCTTGTCGTTGGCGTCCAGCTTGAAGCCGGCGAGCGCCGCGCCCGCGATCCGCTTCGCCTCGTCCTTGAACGCGCCCTGGACGTCGGCGTCGTGGAGGAGGAAGGTCGCTTCGCCGACCTGTAGCGGTGCCTTCTCGCCGGCGCTGAGTGCGGACAGGCCGCCCACCGTTCCGTACAGCATGTTGGCCGGGCTGATGCCGTACTCGGGATCGGGTTCGGCGGTGGGGCGCGGGTCGCGATAGACGCCGGCCACGGTGAACTCGGCGGTGGACTTCTCGTCGTTGCCGGTCAGGGTGATCTTGTCGCCGGTCGTGAGGCGGTTCTTCTTGGCCAGCCGTTCCTCGACCAGGAGTCGCCTCGTGCCCTTGTCGGCGGCGGTGAGGTGCTTGCCGGAGAGGAGGGCGAAGGTGCCGTTGCGGAAGTCGGACAGCAGGGAGGTGTCGAGGACGCCCCTGCCCACGGTGCCGCCGGGGCCCATGGGATCGGGTGGCCCGCCGTCGACGAGCTGTGAGGTGCCCTTGAGGATGGCGCGGTCCCACATCGCATAGGTGTACTTCTGCACCTGGGGCAGTGACCCGATGCTGTCGACGGTCGCGGCGTCGATGCGCGGTGCCTGGAGCTGTCCTCCACCGCCGACCGCGTCCATGTCGATGCCGAGATTGACCTCAACGCCGACGGACCGCTTGGCGTCCTGCTCGGCTTGGGCTGTCGCGTCGTCGATGAGGATGCCGGCCAGCACCATCACGGAAATGGCGAGGAAGGTGGCGAGGGTGATCAGGGTGCGGCCCCTACGGGCCCACAGGCTGAGCCCTGCGCGTTTGACGAAGTTCATGGAGTGCGGCCTTCTCGGGTCCGTGCCGGTGGATGGCTGTCGGTGTGTGCGGGCTGGTCATTCGGTGTCGGTGAGGATGGACCGGGGATGCAGGCGGAGGATTCCGACGCCCGGGATGACGGTGGAGACCAGGGAGATCCCGAGCCCGGTGCCGGCGACCTTGCCGACGGCGGCGAGTTCGACCTCGACGGTGGCCGGTTCGACCTTCACGGCATGCGGCGCGTCGCCGGCTGCCACGGGCTCGTCGCCTTGGCCACCGAGGAACGCTTCACCCGCGGGCTGTCCGGCGAGGTGGCCGCCGAGGGCGGCGAGCGCGACGGCGGGCAGTGCCACGACCGCCACTTCCACGGCGTGTTGGGCGATGAGCCTCCACTTCTTCTCGCCCAGCGCGAGCAGCACTCCGAGTTCGGCGCGCCGCTCGCGGATCTGGAGCGTCACGATGAGGCCGAGGATCAGCGCACCGGCCAGTGCGACCACCCAGACGACCAGCCCGGCGAAGGCACCCACCTGCTGGATCGGACGGACCTGGTCCTTGTACGCCTTGTCGTTGACGCGGAAGTCGAAGCCACCGGCGCCGAGCAGCCGCTCGGCCTCGGCGTGGAGCTGCTCGGCCCGTTCCGGTGAGCCGATCCGGTACACCGCCTCAACGACCGTCGGGTTACCGGTGGCGCCGAGTTGCTGCGCGGTGCCCACCGGCACGTACAGCGCGTTGCCGGGCAGTTCCTGCGGCGGTGCCCACTCCGAAGGATCCCGTGTCGGGTCCTGGAAGACGCCGACGACCGTCAGGGACGCCGTGCGTCTGCCGTCCGCCGACCGCACCTGGAGGGTGTCACCGACCGTGAGGCGGTTCGCGTCGGCCAGGCGTTGCTCGACCATCACGACGTCGGCGTCCGCGTCCTTCGGGGTGATACCGCGGCCCGCCGTGATCTTCGTCGAGCCGTACGAGAAGGGCAGCAGCATGCCCGAGTCACGGACACCGGTCACCGCCAGCGGTTCCGGTGCGTGGTCCTTCCCTCCGGCCTTCGTGCTGCCCGGCTTCGGCGCGTCGGACGTCAGCGGCACGACGTTACGGGCCCCGGCACGCACCGCAAGCTCCGTGTTGTAGCGGTTCACCGACTCGAAGGCGCCGAGCCGGTCGGCGAGGACAGGGGTGAAACCCTTCTGCTTGACCGTGACGTCGACACCGATGGACCGTTGCGCGTCCGCTTCCTGGCGAGCGGCGGCGGTCTGGAGCAGGAAGCCGCCGAGGAGCAGCGTGCAGATGACGACGAAGATCGCCAGCAGGGCGGCGGTCTTGGACTTCCTGGCACGAAGACTCGTTCCCGCGCGCTTGACGAAGTTCATGCCGACGACAGAAGCAGCCCGCTGTTTGCAGCGGGATAAGCGCGTTACAGCGGCATAAGGACCTGCCCGGCCCCAGCCTCACCTGGTTTTCAGGAGCCGTCCCGGCACTACGGCAGCAGACCGGCCGCCGCCGTTCGTAGCGGGACCTCGCACTTATCCGGCTGCAATGGTGACCTTGGTTTCATGGGGGCATGAGAGTTCTGGTCGCCGAGGACCACCCCGTTCTCGCCCGCACCGTCGCCACCGGCCTGCGCCGCCAGGCGATGGCCGTCGACATCGCCGCCACCGGCGGCCAGGCCGAGCAGATGTGCCTGCTCACCGCCTACGACGTGGTGATCCTCGACCGCGACCTGCCGGTCATGAGCGGCGACGAGGTCTGCAGACGGCTGAGCGAACTCACCGACCCACCCCGGATCCTGATGCTCACCGCGGCCGGCGAACTCACGGACAAGGTCTACGGCCTCACCGCGCTCGGCGCGGACGACTACCTGACCAAACCCTTCGACTTCACCGAACTCGTCGCCCGGGTGCGAGCTCTGAGCCGCCGCGCGCCCAAGCCGCCGTCCGCCACGCTCAGCTTCGGAAACATCACGCTGGACGAGACACGGCACGAAGCGTCGGTGGCCGGCCGGCCGCTGGAGCTGACCCCGAAGGAGTTCGCCGTCCTGCACCTCCTTCTCGCCGCCGGTGGCGTACCGGTACCGCACGACGTACTCGTCCGCACCGTCTGGGACGAACACCTCGACGCGCGCACCAGCGCGGTCCGCGCCACCGTCAGTCGACTGCGCGGCAAACTCGGCGACTCCTGCCTGATCGCCGCCGACCGGGGAGAGGGATACCGACTGTGCGAATGACTCCGCGGGCGCTCCTGAGCCGGCTGCCCTTCCGCGCCCGCCTGGCCGCGGCCATCGCCGGACTCTTCCTGCTCACCGGCATCGCACTCCTCGCCTTCGTCGTGATCCTCGCGCGCTACGGAACGGCCCAGCAAGCGGATGGCATATCGGTCACGTACGGCGATGCGTCGACCACCCGTGCGCCCACCTTCGAACCGGTACGCCCCACCCGGCCGGACCGCACCTCCCCGGCGGTCGACGACGTCGCCATGATCGAGAAGATCGAAAAGACCGTGCAAGCCGTCCAGGACACCGCGCTCCGCCAGATGGTGCTCTGGTCCGGCGTCGGGCTCCTCGTGATGGCGCAGGTGGCGGGGTTGATCGGCTGGTGGCTCGCGGGACGGGCCCTGCGCCCCGTCGCGTCCATGACCGAAGCCGCCCGCCGCATCAGCGAACAGAACCTGCACCAACGCCTGTCGCTCACCGGCTCCGACGACGAACTCCACCGCCTCGCCGACACCTTCGACAGCATGCTCGACCGGCTGGAGCGAGCCTTCGAGAGCCAACGCCGCTTCGTCGCCAACGCCTCCCACGAACTCAAAACCCCCCTCGCCGCCCAACGCACCACCCTCCAGGTCGGCCTCGCCGACCCCCTCCCCGCAAGCCTCGTCGACGTCCGCGAGGACCTCCTCACCACCAACCACGAAGCCGAACAGCTCATCAACGCGCTCCTGCTCCTCGCCCGCAGCGACCGCGGCCTGGACGAGCCCGAGAACGTGGACCTCACCGCCGTCGCCCGACTCGTGACGGCCGAGCTCTTCTCGCAGGCATCCGCCCACGGCGTGCACGTCGATCTGAGCGCTGACACCCCGCTGGTCGTCCGCGGCGATGCCGTCCTGCTCCGCCACCTGCTGACGAACGTGATCCGCAACGCGATCCAGTACAACCGCCCCGGCGGTGACGTCCGCGTACAACTCGACATCACTACCGTGACGGTGACCAACACCGGCTCACGCGTCCCCGCCGAACGGATCCCCGACCTGTTCGAGCCCTTCCGCCGCCTCGACGCCGACCGCACCGCCACCACAGGCCACGGCCTGGGGCTGTCCATCGCCGCCTCCATCGCCGAGGCGCACCACGCCGCCCTGACGGCGCAACCGGGCCCCGAGGGCGGCCTCGCCGTCACCCTGTGCTTCCCGTGAACGCGCCCCGGGCGGCGCTACGTCCGTGGGTCAGTTCGTTCCGTCTGTGGCTTCGGAGTCGTCGTCGCGCGGGGAGGCGGGCCACTGGCGGTTGCTCTCGTCGTGCCAGAGCGGCCGGCGGTCGACGGTCAGGCCGAGGACTTCCGGTCGTGCGTAGTGGCCGCGGGAGTCGACCCAGACCTTCACGGTGTTGAGGTCGTCGAGGTCGATCTCGGCGGTGACGAGCCGTTCTTCGGGGCCGGTGTGCGGGCCGGCGAGGTACGGGGTGAAGGGATGGATCACCGCTGACCAGCCGCCGCCCGCGGTGATGTGCTTCTGAGGACCGAGGGTGGACTCCATCCAGTGCAGACAGGTCTGGTCGACCGGGTTGCCCGCCGAGACCACGAACGTCTGGGCGGTGAGTGCGTGTGCCTTCATCATCGCGTCGATCTGTACGTCGGCGACGGCCTCGAAGCCGGCCATGGTGGACAGCCCGGGCCAGGCCGCCGCGTGGATCTGCTGCCCCTGGGCGATCAGGGCCTGCCGGGCCAGGTTCATGGTGTGCTCCCAGCAGGCCAGTCCGCCGACCCGGCCGAGCGCGCTGTCGAACACCAGGAGCGTGGCCCCGCCGCCCTGAGCCCACACGATCCGTTCCGCGTAGGTGGGCTGGAGCTTGCGGTGCACGCCGAGCAGGGACCCGTCGGGGTCGATGAAGACCTGACTGTTGAAGCAGGTACGGGTCCCCTCAAGGCGTTCGCTGACGCCGAGGACCACTCCGGCGCCCGCCCGTCGGCAGGCTGCCTGGATCCGCGCGATCTCGGGCCCCGGCACCTCGACGGACGCCCCGGCGTAGGCGGCGTTGGCGGCCTGCTGGTCCAGCGGGGCGTACGCCTCGATCCAGTACGGGTAGCCGGGCACGAAGGTCTCCGGGAACACCAGCAGGTCCACCCCCTCCCGACCGCCCTGCTCGATGAGGGCGACGGCCTTGTCGACCGTCGCGTCGGTGTCCATGAACACCGGTGCGGCGTGGACCGCCGCGACCGTTCGTTTCCCCGTGGCGGGAGAGGGCATGGGATCCTCCTTGGGAACGGCGCCTACCGGCGGTCCCGATGGGCGAACTCGCGGGCGGAAGGCGGATGAACAACAGCGTCCGCGCCCGGTGGAACGGCCGCAATACGCCTCGCCGTGCTGCTCGCAGGCGTTCCGGTAGCGACCGCACCGCGGAGACGCGCCGACGCCGGAGCCGTCGGCCAGGGGCCGGGCTCCGGCGTCGGGGTTCGGGCCGGTGGGTCAGTGTTGGCGGAGGGCGCTGCGGATCGCCCGTTCCACGTGGACCGCGTTGTTGGCGTGTCCCGCGGCGTTGGGGTGGATCATCGTGGCGCGCTTCTGGATGGGAGCGCAGTCCAGCGTCGTGCCGGGGAACGTGGCGGGCCAGTAGTCTGCGGCGTCGCCGCAGATTCCTTCGATCCACTTGGTGCCCGCGGGCTGACATACGTCGTGGCCCACGCTGGAGGAGTAGACGTCGACGTAGCGGTCGCCGGCGGACGCCGAGACCTGCTTGATCGTCTTGTTCAGCGGCTTGAGGACGCCGTCACGGAGCCAGTCGATGTCGGCGTGGGCGGTCGTGTCGAATTCGGTGAGGGACCCACGGTCGCAGTCACTGGCCCTGGCCGGCATGATGGCCCCATAGCCGATGGTGATCACCTTGGCGTTGGGCGCGGCCTTGTGCACCTCGGCCAGCATCTCGGTGTATTCGGCCTTGACCCGGGCGAGCCTCTCCCGGATGTTCTCCACCCCCGCGGGCGGGTTGGTGAAGTACTCGCTGCAGGACTTGCCGATCGCGCCCAGTTCGAGGCACTTGGGGAAGATGTCACCGAAGGGCACGCTGTTGCCGCCGATGGCGACGGTGACGATGTCGGTCCCGGCATTGAGCCCGGCCCGCTTGATCTGCGTGTCCACCGCGGGCCAGCCGCCAACAGGGGTCTCGACCGGGCTGATCGGCGTCTGCTTGACCTTGGCGATGTTCGCGATGACGGCGCTGCTGCAGCCGACGTTGGTCAGGCGGACTTTCTTGCCCGGAGGGGACTGGTTGAGCCCTCGTTCGACCAGGCTGGGGTAGGAGCCGCTGGTCCGGGCACAGCCGTCCTGCGACGGATCCCCCAGCGGGGGCTGTGGGTCGCCGACGAAGACGCCGGCGGTGAACGAGTCGCCGAGCGCGGCCCACTCGTACTGGTCGGCCGCACCGGCGGAGCCGGAAGGTAAGAGCGTGGCCGCGGCGAGCGCGAGCCCGACAGTCAGGGCTCGCATGCGCGGGCGGGAGACGGAGTGTCGCATGGATCCTCCAGAATCAGTGGAAGACGTCCGGACGGCCGGATTACGACGCCCGGGCCGGAATGCACCTCAGCCGAGATCATCTGCGCCGTTACCCCGTCCCGTCCGGTGAAACGGTTTACCGTCACTCGATCGGGCTAATTGGTCGAATATTCGAGTCAACTCCCCGCATTGCCTGCTATATTCACGCGCGCGAGACGGAGCCGTCGGGGCAGTGGACGCGAGTGCTCGATCGCCGACGAGCCGGGGCGGGCTGCTGCGCTGTGGCCACGGCACTGGTCACCACCGTCGCGGGCCCGTGCGGCGGCGCCGGTCCTCACTGAGGGCTCCACGACACCACCCCCAGGCGACGCAGGAGTCGTACGCCATCGATCTCCCGGCCTGTACGCCGTCCTCCGGGGCCGCGGGCCGTCGCCGTCCGCGCCCACGAACAGGCTGCAATGCCGCAGGAATACCTGGGCCGTACGACCGACCAGACGGCGTGGAGGCGCTGTTCACCGACCACCAGGCTGGCGCACCGTGGACGTTGTGCCCCTGCTCCACCAACCCCGCGCAAGCCCAGGAGCGGATGTCCGGTACTGGTCCGCGGTCGGTATCAAAACGAGCGCCCGGCGCAGCGCCGCACACGGTTTACGCCAAGAAGCGACCTGAACGTGAACGGTTGTCAACCTTCGCTCCCGTGCTCCGGTCCTCTGCCGTAACGAAAAGGGGAGCGTCCATGGCGATTCGTGCAGGTGTGGTGGGGATGACCGCGGCGGCGCTGGTGGTGACCGCCTTCGCGGTACCCGCACAGGGGCAGGACCACCGGGCCGACGGCCGAGGGACAGAGCGCCCGACGCAGCGGGCGATTGAACAGCTGGTCGCCGCGGGCGTGCCGGGCGCCGCGGCCCGAGCGGACAAGCAGGGCGAGGTCTGGAAGGGAACCGCGGGAGTCGCCGATCGGCGGACCGGCAAGCCCAGGGCGGCGAACGAGCACTTCCGGATCGGCAGCATCACCAAGACGTTCGTGGCGACCGTGCTCCTGCAACTGGAAGCGGAAGGTCAGCTGAGCCTCGACGACACGGTCGAGCGCCATCTACCGGGGCTCATCCGCGACGGCGGCAACGACGGCCGCACCATCACCGTCCGACAACTGCTCAACCACAGCAGCGGCCTGCCCGACTACCTGGGCAACCGCGCCTTCCGAAAGAAGCACTGGGAAGCGCCCGGCTTCTTCCAGTACCGCTACGCTTCGCACGCCCCCGAGGACCTGCTGCGCGTGGGTTTGGAGCGTGGCCGGGACTTCGCGCCCGGTACCCGCCACGAGTACTCCAACACCGGGTACATCGTCGCGGGGATGATCATCGAGAAGGTCACCGGCAACAGCTATCCGGAGGAGATCCGCAGACGGATCGTCAAGCCGTTGAAGCTGCGGGGTACCAGCAGTCCCGGAACCACGGTGACGATCCCTCAGCCGAGCGCCCGAGCGTACGACAGCCTCACCCTCCCCGGGCAGGTGTACGACGTCACGGAGCTGAACCCCTCCATCGGCGGGGCGGCGGGGGACATGATTTCCACGACCAAGGACCTCAACCGCTTCTTCGGCGCGCTCCTCGGCGGGAAGCTCCTGCCGAAGAAGCAGCTCAACGCGATGAAGACCACCCTGTACGACCCCGGCTCCGCCGGAGCCGGCCTCGGCGTCTTCAAGATGGTCAGCTCGTGCGGCACCGTGCTGTGGGGCCACGACGGCGGAATCCCCGGTTGGGCCGCGAACGCCGTCGTCACAGACGACGGCAAGCACGCCCTCTCGTACAGCGTCAACGGTCTCGACGGCATGCTGTCCCCTGAGAAGTTCGGGGCGGTGCCAAACGCCGAGTACTGCGGTCTGCCCGACGCCCAGCGCTGAGCGGGACCGGCGGGACCAGCGGGCCAGGCAGGGACGGCGACGCTACGCGTAGGCGGGCACCGCGAACTCCCCAGGGCGCACGAAGCCCGGCCGGTCGGCCGGGGCGGTGGTTGCTGGTCGTGTCGAACCGGCGGTGCGCAGCTGGCTCGCTGGGCACCGCCGGACTCACGAGGGACTCACGTCACGGGATGACGTACGTGCCGCACCTGATCGCAACCCAGGCGCGCGAGCCTCTGTGGTTCACGGGAAGCCAGCTGCTGTACGACTGTCCTCCCGTTTGACAGGTGTAGCTGCTGCCCGAGGTGATGCCGCCGCAGTTGTCGATCCAACAGGGGATCGTGTCGTGACCGCTGTCGCCGGGGCAGCTTCCGTTGCGGTTGTACAGGGTGCGCAGGAGCGTGGAGGTCGAACTTGTGCCGGAGCGTACGTTGAGCTTGCAGTGAACCATGGTCGGGGCGGCGTAGCCGCTGGCGACCGGGGCCGCTTTGGCGGCCGGGGCCGAGGCGGACGTGGCTGTTGCGGGCACGGCGGTGGCGGTACCGGCCGCACTCACCAAGGCCAGCAGGACGCTGGCGAAGAGAGTCAGCAGACGGGTGATGCGCACAATCCACTCCTTCGGGACGGATGTCACGTCCGCGCCAAGAGGAAGCTGAACTCCGCGCGTGAGCACTCATGAAGTGCCGACGCGACAGCGGGCTGCCGGACGTGAACACGTCCGACGTAAAGCCCTGTGCGCTTCCCCTGTGGCACGGCGACTCCCCGAGTGCGGGAGCCAGTTGGTCGGGCCGAATCCTCCTGGGCTGGTGCCGGGTGCCACAACCACGGAGCGACGCCGAATGGCTTGTTGCGGACCGGGAAGCGCCGCGCCGCCCTGCCCCGGACCACGGCCCGGCAGGTGGAACACGCCGCACACCGCCGTGAGGAGCAGGAGACGGCGCAGGACTCGAAGGCCGGCGGCGCGGCTCGGGGCGCTGTAGCCGAGCGGACGCGGTGGTGCCCCGGAACGCGGAGGGCGTGCGGGGCACCGGTCGTTCGGCGGTGCGTTCAGCCGCGCTTGACGGTGAAGGAGCACCAGGCCGTCCAGGCGGAGGACGTGTTGCCGTCCTTCACGCGGACGCGCCAGCGATAGGCGCCGTCGGCCAGGGTGCCCTCAGGCAGTTGGAGGGCGGCGTCGTGGCTGGTGTCGCTGGTGAGCTGCCGGTGAAGCACGGGCCGCCCGGCGGTGGTGTCGACCTCGAAGGCCACCTTGCGGCGCGGGCCGGGCCGGACCGGCTCGACAGTGCCGGGCGGGGCGACCGACTCCAGGGTGGCGGCGAGGGTCGGGGATCCGGTCGTGACGACCGGATCCCCGGCCGGACCGCCGCAGAACTGGAAGCCCGCGTACGAGCCGTCCGAGATCCTCGGTGCCTCGGGCGTCGGCAGCAGCCGGTCGTCCCCGGCGGATGCCGCGGTGGCGCGGTCCGCGGAGGCGACAGCGAAGGCGATCGGTGTCGCGACGGCGCCGACGGCGCAGATCGTGACCAGGGCGATGACCGCCCTTCGCACCCCCTTGCGGGGCTGCTGGGTGCGCACACGCATGTCCTTGTCTCCTCTCCTCATCGGCCGGCTACTTCACGTACAGCAGGTGGTCGGGCCCGGGTTCCTGTACCTGGGTGCACTGGTAAGAGGCCCATCGGTGTTCGGCGACGAGCCGCTTGCCGACCTCCTGGCAGCCGGCGAGGTTGTGCAGCGTCTCGTAGGCGGTCCAGGTCGCGGCGGAGTTCGGCTTGAGCTTGTTCGCGACCCCGTAGGCGGCAGCGTTGCCTCCGGCGGTGACGCCGTCGGTGCCGTCCCAGCGGTAGTGGACGCCGAGCCAGACCCGGCCGACGGCGTTCTCGGTCGCCGCGGCGGAGACGGAGGTGAAGGTACGGGTCACGCCGAGGGCGTTGGGGTCCTCGGTGGTGGCGGTCCAGGTGATCTGGTCGGTGCCGAACCACGCCTGCGTCGCCTTCGACCACGCGCCCGCGAAGGTGGCGTGCCCGGAGATGTAGGCAGGGAAGGGCGGGGAGAAGTGCTGGCCGTTGCGGTCCTGCGACAGCGGCTGCCAGTTGGCGTCGGCGGTGGTGGCGGCGTTGCCGTCGCCGTCCAGCCGGATCGCGCTCTCGGGGCGCCACAGGTCGACGTTCGTCTGGTACTTCTGATCCCAGGAGACGATCCCCGCGTCGGCCATGGCGAAGGCGGTCAGGGCGAAGAGCTTGGCATTGCCGGCGACGGTGGTGCCGTACTGGCGGGACAGGATCTGGGTGTGGTCGAAGAGCTGGCCGGGCGGCTTGTAGGTGCCGTCGAGGTCGTTGGCCCAGAACAGCGCCGCCTTGGTCTGGTCGGCCGTACGGGCGGTGGACCCCGCTCCGCCCAGGCTCTTCACCTCGTTGACCTGGTCCGCGTATGCCTGGCTCGGCAGCAGCGTGCTCATCTGTGTGTGCCCGGCGGGTCCGGCGGTGCGGAACTGGGCGCTGCTCGCCATGCCGAAGGGCTTGACCAGGCCCCACTGCGGGGTAGCGCCGTCACCGGTGCCGGTGGGCCGCCAGTAGCCGGGCTGGGTGGAGCCGGTGTACGGGCCGACGGGCGCCGAGCCGTCGTTCTGCCGGGCGGCGATCATCGCGGCGGCGGCCTTCTGGCCGACCTCGGTGCCGGCGGCGCGCTGCGCGGCCGTGACGGCGGCGGGGATGGTGGAGCGGGCGGCAGCGATCTCGTCATCGAAGTTGAGCGTCGGATAGAGCGAGCGCAGGACGTCGAAGGCGGCGTGGTCGATGGCGCTGTTCACGTCCGGCGTCGCCCCGTTGGAGGCCGTGGCCTTCACCAGGTAGGCGTCACCGAGGCACTTGAGCGGCCCTTCCGCGCAGCGGGCGGAGTTGGCCGCGTCGTAGATCGCGCCGTGCACCATGGCACCGGCCCGGGCGAGCGGGCCGGGAGCGCCTCCGACCTGGCGGTAGGTCTCCTGCAGGACGTCGTTCCAGTAGACGACGTGGTCCTTGACCGGGTCCGCGGGGGGCTCGTAGGTGACGAGGATCGAGGGGGCGGTGGTGGTCTGGGCGGAGGCGAAGATCTTGAACGCCGCAAGGTCGTTCTCGTCCGTCGCGCGCAGGCCAATGGTGTCGACCGTGTTGGTCGTCGTGGACCACTGCTTCACCAGCGGGGTGATGTCCTCCGATATCCAGCGCGGGCCGCAGTCCGTGTGGCCGTGCGTCTGGGTGGAGGAAGTCACCTTGGAGCGCCAGGCGGGCTGGTTGCTCCAGCGGGTGGCGGCCGACGCGTTGCCGGTGTCCCAGATCTCCCAGGAACGGGGGGTGCAGCTGTCGGACCAGGTGGCGTAGAGGTTCAGCTCCGCGTTGAGGATGTCCTGGCCGGTGACGGCGGGGTTGCGCGGGAAGTTGACGAAGGAGCGGGCCTCGCCTTTCTGCCACTCGCGGCCGACCCGCAGGTCGACGCCGGCGGAGAAGTCGGCGGCGTCGCCGTTGCGGACGTAGGTGTCGAAGTCGGTGCCGAAGTAGACGGCCGGGTCGATGGTGACCGGATAGCGGGTGGCCTTGTCGGCCAGGAAGGCGCGGTCCGCCCTGACCGTGAGGTCGACGCCCTGCCTCCGGTCGGTGACGTCCAGGTCGACACGGGCGGTGCGGGCGCCAGGAGCGTTCTCACCGCCCGCCGAGGCATCCCACATGTACGGGGTGGAGCCCCGTCCGACGGTGGCGCCGGTGCGGGGATCGGTCAGGATGAGCGTCTCGTCCGGGCCCTTGCGGACCTTTAGCCCCTGGGAACGAACGGGCAGCGTCAGGGCCGCCGCGCGCTCGGCGGCCTGCCGGTCGGCGACCACCAGGAACTGCTCGAAGCCGGTGCGGGTGGCCTCGACGACGAGGTCGGTGCCTGGCATGACGTTCTTGTACGTGGCCTTCGAGCCGCTCAGCCGCGGCTCGGGCAGCGCGCCCTTCCAGCCGAGGGCCAGCTCCCGCTCGCCGCGCCCCAGGGTGACGAGGTCACCGCCGGCGGCTCCGGTGCGCCCCGCGAGACGTAGGCCCTGCGGGTGGGCCTTGGGGCGCACGGCGCCGTCGGCGTCCTTCACGAGCGTGAGGTCGACTCCGACCCAGCGGCCGTTCTTCTGGTAGCGCACGGGACCGGCGTAGGACTCGACGGACATGGTGCCGTCGGGATTGGCCCACAGGGTCGTGCTCTCGGTACGGGCTTCGACGACTTCGATCCGCCGGCCCTGGGCCTGGGCGGTGAGCCGCGCGTTCACCTCCGCGCCCGAGGTCGCGGCGGAGGCCTTCGTGGCCCCCGCCGCTGGGGATGCCGCCGCCGGCGACAGGGGGCCGGTCGCCAGCACACCCACGGGGGAGAGCAGAGCCAGAGCGAGAATCAAGGCCAGGGGCCGGGGTCTGCTGTGCCGAGCCGGTCTGCGGGACCGGCCGGTGGTTCTGCGCACGCTGTACTCCTTGTAGTCAAGAGGAAACAGACGCGCGGCAGCTTGCCAGCCGTGAACTTGCCGTGTCCACGCCGTATCTCACGGTAATAGCGTGATGTGTCGACCGCGGAACCCGGAACTCCCATATCATTCGCTGATGTTGGGCGGGGAGGTCCCGAAAACCTTCGTCGTGCTGTCAGGTACGGACGGTCTCCGCAACACCGAATGAGACGTCGATGCGGTCGCACTCCCACTGCTCCACATGGTCGGTCTGCTGTAACAGGTCGGACTCGCGGTCACCAAACGCCTGGAGCCAGAGCCCAATGAACGGGTCAACAGGCCACACGCCTGTCTCCTGGCCCGTAAACCCCTGGTCGGCGCCACGGCGAGACCGCCCGCACCGGGTCACCCACGGCCACAACGCGACAGCGCGACGACCAGGCCACCGGCTGACGCCCTCCGGAGCCGTGTGGCACGCCCCGGCGAGCGTTGACTGGCTTGATGCCGCGCTTCCACGAGAGTCGGCGGTACTTGTCGTAGTCGTAGCCCCGGTCGGCGAACAGTTGCCGGGGCCGGTGGTCCCGCGGATGTGGGGAGTTGCGTCGAGCAGGGGTAGCAGCTGGGTGACGTCGTGGCGGTTTCCGCCGGTCAGGGGGATGGCGTGTGCCGCCCGCGTCGGTGATGATGTGGTGCTTTGAGCCGGGCCGGGCGCGGTCGACCGGGCTCGGCCCGGTTCTGGGCCGCCCCGACGGGCCCTGGTACGCGGCGAGCGCGCGGCAGTTCCCGGGCGAGGCGTTCTCCTGGGTGCAGGCTGATCCGGCCGGGTCGGTCGCTGGCCTGGCATCGGGGCCGCTGCCATGTGCTGGTGGTGCTGGCTCAGCTCGCCCGGCGGGCGCGCAGGACCCGGTCGTGGGTGTGGTGGGATGCGCTGGCTGAGCCCGGGGGGCGGGGGCATTTGTCGTCGACCTGGATGGTCCAGCCGGCCGTGGCCTTGATTGCGGTCACGAAGTCGTCGATGTGCAGGTAGGCGTCGGGGTCGAACGGGCGATGCTCGTGCTGTGGGTTGCGCATCGCTTCGAGGTCGTGGCTGAGGATGACCAGGGAACCGCCGGGGGCGACGGCGTCGAGCACGTTGTGGGCGCCGCGCAGATCGGGCGTACGCGGGATCGACGCGTACGCCGCCGAGACGAGGTCGAACCCGCCCTGTGCGGCCTCCTGGGCGAACGGTTCCCAGGCGTTGGCATCGGCCAGCTCGCACGTGACAGTCAGGTCGCGCCGCTCGGCCTCGACCCGGATTCGGTCGAGCGCGCGCGAGGAGATGTCACTCGCGGTCACCTCCCAGCCCTGCTCGGCCAGCCAGATCGCGTCACCGCCCTCGCCGGCGCCGACGTCGAGCGCACGACCGACGGGCAGGTCGGCCACTTCCGCGACCAGCGAGCCGTTCGGGTTGCCGCTCCAGATCGGGTCGCCGGAGTAGCGGTGATCCCAGTCGGCGACGGAACCGGACGGGCGGGCCGCGGTGCGCACGTCCTCGGCGGCGAGACCCATCGCGACGGCGCCACCGACGCGGCTGCCGTGGGCGGCGGCCGAAAGCACCTGCTGGCTGGGATCGGTGATGCTGCCGACCGCGTAGACCCCGTCGCTGGCCGTGGCGCCCATCGCATCGACCTCGATCACCTGGCCCGTGCCGGTCGGGTGGGGCGAGGGTTGCAGGCCAAGTCCGGTGAACGGCTCGGCGCGTGGCGCGAAGCGCGGGTTGATCAGGATCGCGTCGGCGCCGATCATCGAGCCATCGATCAGCTCGATCCCGGTGAGGCGACCGTCGGCATCGGTGAGGACACGGTGCGCGGTGGTGGCGAGGCGTACGTCGACACCCGCTGAGATGAGGGTGGCGACCTCGGACTCGTCGACCTCCACGCCGTCCGCAACGAGCACGGTCAGACGCGTGGACAACTGCCGCAGCAGCGGCGTGACGTGCAGCCCCATCGGATGGGTGATGAGCTGGACCATTTGCTGGTCGCGGGCCTCGTAGCCGTGGCAGAACGGGCAGTGGATCACCGTGCTGCCCCAGTGGTCCGCCAGCCCCTCGACCTCGGGGAGGTCGTCGACCAGGCCGGTCGCGACGACGATCCGGCGAGCGACGATGGAGGTGCCCTCGGCGAGCTCGACGACGAAGAGCTCGCCGTCCCGGGCCACCCGCACGGCACGGCCGGACAGCACCTCGCCCCCATAGCTGCGCACCTCCGCGCGACCGGCGGCGAGGAGCTCCGCCGGGTCTGTGCCGTCGCGTCCCAGGAAGCCGTGCATGTGCGCCGCAGGCGCGTTGCGCGGCTCGCCGGAGTCGACCACGATCACCGACCGGCGTTGCCGGCCGAGCTGCAGGGCGGTGGCGAGGCCGGCGGCCGATCCGCCGATGACGGCGACGTCGCAGTGGCGGATGACAGTCGAAGCGGCAGGTGCGCCGGAGCTGGCGGGGCCGGTGTGGTGGTGGCTCATGCCCTCCACCGTAGAAACCCCTGGCGATATGTGCCAGACTCCTTGCAGAATCCGCAAGGAGGGATCGTGAGCCAACTCGCCACCATCGAGCACGTCGTCCGGACCCGGCTGCGCAGCCTGCGCACCACGCTTGGGCTCTCCCTCGACGAGCTCGCCGCGCGCACCAACCTGAGTCCGTCAACGATCAGTCGCGTCGAGACCGGGAAGCGAACGATCAGCCTCGACGTACTGCTTCCGCTTGCCGCCGGCCTCCAGGTCGGCCTGGACGCGCTGCTCGACGTGAGCAGCGACGACGACGTGGTCATCCGCCCCACGCCGAGCCGGGTCAAGGGGTGCACGACGTGGGCGCTGAGCAGGCCGGACAGCAGCACGGTCGCCGTGAAGATGCTGGT
Source organism: Streptomyces sp. NPDC048057 (assembly GCF_040653095.1). NCBI lineage: Bacteria > Bacillati > Actinomycetota > Actinomycetes > Kitasatosporales > Streptomycetaceae > Streptomyces > Streptomyces sp. NPDC048057. Next base: position 80,494 of record NZ_JBEZNF010000029.1, read on the forward strand.
CGAGCCGACCACGGCCCGGCCGCAGCAGCGGGTCCACCCCGGCCACGACTGGCTCTTCGTGCTCAGCGGGCGGCTGCTGCTCCTGCTCGGCGATCGTGAGATCACCGTCGAGGCCGGCGAGGCGGCCGAGTTCGCCACCATGACGCCGCACGCGTTCGCCGCGGTCGACGGCCCGGCCGAGCTGTTGACGATCTTCGACCGTGACGGTCAGCACGCGCACGTGCATCGCGGGAACGAGTGATCAGCAGCGGTGAAGAATCCGCTAAGGATCACTGTCTGCGCAATGCGCTGAGCTGCTAATCCAGTGATCGTTTCAGGATTGTCAGTCGTTGTGTCGTATCTGGCTGAGCTGGGGTTTCGTGGAGACTCCGGGGCGGAAAGTGCGTCTGAAGTGCGAATTCAGTGATCATTTCAGAATGTAGTGATCTCCGTGGGATTTTCTATTGCCGGGTGGCTTGGTGGAGCGATTTTGTGCTGGTCAGGGGTGGTCTGGAGGCGTGGGGGAGCGGAGTGGGTCAAAGAGCGTGGCTGCGGGCGTGGTCGGTGGTGACAAGCTGGTTGGCTGGCCTTGTGCAAGGAGGTTGATCCCTGCGTATCTACAGGCACGGGCATCCCGCGGTGCCGTACGACTTCGAGGATACTGATGACGGGTTACGAGGGGTGGAAGGACGAAGACGACGAGGAGAGCCGTGCTCCGGCTGCGGGTGCCGAGGTCGGGTCAGCGACCGTCGGCGGATGCGCACACGTCGTTCAGGATCGGCTGACCACGAGATCATTCAAGGTGAGCTTGACGCGCCGCCGGTTGGCGTCGAAGCCGTACATGGCAGTGGGCCGGTTCAAGGGGTCGGATTTCGAGTAGTAGCGGAACTGCAGTACCTGGCCACACATCGGCCCCACGTCCGCCATCAGGCCGTCCTGGCAGGTGGCCAACACCGTGATGCCGTGTTCCAGCGCGGCGTCACGCAGTGCGGCGATCACTTCGCGACGGTGCTCCGCGCCGAGTGAGTCACCGAGTTCGTCGAGGATGAGGACGCGGCCCCGCGTGTCGGGTGCGGCCAGCAGGGCGGCTAGGACCAGATGGATGGAGAACAGCTTCTCCTGGGCGGTGTTGGTGGGCGCATCGTAGGCCAGCAAGGAGCCGCCCGGGTTGCGCTGCCACCGGGGCACGACATGACAGATCCACTGGCCCTCGGCGCTCTCTGGCGCGCTTACGCTGTAGAGCAGGTCGGCTGCGTACCCCTCTTTTTTGTGCAGTAGGTTGAGCTGGTTGCTGATGCGGTCCAGCGCACTGTGCACGCGTTCCTTGATGGACTCCTGGGTTTCCTCGAGGGCCTGGCGTGACTCCTCGACGAGGTCGTGGAGGTAGCTCTGTTCGTCCTCCCGCTCCCGTCTTTTCACCTCCACCTGCTCCCGAGCTCCTGCGTCCCGCTCCTCGTACTCATCCAGCCACGTCTTCAGCGCGGTCAGCGAGCCACGGAAGATGGTGTCGTGCGGATCGTGGGTGTGCGCCTCGTGATGGTGCAGGGCGTCGGCGATCTCCACGGTGGCCACACCGGTGGTTGCCGTGTCTGCGGCGAGCCGCGTCAGTGCCGCCGTCAGCCGGGACCGGCTCTCGCTGCGAAGGTCCGCACAGGTGCGGACCTCGGGCGGGTGTTCGGTGTCGCGCGGTACGACGGCGTAGGAGCTGATACCGTCGGCCGGCTCTGCGTCGGGTTCATCCTCGGGCAGGCAGCTCCAGTTGAGCTCCTCCAAAGCCTCCTCCTCAGAGCCCGTCCAGATCATCCGTGCCCGGTCGGTGCTTGGCTCCCTGCGGAGCTCCTCCAGCTTCCCCTTCCTCCGCGTCGCCTGCGCCCTCTCGTCCTTCAGCTTCCGCAGTTCGCCCTCGAGCTTGTCAGCGCGCTCCTTCGCTGTGAGGAACGCCGTCTGGGCCTCATGCGCTGTCTCGCTTGCCTCTTTGGCCAACGTACGCAGCCCGGGCAGCGCGGCAACGCACTGGGCGTGGGTGTCCTCGAGTTCGCGGATCTTGGGAACGAGCCGCTGTGCGAGCTCTTGGGCCTCGGCCCGTTTGATGTCCCGGCGCAGTTCGGCGATCCGGCGACGGTGCAGGTCGGCTGCGGTCTCCAGCGCAGCGCACCGGGCCCGGGCCTGGTCCTGCTGCCCTTCAAGGTGGGCGCAGATGTCTTCTTGGCCGGCGATCGGCTTCTCGAAGCCTCCGATGACGCGGACCCCCAGCCCAGACAGCCAGGCATGCGGAGGAACCGTCACCTCCGTGGCATCGGCCAGGGCACGCAGGAACGGCACCGCCAGGGGATCGGCGTCCACGATGCCCTCGGGCAAGCCATCCGGGGCGCCGGAACCTGCCGCTTCCGGTTCGCTCGACGGCCCGCAGATGAGGATGGTCCCGGGCAGAGTGCTCACCGCACGGCTGGCATTCTCCAGGGCATCGGAGGCGACACACACCGCCTCCCTCCACGGCGCCAGGCGGGCCTCCCACTGGGGCCGCGCCTCAGGACGGACGCGAGTGGTGGCCATCAGCCCCACCCTCCGGTGGGACGTTGCCCCCTCCAGGGCCCGCAACGCCGCCCCCGCCTGGCCGGTGCGCCCCTCCCGGGCCTCGGCGAGCTCTCCCTCCAGCGCCTTGACACGTTTCTCGGCCAGCAGGAGTTCGGCTTTCACCTCGAGCTGATGTGCCTCCTGGTCGCTGACGTGTTGGGCGAGCTCGGTGGGGGAGGGGCCGGCGTAGTCCTCGGCCTGCTGCCGCGCCTGGCGGTGATCCTGCTGCGCCCGTTTCAAGTCGCCTCGAAGCAGTCCCACCTTCTCGTTGGCCTCCTCCACCTCCCGCTGATGCTCGTCGCTGCGAAACTGGGCGGAACGGGCCGATTGCCGGAGCTGGCCGAGGTCGCGGGCTTTGGTGAGCTGGCCCTGCACTGCATCATGCTGCGCAGCCAGAGCTGCCAGATCATCCTCGACACGGGCTAGGCTGCTGCCGATCCGGCGCTCGTAGACGACGGCATCAAGGGCGGCGCGTGCCGATGCCAGTCGCCAGAAGAGATGAGCCCGGCCGGCCTCCACCCGGGCCCGCTGCCGGGTTTCGACAGAGTGAAGGATGATTTCCTCTTCGTGCCAGGACTTCTCGGCATCGGCCAGTTTGTCGGCCAGGTTCTTCTGCGTCCTAGCCAGACCCTTGCGGGCCTGTACATCCGTGGCGAGCATGCCGGCCTTGCCGGTGAGATCGAGCAGCGCCTCCCCGATCTGCACGGGCGTGAAGGTGCCCGCATCCAGCTTCAGCAAAGAGGGCCGCGACCGCATGCCGCCGCGGCTGATGATGTAGGCCAGCAGACGCGGGGCGCGCCCGTAGAGGATCTCCGCGTAGTCCGTGGCCCCCAGGGGTTTACCACCGAGGGCGCGGAAGAACCCCGGAGCCAGCTCGTGCTGGGTGCGATCGTCTCCGCTGAGCAGAAGGTGCACCCCTTCCTTGTGCCGTACCTCGATGTGCGGTGACTTGGCCGATACCTGCAGCCACACGGTGTGTGCGCTGCCCAGCGGATCCTCGGGTTCGGCGAAGACCCCTACCACATAGCCGATCGTGGCGGCCTCGTTCACCTCTGGCGATGCGCCGGCGGTGACGGGCTCGAACAGCAGCTTGGGTGCGTGCACGGAGCCACCGCCCGTCATGCGCCATTCCGGGTCTCCCAGCAAGAGGGCCAGGGCAGACAGGAAGCTGGTCTTTCCCGACTCATTGGAGTCCTTCGGCCCCCGCCCGGTCACCGCGACGAATGTGCCGGGGACGATTGCCACCGGGTGGGAGGTCAGACGGGCAATGGAGAACGTCTGGACAGCGACCAGCTGACGGGTGCCGATCACTCCCCGCTTGCCACGTGCGCTATGGATCTGCTGACTCACATGCGGTCCGTCTCTGTCGGGATCTCAGATAACTCGCCCCGAGACGCCGGGACCTCGAGGCCACGCCGTCGGCGGATGGCGGCGGCCAGCTGCCCGCCGGGCCGGCCAACGAGGATCAGGTCTTCCCAGAGCAGGTTGCTGCGGGCCTCGCTCATGCGCTCCAGCGCGGGGCCGGGCAGGTAGCGGCCCGTGGTGGTCTCCGCGACCATGCCTGCCGCCCGCAGCCTGCGCAGCGCCGTTCTCATCGCGGCCTTGGAGATCCGCCGGTTGGAGGCGAGCTCCGCCAGGGTGACGGTGTGGGCTTCCCCCGTCCAACGGTTGTGCCGGTGCCGCCCCTGAGCTCTCGGAATCGCCACCGTGTGCAGGAGGACCAGGGCCAGCACGGCCCGGTCCACCGCGGCGAGGGTCCCGACCTTTTCGGCCACCAGGGCGTCGGCGAGCGGGTCGCAAAATCCGGTGACCCAGTTGCCCTCCGCTGTCTGCAGCAGTTGCCGCCCGCACGGCAGCAAGGCCTGATCCACCGCGGCCCGTATCGCCGGATCGGCCAGCATCGGCAGCTCACCCCGGGGCACCGGCCGACGAGCCGTCTCTAGTGTGGCGATCACTGACCGCACCACATATCCATCAGACATCTCAAGTGCCGTTTCGGCATCGGCCCGGACCTCATGCGGCGGCACCGCCGAATCCGGCTCCCCGCTCGCCTGCTCGTCCGCCCCGGGAGCCGGCAGCTGATGGTGTCCGCGGCGCAGGCCCTCCACCACCACAGCAGGGAACGCCGCAACGGCTGCCCCAAGCCGCAGTTCGTCCCTGTCCACGGATATCAGGCCGGCCTCCGGCAAGGTCCGCTCGAGTGCCCGCTCCACTGCTTCGCGGTCCGCGCCCAGTTGAGAACACAGCGCCACAATGGCGGCACGCCGAAACGGCCCGCCCGGAAACGGCGCGCGCTCAGGCCGCGGCCATGCCGCGCGCAGGCAGGCCGCCCACACCAGGGTCGGCACCGGCGACAAACCAATCCGGAGCGCTGGCGCCAGGCCGGCAGCCGGTGCCGTCTCGCCGTCCCACCCCAAGACCAGCACATCGGCCAGCCGGCCCACCCCGTGCACGCGGATCACCCGGCGTCCGATCCGGGCGGCCGCAGCCGCAGCGGCAGCCGCCACGGGACCGGTCGTCTCGGCCGATGTCACTCCAGCGGCCCGCAACCGCCCCAGAAGCAAGGCTGCTTGAAAGGCTCTGTCCTCATCCGCCTCACGGATGGCGTCCTGTTCAGAAGCCATCCGAACCCCCATCGGCCCTCTGAGGCACATTCTGGCGCCGAAGACGCAGGGGATGCAGATAGGTGACGGAGGCCTCTGGATCGGCTAGCAAACCGTCCTCCACCACGACCGTATAGGGCTCGTCAGGATCGTCACTCAGCGCCATAACATCGATGATGATCGACGCAGCCGCAGGCCATCCCGCTTCGTACAGCGCCTGCGTGAGATCGACTTCCTCGTCTGCCTCTAACAGCTCATCGGCCCGCAGCCGACGCCGCTCCCGTAGATGCGCGTGTGCATCCTCGGCCCACTGCAAAGGATCGTTTTCATCATTGTCGTCGCCCTCGACCACGAGAGGCCGCACGCGTGCCCGCGAGCGCGGGGCGAAGCCCTCCACTGTCTCCAGGAGCTGAGCCGGCTCGATCCACACTGCTGGCACGTCGGCGACCAGTGCCGTACCCACCTGCGACAGCAGCTCGACGTCACCCTGGACCGCGGCGTGGTCGTACTCCTTCACGGTCAGCACGTCAAAGTTCAGACTGCCGCCGCCCTGCTCAAGCACTTTGTCTGCGGCGGCCATGACCTGCAGACGGTAGAACTGCTCCGCCTCGATCAGAGCCGAACCAGCTTCCTCCAGCGCCCAGTCACCACTGAACCGGTCCGTGACCAGTTTGTTCAGTTCCTTCACCTGGCGCGTGAACCCCTGATGATCATGCTGTCGATGAGATTCCATCAACTCGGCCGTCGTGCCGGTAGCGATCTGCCGCTGCAAATCCAGAGCGAAAACCCGCAGCGCGTTCCGGCACGACACCAGATAGTTCAGAGCCGCCTCCGGGTCGGGATTGCTGCGATCGAACACCGCCCTCGCCCGATCCAACAGCAAGATCAACTCATCAACGCCCCCGTGCTCCGCCAGCCGTTCAGCTGCCAAAGCGCCCGCCAGCCCTGCAGGCCGCACGACGTACCGGTCCTGATGGGATTTCAGAAGATAGGGCTCAAGGAACCCCAGCCGGATCAGGACAGCCAAACGCCGATCGATCAGCTCCTCCGGCCACCCCTGAGGATTGCCCTTCAACGCCTGCACGACTTCAGCCTTCGATAGCCCGTGCGCCCCGGCGTGCTCGGCAAACACTTTCAAGATCGCAAGCGCCACCCGCGCCACCTCCGGGTGCTGCGCCACAGCACCAGCATCCTCAGCAACGGGAGCCATGAACGCCCGCCAGTTGGCCAACTGAACAGCGGCTGCCAGATCCTCCCGATCGCCGTCCCCGAAAGCGAGCTGTTCACCCACCGGCCGGCACCGCCTGCAACAGCCCAACCAAGCGAGGAAGCACCTTCCGGTGCAACGGCTCCTGCTCACACGATTCGCCCGAGATCGCGATCTCCGCCGCCAGGGCCCGCAGTTCCACCGGCCCCTCCGCCGCCATCCTCTCCGCCAGAGCGCGCGCCTTCGGATACTGCTCCGGCTCCTGATCCCGGTAGGGGCCAGCACGCCACATCTCCACTTCCATCCCCACCGGATGCACCTTGCGGTCCAAGCGCCGGGACAGATCATCGATGATGGCAATCCCATCCGCATCCAGGTCTCCCCAGATGGCCAGCCGATCCGGACGCATCCACCCCAGTAGGGCAACCAGCTTGTTGGTGACGTACCCTTTGCCCCAGATGCACAGCCATTGCGACGTAATCTCCGGGATCGCGCACACGCGTTCGAATGTGTCGGAATTCTCAACCAAGAAGACGCCCCGCCCGCCGTGCTCGACTTCCCCCACCAGTCGCAGAGCACCAGCAGGCAGAGCGATCCACGGCTTGGCCACCGCAGCGTCGGCAGCCACCGACCCCACCCGCCACCGCAAAGGCCCCCGCACTCGAATATCGACATCAGCCTCATCGAGCGCCAGGTCAAAGCTCATCCCGACCAGGTTCTCGAAAGCCACCTGCCGTGGAGGGGTCCACTTCTTCGACCCGCTCAACGCAAGGCCAGCCAACTCCTTGGCGGACAACCGCTCCCCGTCCCGGTGCGCCGGCCACCACACAGACGCCGCGCGCACCGCCGCCTCATAGGCAGTCCACGCTTCGGTCGCGACCGCACTGTCCTGCGGCACCCTCAGCGGCGAACCAGCCGGACAGGCATCCAGCAGCACCTGCTCCCGCTCCAACTCCGGTACCGGCGCCAGCAACGCAAGCAGTTCCTTGCGTACCTCATCCGGGTCCCGCCATCCGCGCAGTTCCTGCAACAACTCATCCGCCTGCAATGCCCACGAATGAGACAGACGCCATGCCAACGGCCCGGCGAGTTCGAGATCGTCATCAACCGCGCAACGCAGGACCACGCCTCCGCACCGCACCAGCGCCAGAGCTACATCCCACGCCCTGTCTCCGAAACGGGACTCCACCGTGGCCCAAGAGCGCCGTTGCGCCGAGAGCGCCCACACCAGATGCCGGCTATCCAAAGTCTCCGGAGGTTCATAGGCCGGCTGCTCCCGCGCAGTCACCAGGTCGACTTCCCGAATGCGCAGCAAGCCCCGGCGATTACGCGGTGCGCGGTTCATCCCCTCACGGCGTACCGGCACGGACAGAGCATGTGTGCCCTCCGGCACTTCAGCCAGCGATACCCGGATGCGGCCTTCCGCTTCACTGAACAACAGGGCCATAGCGCCCGCCCCGGCACTCACATGCCCTCCCCAGAGACACATCGGATCTTGGACCCAGGCAGGTCCACTCTGTTAGGAAGGCATGTACAAGGCCTCTTGCGTCCCACAAGCAGACAAAATGAGTTCAATCCAACACTGACCCAAAGTGGGCACAGCAACGTACCGTCACCTGCTACGGGCTCTGGGCCCCAGACTGCCCGCGAGGAGAATCAACGCTGTACCTGTCACGGGCCAGACACTGTCCGCACGCCGTCCCTTTGATTCCGGCCCTGGGTAGATTTGTATCTGGGAGGGGTCAGAGCCAGGTTCGGCTAGCTGGCAGCATCGCGCCGATGTTCGACTGATCCGACGACGAGGCAGTCCGGAGCACCCTCGATCGGCTCTTCGCGCATATCTGGCAGAGCTCCCTCCTCGAACAGACGCCTCCTCCGCCTGGTTCGTCATCACTCGCCCAGAGAGGCCGCTGCCCCGCACTGCGCCACCCCTCACGCGGGAGGAGACCCCGGGAGCCTGGGCCGGACTGGTCACAGCGTCAAGGTCGTGATCCTGCTGGGGGAGGAGTCTCCCTCCTTGCTCCGCGAAGCTGCCAGGGCCCGTTTCGCGCCTGCAGGAGTCATGCGCGCCGACGGCGCCAGCGTCCGAACCACCCCGTCGTGGGTGGCGCGGCCGAGGTCACCCCCACCGACGGAGGCTGCAGCCCGGTCTCCACGTACAAGGGGGTCGCGACGATCAGCCGGTGCCGCAGGCGCTCCGGCGGAAAGTTGCACAGTACCCGCGCGTGCCCGCTCAGATAGCCGGCGGTCCGGTGGTCGGAGAGCATCGCGAACGCGGAACGAGCCGCGAACTCCTGGTCACTGATCCCGGTGGAGTCCAACAGGCTCGGCAGCGACGTATCGTCCCGGGCCTCACGGGCGACCAGATCCGCTGCCAGGTCGTGCAGCCAGTCCGAGCCGGACCCCATCCTGCTGGGCGGATGGTCACGGTGGTCCCGCACGTGCTGGATCGAACCGCAGAGGAACAGCTGGATACGGCTGCAGAATTCGTCGTCACGGTGCTGGCAGTGGCCTTCTTCCAGCGACCTCCAGGTGAAAACGCCGTGGTCGCGGAGCCCGAGATCTCTTGCTGCCGCGCCATAGAGGAAGCGCCCGCAGAACTCCAGCCAGGCGCCCGCGCCCAGCTCCTCGCACGTTGCTGGCTCTTGAGTGTGAGCCGTGCTTTTCTCCCGAAGATGCCTCAGGACCTTCTCCAGCCGCTCGGCATCCCTCTCAGTGACCGTGGGCTCCACAGCGTTCCCCAGGCCGAGCGCAAGGCGGGCACTGATACCAAGTGCGCCGGCTTCCGCTTCCATGGACCGGCTGACCAGCCCCCTGCGAGGCGGCTCGTAGAAGTCGTCCAGCTTGGCCGTGGTCAGATACTGTAGTTCCCGCACAGGTGCCCCACTCTCATGCCATCCCATCGCTGTCGTGATGCTGGGTCCTTGTATCGGCGGACCGGGGCCAACCCTGGTATCATGCACGCCAAGTTCGAGATCGGCATGAAACTGGGAAGAACCCAGGCATCCTCGCTGGTGGATCTGTGCACCCCACTGCGCCAGGAAGCCTTCTTCGCCCAGGCCACCGAGGGATCGGGACGCGCACCGGACCCGCCCGTGCTCGTAGAGACCGCCGACCGGAAACGCCGCTTCGGCCAGTTCCGATCCTGGCACACCACCAGGGACGGCCGCCGTGAAGCGGACGTGCTGTGCCGCCTCTCGGTCGACGCTCCGCAGCCAGCCAGAACCCGCGTCGATGAGAGTCGCGTCCGGTTCTTTCCTGACGTCGATTGCACCAAAAGTTCCGGCAAATGGCACCTGTGCAGGCGGCGGCGAGACCAGATCCACCGGGTATTTCCTTGAACAAGGTGAACGGCCCGCTGCCCGCTCTGGCTCGTTTCAGTAGCGGATCTGGGCTGTTGCGGCGTCGATCTCCTTCATAGTGATGTTCTCGCTGCCGCTTTGGATCGCGAGGACGGCGGCGGTGGAGACGACGTAGGTGAGGGCTTTGAAGTAGCCGCCAGTACGCCGGTGGAGTTCGGCGGCGTGCTGACTGAGGGCGTTCTCCTCCAGCCGGTACAGGCTCAGGTCCGCCTCGAAGCTCGTCAGCACGCGCCGGAACAGCTCCTGTTCCTCGGCTTTGGCGCCCAGGGGCAGGGGGTGCAGCCAGGTCACCGGCAGCAGGGCGGTGGGGGAGGACGAGACGGGCTCGGCCGGCTGTCCTGCCTGTTCGAGCCGGATCCTGTTCTCCTCACTGACCCGTGTGAGGTCCTGGGCCAGGATGCGGGCCTGGTGCAGGCGGTGGCTGGCACCGGTGCCGCAGAAGATGAGCGAGATGCCCAGCTTGTTGCGCAGGTAGTCGAAGTAGGGGAGGACGTTGGCGAGGTGCTGGGGGGAGGCGCGGTCGATGTCGTCGATGAGGAGCAGGCGGGTCTGTGCGGTCTCCAGGACGTAGTTGACCGACAGGGTCACGTCCTGGTGGCGGCGCATCTCCAGAACCTCGGTCAGGCTTTTCGGCTCGGGGTTGAGACCCAGGTAGGAGCCGATTTCCCAGATCCAGTTCACCCTTTGTTCAGGGTCGGCGGGGGTGGTGATGTGCACGACCGGGATGGTGTTCGCCTGCCTGCCGCCCATGGCGGATTCGATCTCTCGTTGGGCGGTTCGTCCGATCGCCCGCAGCAGACACGTCTTGCCTGTGCCCGAGGGGCCGTCGATGACGTGGTCCATCAGCCCGTCACGGCGCCCGCTGTTGCCGTGGACCGCCTTGACGACCATCTCCTGCATGTGGGTCATCGCGTCGGTGGGCACCATGCGCAGATGCCGGTGGTAGGCGATGGCCTGTTCATCCTCCTTCCTGTTCGCGGCGGGTGGACTGTCCGGCGCCAGAGCGGGCGGGACCACGTCCTCGTCGACGAAGTGCGTCCAGCCGGTGAGCTGGAACAGAGGCAGGGGCCGCATGGGGGTGTCCTGCAGCTGCTGGCGCAGACGTGCTTCCCGCTTGTTGCGTAGTTCGACGGATGCCTTCATCACACCTCTCTCATCGCGGTCCGGCCTTGCACCGGCAGACCGGCCCGCAGCAGGACGTCCTGCCCGGGGCGCCGGCTGACGTGGTGCCGCGTTGTGCACGGCTGCCGCAGGTCGTCTACGCCTCCCACGCGTCGCCCTCGCTCTCCTCACCGACATCACCATCCGGATCGACGTAGTCGACGAGCTCCGCCTCGACGACCTCGTAGACATCGTCTGGTTCTTGGGCCACGGCGCCGTCCGCAGGTTCGTAGCCGTCGTCTTCGTCGTCGGAGAAGAGTGCTGCCAGTGGATGCGGGGCCTGCCCGTCCTGTGACGCCTCCGTGCCACCTGCGCCTGCGGGCAGCGCCGGCAAAGCGTCCGCGGCCGGAGGCGACCAGGGAGAGATGGGCTGTGCCGGATAGGGCCGAAGCGTCGACAGGTCGAACTCCTCCAGCCCCGCGTAAGGATCCCGGGATGGTTCCTCGGTCTCCAGCTCCAGTCCCTGGAAGATCGGTTCTTTCCCGGTGCGCTTGGGCGGCGGCTTCGAGGAGCGCCGCCGGCGGTCGCGCTGCGCCAGGGACAGGGCGATGGCTTCCTCGTCCTGCTTGCTGTCGCCGGATGCGAGGTGCTGCTCTGCGCGTTCGCGCCACATGTCCGCCGTCCACGGATCGGTCAGCAGGTGCCGCAGTCGGAAATCGCAGGTAACCCAGGTGTCCGTTGTGTGGTCATACAGCCACGCCCGCTCGGGACGGTACGGGTTGAAGCGGCACTCCCACTGGCCGTTGCGGCCGGGCAGCTTCGACCCGCCTTGCAGGAGGATCTCCCGGTAGTGCCCGGCGTCCTGCGCGACGGGCTGATACGTCCGGCGGTTGATCATGAATCCGCCCTTGCCGGGAGTAACCCACCGCGTCAGCAGGAAGAAGCGGTTCTCGGCGGGGGAGAGCGGTACGGCACGGTAGCCGCTGCGGGCCACCTGGACGGCATACATGTCGTTGGGGGACAGCATGATGCCCGGGCGGAACGGATCACGCATCCCCGAGTGCGGGTTCTGCTGGTACTCCAGCGCCACCCATTCCTGGGCCATCTGCTGAAGCTCCGCGATGGTGAACAGCGGCATGCGGTCGATGCCGCGGCCGCGCTTCTTGTGGCTGCGGCCCTGCCAGCCGTGCCGAACGTACTGGCTGAAGCGGACCGCGAGGGTGATGAAGAAACGCTCGGCGATCGGCTTGTCGGATGCGGTCCTCTTGCGTGCGGGGCGACGGGCGATACGCAGCCGGTCGCAGACCTCGGTGAAGTGTTGGCTCACATAGGGGCTGCCGTGGTCGTAGATGATCAGTTCGGGGCGGATGACCGGGCGGGCGGCGGTCGCCTCCGTGAACCGTTCATCCGCCGCCGCCAGCGCTTCGAACGGCAGACTCGAGGTGGCGGCCGCGCTGAGAGGGTCCCAGCCGGGCATGACGGGCCAGGGCGCGAAAGCCTGGGCCAGCATTAAGGTCAGATCGATCGCGCGGGTCGCCTGGCCTGCCTGCCCGGTCTCGGCGTCCCTGGGACGGCTGGGAGTGATCATCAGCGCGCAGAGACTGTGGCTGGCCACGTCGATCAGCGTGGTCATCTCCGTGGCGGTGGGCCGGCCGCTGTCGCCGCGGGCCAGGATCCGCAGCGGTGTCGTGTCGACCTGCGTCACCCGCCCCGGCCGCAGCACAGCCTCACGCCCGCCATGAGGCAGCGGCGGAGTGGAGGCCAGAGCGGCACGGCCGCGAGTCGGCAGGTCCAGGACATCAGCCAGCCCGGACTCTTTCATCCGCAGATAGAACGTGGACCGGGAAGGCAACAGATCCGCCACGGCCGCCCGACCGCCGAGCTCTTTGCCATGGCGCGCGTGCAGCAGGTCCTCGACCTCTTCACGGATCAGGTCGATGGTCACGTCCGAATCGTTCGCGCGCCGCGCCACCACGTCCTGCATGGCGGTCAGACAGCGCGGATCAGTGAACCCTCCCGGCCGTCGTTCCCGCGCCGCAGGCAGCAGAACGACCGGGTTCTCCCCGGCCGCTTTCCACTTACGCCGCTTGTCAGCGAGAGTATGGGCGGAGTAACGCAGCCCCTCGCCCGCCAGCCGCGCCGACATCGCAGCACACCTCTGGGCCAGCGTCGTTTCCGGCCCGAACCCCTGCGCACGCTCACTGCAGCCCGGCGCCACACCAGTGTCGATCTCCACCATGCGAGCCTGCCAGAGGGCGGCCTCCTCCTCCCGTCCCTCCTGCAGTCCCGTCGTCCTGAGGGCCGCTCCGTCCGTCGCCTGCGCCGCACCACCGGTGAGAACGGCGAAGTCGTCCGCTCCCACCAGCCACCGGTACGACACCGCGCGAGGTGGCTCCTCGCCGTTCTGCCCCACCAGCGTGACCAAAGGCCCCCGCCACTCCGCCACCTCCCACTCCTGCCCCTGCCAGCGCACCTGTGCCCCGATGGACAGTGACTGTGCACGCCCGCCCTTGCCCGTCATCGCCACGCCCCTCTCCGGCCTTCAGGCTGTCCACACCTCGGCATCGGGCAGCAGCGGTCGCGCATTGTCGAACAGCAGCAGCTGCTGCCACAGCAGCCGATAGGCAAGGTCGAGCCCCGACAGCTTGTCCAACCCGCTTGCCGCCACCCCCGCCCGCAGCCCCCTCGCCGACCTGAAAGCCTCCAGCAGAGCCCATCCGTGACCCTCTTCCTCGCCCGAGGCAAACCGGTAGCCCGCCAGCCAGGCCAGGTTCCCTCCACGGACCCCCGAGGGCTCACGGACCTGCTGCACCCGCCAGCCGGCCTCCCGGGCCACCTCCGCAAGCACCTGAGACCTCGACGCAGGCATGTCCTGCTTGCCGGGCGGCTTCAGCACCAGCACCTCGCGTACCCCATCGGCTCTGCGAGCCACGAAATCCGGCCGCCAGCGGCGCTCGCGCCCACCGGCCCGCCACCTCAGCTCCACCGGGCCGGCGCTGAACGCCACCCACTGCGGCTCGAAGTCGAGCTCCATCGCCAGCCGCCACTGCCGCAGGCTGCCGCACACCACCGTCTGCTCCCGCGTCGCGATCGGCCAGTACGTGATGATGCCCTTGCGGCCCCGATATGGCACCGGTTCGCTCACCGGCCCGAACTCCTCCAGGGCCAACCCACGCAGCGCTGTCGCGGGGCACGCGCGCACCGGCCCGTACGGCTCGCGGTACAGCGCCACGACACCTGGGCCCGCCTGCTTGTCCAGCAGCCCACCAGAGGACGTCGCCGCGCTCACGCAGACCACCGCCCGCCGCGTACGTGTCCCGCCGGCTCTTCTCGCACCCGCCCGGGCGCCATACGGGTGGCGCGCCCCCATCCCGGTCGGCTTACTGCCGACCACGACGGAGCAGGCGAGGACCGACAGGTTCGCAACACGCCCTTGCCCTGCCCCTCTTCTGACGGCTGGAAGTACCGCAAAAGCCCAGGCAGCCATACTGCTCCGTGCCGGTGCGCACAGGATTGCCCGGCGGCCCGATACGCCCGAAAGGGTGAACGCGCCGGTGTGCTGCCGTCGGCTGCCCCCGTGACCTACACGCCCACGCACAAGAAGCGATCCTGCCTTTCAGAAGGAGGCCGCCTCGGCTACCCCGGCCCGCAGCCGGGCCACCGCGCAAGATGCCTCGCTGCCGCCTGTCCGGGCAAGGCAACCCCTGCACCCCTATGCCGCACCGCGGATATGGCGGGACGTCCAGCCACGTCGAAGCGCCCCGGCGCCACAGGGGCGGGGCCCAGAGAACAGACACCTGCCTGCCGGGCCCCGCGCTTCTACCGGAAGCTCTTCTTCAGGGCGGTCACAGGCGTTCCTGCAGTTCGGTTCCCCTGGGCACTGTGACCGCTGATCTGGCTGAACTCTCGCCAGGAACGGGGGTGTTCAGACAGCGTCTGCCGTTCTCCGCGCAGAGCGTGGATCAGGTCGCAGCCCAGGCGCTTGAGCTGCTGCTCGAGCCATTGCTGGCAGACCAGCAGGGTGCTGGCCTTGCCGCTGGGACGGACCCATGTCAGGTACTGCACCCGCAGCAGCCCGTCGGCGTCGTACCAGTGGGGCTGGTCGGGGTCGCGTCGCAGTCCGGCCCCTCTCAGCAGTGGGTCGTTGAGCAGGGTGACGCAGACGGAGGCATTCAGGGAACAGTCCGGCCCCTGTCCGCTCCACTGGTAGGTCTGGTCGGTCGGGATGGCCGTCACGGGCTTGCCGGTGGTGTCCGTGGCGCGGTCGTGCCGGCCCTGCGGCGTGGTGAGCAGCCGCTCCGCCCATTCGTCATTGTCCTCGACCGGACCCTCCGCCCACCGCCGCGCGAGATCGGCGAGCCTCTCCGCCCTCCTCCGTGCCTGCTGCTCACGCCAGCGGGTGTAGACGTCGCCGATCTCGCTCAGGTCAGCGGGCTCAGGATCGGGATCCAGCGTCTGTGCATCGTCATCGGATTCCTCGTCGCTGCCTGGGACAAGCAGGCTGTCCAAGGCGGGTTCTGCTTGCTGGACGGGTTCGTCCTCTTCGTAGACGAATGTGGCCACATGCCAGGTATCGGGTTCGGGATCGGTCCAGGGGCCGGGAGGTGTGGGGAAGTCGGCCAGAAGCAGACTGTGACGGTCGGGGCCCTCGGGCAACAGCCGGTTCGTCCACGGGCGGCCCTCAAGCCACGCGAGCAGGCTCGCGGACTGCTGGTCGGGCACGATCCAGCTGTAGAGGTGGTGCCACTGTTCGGCCTGGCCCCGGCCGGCGCTCCAGCCTCTGCCGTCGTGGTCGTCCGTGGACTGCTCGTGGAGGACGATCCACTGCCTGCCCTCACCGTCGGTCCTGAGGCCCAGCTCCTCCAGATCGGGCAGATGGTCCCCGGCGGTGATCCAGTCGGCCGCGCCGTCGTCGTCCGGCAGAGCCGGCACGGCAGGTGCCAGGGGGTGCGAGGGATCCGCGGGCGGGAACGTGGCGGTGTCGGATTCGTCGGGGCTGGTGTCGTCGTCCATGACGGAGAACGGGTGCCGGGCCGGAGGCAGGGAGGGATCGATGTCGAGCAGCAACAGCTGTGCCGCACCGGGATACCTGGCAGGGTCCTGCTCATTGGTCCGGTGAGGGTGGTGATGATTCGCCAGGCGCTCCACGAGCTCGTGCAGAGCCATCCATTGGTACTTCTTGCCGATCCGTTCGCCCTTGTGGGAGAGAGGGGAGCTGGGCAGACGACGCCGGTAGGTGTCGAACTCGGCAAAGAGCTCGGGAGACCAGCCAAGTTCGGCGACGCGGCCCAAAACCCACCGGGACGCCCATTCGGCATCCACGCGGTCCTGCGCGAGGCGTTCGTCCTTGGTCGGCGGCACCTGGCAGCCCTGCAGCAGTGCGTACTGATCCTGTTCCAGGACCCGCCTGCCCTCCCCACCGGCGAGGAGCTGCGCGACTGCTTCCGGCGTGCTCAAAGCGGTCCGGACGTCGGGCGGGAGGCTCTCGGCGAAAGCCGGGATGCCAGCGGGGTCGACCACGACCGGATCATGTCTCCGCTTCCACGACGGCCGGCTGGGATAGGCGCAGGGCAACGGCAGCATGCTGAAGTGGCGGACTGCGGGCTGGACCTCGTAGCGCGCGAAGTCGCCCAGCGACGATAGAGAAGAGAGGACCGCCCCCCACGAGGACTCCGGCTGCTCTGTCCGGGGGAAGCGCACATCGAGCTCCTCCTGCGCAGGCGCCGGCCCGAGCTCGGCACAGGTGTGCGGATGCCGGACGGTGGCTGCCTCCTCATCGGTGAGGCATCCGGCGCCGTGCGCCAGGGTGACCAGGCGCGTGGCCGCATCGCACAGCAGCGCGTTGCGTGAGGCGTGGGCGGGCGAACCGACGTCCCCATAGAGGTGATCGATGAGCCGCCGGGCGATCCGGCCCACCAGCGCATCCTGGTCCTCGCCCTGCCCGCTCCGGCCCACCACCCCGTAGGCGACCCACACCAGGCGCTCGAAGAGGTAGGGGTCGTCGACCTTCTCCGCGTCCTCATCGAGAAACCTGTCCAGCAAGGACTCCAGAACCTCTCCGTGCCCCAGGAGCAGCTGCACCAGTCCTTTCGTCGCCCGGTCCCGCAGAAACCGGTTGGACGACGTCAAAGTCCACACCAGGGTCGTGGCCGCCAGGCGGACAGCCTCCTTCTGCGCTGGACCCGACGCCTTAGCCTGCGGGCGGGCCCGCAGGCCCAGACGGGGCCGGGCAGGGCGCGAGGCCGGTCGCAGATGGGGTGGCGTGGGGTACTGCTCGGCCCAGCGCAGCAGCCGGTGCAGCGCGGTGACCTCCCCCAGCAGGTTGTACGTCTCGACACCCCACCACGCGTCACGCTCGGGCCGCGGCATCTTCGCCAGCGTCGCGTGAAGACGGTCGGCGTTGAGCAGATGCCCCGGCTCCGCGGTGACCGCCACCACGGCCTCCAGCACATCGCCGACACGTCCGTGACGGGCTGCCGTCTCGTTGAGGAGCTCGACGGTGCGCTCGTTGACGCTGCGGGTGCTGCGCAGCGGGAGAGTGGCCACAAAGCTCCGGGCCAGCTGACGGCTGCGCACCTCCGCCCGGCCGGTGGGCCTGTCTTCCCCCGCCAGCGGCGGGGGAGGGGAGACCAGAAGATCGATGAGTTCCGTTCCCGTCTGCTCGGGCAGCAGAATCGAGGCGGCTTCCTGGTAGTTCGGGGCGGCCGCAGCCAGCCAGGCCCGCACAGCCGAGTCCTCGCCCAGTCCCCGGCCCCCACGCAAGCGGTCGATCTCGCCCTGGTGGGCAGCGAACACCGACCGCACGACGCGGTCATCGCCGAACGCCTGGTAGGGAAAACCGATCCCCGTCTCCTCCTCGGCCCGGTAAGTCCGCTCGCTCGACACGATGCCCTGCAGGAGCAATTCCCCGAGCATGGTGTCCGGCCACTTCGCGGCCGCAGGCGCGTACGCGTCGACCAGGGCACGGGCCTGTTCCCGGCCCAGCACGGACACCCCGGTGGCGGCCATGTGCGCGGCCAGGGCGTCCACCGCACGGTGGACCGGCCGGGTCAGCGGATCCAGGCCAAGGCGCGCACAGATCACCTCTGCCCGGTGCTCGACGTAGGCGTCGAAGACGGTGCTGCGGTCACGGGCCTGCCCGGCGGTGTCGGTTGAACCGCGGCCTCGGCTCTTTTCCAGACCGTCCGCATACAGCTTCACGAACAACGGGTTGGTGAAGACCGAGGAGAGCAGGGGAGTGCTGGGAAGAGCCGCAGGGTCTCCCTTGAGGTAGCTCTCAAGGCCTTCCATCTCCCGACCGGCGAAACCGGGATGGTCCGAGGCGGGACCCTCAAAACCGTCGGGTACGACCAGGGGTGCGAAGGTCGAGCGGCAGGACACCACCAGGGCGATGTGCCGGAACGCGGCGATGCGCCCCTGCAGGGCGAGCAGCTCGCCCTTCCAGCGCGTGGCATCGTCGGCGTCGTTGAGTGCGTCGATGATCAACAGGAAGCGGCAGTTGCTTGCGGCTCCCGCGGCGTCCATCGCTTGAAGGAAGTCCCGCTCGGCGATCGCGCCCAGTCCGCGTTTCTGCGCGATCTCGGTCAACGCATCGCGCCCGCTGAGCTCCTGGCCGAACACCACCAGCGCCGGCCGGCCGGCGTCCACGGCCCGGCGTGCGGCGTCGACCAGCAGATGCGTCTTGCCCTGCCCGGCCGCTCCCTTCAGTAGCCATGTTCCCTTCTGCGCCGCCTGGGCCGCCGTGTCCCGCATCAGCGCCGTCATCCGTTCGCAGGCGCTGTGCGCACGTCCCACAGGACCCTCGGCCAGCGCCTTGATGCCCTCCCAGGCCGGCCGTTTGTGCCCCGGCATCGCAGGCGAAGCGGAAGCCTCGGCGTGCCGGGAATGCGTGACGAACCGGTCGGCCAGCTGCGCGAAGTCATCCAGCAGGCGCGCCATGTCCTCAGCGACAGCGGCTGTCTCCTCGGCAGGGAAGCCGGATGCCGCAGACGCGGCGGAGAGGCCGTCAACGGCCTCTTGTGCGCCCTGTCGTATCGCAGGCGCCCACGACCGCACCCACCGCGACAGCTCCTGGTGTGCCGGACTGCTGGGCGAGGGGGGATGGGAGACGTCCCACTGTGTCAGCTGGGTGAGGAACGCTTCGGTGTCGCTTTGCAGGTCCCGGGCCCTTTGGGCGCTGTGCCGCACGAACTCCGCGGGCAGCGCACACGCGTCGGCCACCTGGGCCAGTGGCAGCGGCACATGATGCTGGGGGGTGTAGCGCGACTCAGCCAGACGCTCAGCCAGCGTGACCTGTTCCTTGAGCCACTGGCTGCCCAGCGCGCGCTTTTCGAAGAAGAACCACAGGCGCCCCTCGTTTCCCGGCCGGTTCAGCCGCGTCAGCAGATCCCCGCCCCCGATGTAGCGGATGTCGACATCAGCGAGACCGGGCAGCGTCTTCTTCCACGAGGCGACGGCCCTGTTCCACCGCTCCCGCCCGCCTTTACGCCGCTTGCCCGCCGGGGTGAATGGGGTGGGGTCGGTGAGGTCGATGGGGGTGAGGAACTCCAGCCGGACGATCTTCCGGTGGGCGATGTTCTCGCCGACCGTCGCCGCGCTCTTCTTCGCCTGGGGGAGCAGGTCGTCGATGTCGTCGACGAACTTGACCTGGTATCCGTGTGCGGCACTGCCGTCGGGGGCCTGGTCGTACCATTCGACGCCGCCGTCCGGAGCCGCGGTCTTGATCGTCTCCCAGCCCGCGGGGGCGTCGAGGCGGAGCTGGAAGCACAGTTCCTCGAAGGCACGATGCTGGCTTCCGTCCCACTCCCGGATGCTCCGCCAGTTGTGAGCCCTGCTGTCGTTCGCTGTCACTGCCGCCCTCTGACCCGTTCCGCCGCCCCACAGCGTGCGCGCCGGATGCCAGCCTAAAGGCCCGCACTGACAGCGGGGCCCGCTCTTTCGACCGGGAACCAGGCCGGCGCAGGGCGCCGCCGGGTTCCTGCTGCGTCCCGGCCGCCGGCGGGCAGGCCAAGACCCTCAGGACAGGCACGAGCGCTGTTCCAGCGGCCCGGTCGGCGAGGCGAGCCGGCGGTGCCCCGGGGCAAGCGGCAGTCGCCCCCGCCGCCCGACGGCAGGCTGCGTTGCGGGGGCGGCCCGTGTCCGGTGGCGGTGCAGCCAGTCCAGCAACGCGGCCCTGCCCGCCTGGGCGTCCACCTCCCACGCCTCCATCAGCGCCTCGGCCTGGCCGAGCCACCGGCCACGGGCCTGGGCGTCACGGACGTCCGACTGCTCGAACCCGGCCATCAGCTGCGCAAGCCGCGCCGCCTCCGGGTAGATCACCAGCGGCATCACCCGGCTGCTGCGGTCCTCCAGCCCGCAGGCCCACGCCCGGTGGCCCCAGCGCGGCACCATGGGCATCGTCCGCCACCATTCCGCCGCTACCTGGAAGGCGTCGGCGAACAACTCTTCGCCCGACCGGCCGAACCGTCTCTGCAGCCGGACCCGCTCCCGGTGCGCGTCGACGACCTCGGGAAGCTCCTGCAGGGACAGCCCGCCCTCCGGCTGCGTCCTGGAGTCGTCGCACCACCGCCCGTGCCGGGCGCATACCCGCCAGCCGTTCGGTACCAGCCACCACGCCGGCTCCCTGACCCCGAGGCCCTGCGCACACCCGGGGCAGCAGCGCACCAGATGGCCTTCCGACGGCTGCCAGGGCCACTTCCACACCGCGTCCCCGTCACCTGGCAGGAGGTGGCGCGCAGCCAGCGCCGGCAGTGCCTGCCGCAGCACGGCCGCCGACTGGCCGGCCAGCACGGCCAGATACTCAAGGCCCGGTCCGTTCACGTACATCTCGGTGCACTGCGGGTACTTCGCCACCCGGGCAGCACCCTGCGACGACGATCCCGTGCCCTGGCCCACGCGCTGGAGGAAGTCCGCCAGGCCCAGCCCGTTGGCGTGCGCCAGCCGGTTCACGAACGACCCCGTCGACTCCCCGGGCAGCGGCGAAATGCGCATCGGCAGAGGCTGACGCGGACCGTAGGGCCCCGGCATCTGCAGCACCAGCCCAGCCCCCTCTTCCGCGACCGCCCCGCATACCTGCGTTTCCATCGTCGCCAGCCGCCCCGCAGCCCGGTCAAGGTCCCTTAACTCCTTCGGGTGAACCCGACGGCAACACCCCAACAGCCTGCACGGCACGGGTCTGAACCTTGATCCGCAACGTGACGATCCGCTGCCGGGAGGGCATCGTGGCCACGCTGATGAGCAACGGCCTCAGAACACCGCTACGCGGCCACCAGACACTCGCCGTCGACGCCTGCGTCCACGAGTTCACCGACGGCGCGCCCCGCGTGAGCGTCGTCATGGCCACCGGAACGGGCAAGACCCTCGTCGCCCTCAACACCGTCCAGGAGACCGCCCCCCAGGGCAATGCGCTGATCGTGATGCCCACCCTGGATCTTCTCGAGCAGACGGCCGCCGTCTGGCAGAGCGAAGGCCGTCAGGGAATCTACCTGGGCTACTGCGGGCGCGACGGCCCCCAGGTCCGGCCGCTGCGCGGCGTTCTCACCATGATCCGCGACCCGGGCGAACTCGCCCGCCGTGCCTCGCTGGCCGACGGCCCGGTGAACGTCTTTTGCACCTATCACTCGCTGAACAACCTGACCCGGGCCCACCGCGACCACCACCTGCCGCGCTGGGACATCGTGATCTGCGACGAAGCCCACCGCACCGCCGGCAACCGTCACAAAGCCTGGGGCGTCATCCACGACAACGACGCCCTGCCCGCTCGCCACCGCCTTTACCTGACCGCCACCCCGCGCGTCTTCGACGAGAAAGCCGGCTCCCAGGTCGCAGTTGGCTGCGAAGTGGCCTCCATGGACGACCCCAGCCTCTACGGCCCCGTCGTCTACCGCATCTCCCTCGCCGAGGCGATCGACCAGGGCCTGCTCGCGGACTACCGCATCGTCGCGGTCGAGATCAGCGACGCCGAACTGCACCGCGTCCTCAGATACGCCTCCATCGACTCCGTCGGCGCCGAAGCCCTGCGGGTGGCAGCCGCCCAGATCGCCCTGCTGCGTGCCCAGGAGCGATACGACCTGCGGCGGACCCTGACTTTCCATCGCCTCATCGTCTCCGCCGGCATGTTCGCCGAGACCCTTCACGAAACAGCGGCGCTCATGCCCTCCGGGACGCAGGCGCCTCTCCTGGTCGGCACCGTCAACGCCGACCAGGCCCCCGCTGTCCGCAGGAAGATGATCGAAACCTTCGGGTCCGTCCCGATCAACAGCCCCAGCCCCGACGCCGCGCCCCAAAGAGCGGTCCTGACCAACTGCCGCTGCCTGGGTGAGGGCATCGACCTCCCCAGCACCGACTCGATCCTCTTCGCCGACTCCAAGCAGAGCTCCCTCGACATCACCCAGGCCGTCGGCCGCGCACTGCGCCAGAACCCCGGCGACGACAAGATCTCCACCATCATCGTCCCCGTCTTCATGGAACCCGGCCAAGAACTGGAAGAGGGAGTCAAAGGAACCCGTTACCGTCTCCTTTACCAGGTCCTCATCGCCCTGAGCACTTACGACGAGCACGTCATCCACCGTGTCGACTGGGCTATCTCCGACGATTCCGAGGACAACCCGGGAGTCGCCGCCCGGCCCGAACGCGCCGACGAGATCATCCCCTTGCTCGACCTCCAGGCCACCGGAGCGCCCAACCGGGTATGGCGGATCGGATTTGAAAGCGCCCAGCGCTTCTTCGACACCTACGGGCACCTCAACGTCCCTAGCCGCTACCTCGGCCCCGACCACTTCTACCTCGGCTGGTGGCTCGGCCGGCAGCGTTCCCTGCGCATCAACCGCATGCTCCTGCCCGAACGCATCGAACAGCTCGACACCCTCGGCATGATCTGGCCCCACCCCCCGCACAGCATCGAACACAAGCTGCAGATCGCCCGCGACTACAAAGACCGCCACGGCCACCTCGCCCCGCACCGCGAAGAAACCTTCGGTGGAATCCGCCTCGGCCGCTGGATCGCCGACCGCCGCCGCGAAGCAAACAAACGCACCCTGCCCTACGGCTACCAGCGCGCCCTCAACGAGATCTACCCCTGGTGGAACACCCGCTGGCCCAAGCACTGGCACCACACCTACGCCCAGGTCCTTACGGCCGCCCGCGCTGGCAACCTGCCCTTCCCCGACCTGCGCCCCGACATCGACGAGACCCCCCTCACCCGCTGGCTCGACCACCAGATCGACGCCCTGCCTACCCTCCACAAAGACCAGCACGAACTCCTCGGCGCCCTCCCGCTGCGCCACCCCCTGGCCCTGCTCCTGCGCCGCCCCCGCGGCCATGCACAATGGGCCTTCGCCAGAGGACTGCTCGCGGCACGTGCCTTCTGGCGCAGCCACCAGCACCTCGACGTCCCCTCCGACTACCTCTGCCCCGACACCGGGCTGCACCTCGCCTCCTGGATCGCCGACAAACGCCGCGACCCGCTCCGGCTCACCCCCGAACAACGCCACGCACTCGAAGCCCTCGACTTCCGCTGGATCCGCTGACCGGTACGTGGCCTGCGATCAAGCCGGCCCGAGGGCATGCCGAACTGTCTTTGCAGCTGAGCCTGAAGACGATTCGTGTTGCTTGTTGTGCTCGTCTTCCTGAGTGCAGCGCTGCGGTGATTCCCGCGCCCTGGGATGGCCCGTAGCACCCGCTACTCAGGATCCGGCACCGTTGAACGGTTCATGACCGACCATCGTGACCGCCAGAGCGTGATCAAGGTTGAGATCACAGCTGATGACTGGAGTGCCGCCGAAGCAGGAGCCGAGTGCCTCTCAGCTCTGGCTCACCGGCAACGTTCAGCGCGCGAGGCCCTCGAGATGCGGTGGACCCGCCGCTGGCGGCACCCCATGGGGCGTGGATGTCGTCGTGCGGTCCTGGCCAGCGAAAGCGAACCGGCGGGATCACTCGAACGAGGGTAAATTAGAGGATAAATCTGCAGATAAATCTGCTAGGTTCTGAGGTATGTCGACCCAGGATGAGCTGTTCGATGCGGTGGATGCGTTGCTGGCGGGGGAGCCGGCGATGCCGCCGCCGACGGAGCGGGCGCGGCTGCGTGAGGCGGCCGGGGTCACGCAGGCGCGGCTCGCGCAGGTTCTGGAGACTAGTACGCAGACGGTGAAGAACTGGGAGGCGGGCCGCAGCGAGCCGAGGGCCCCGCGCCGCGCGCCGTATCAGCGGCTGCTGGAGGGATGGGCGCAGAAGTATCCCGCCCCAGCACCGGAGATGTTCGCCGCCCCGGCTCCGTCCCCAGCGCCGGCTGTTCCGGCAGTCGAGCAGCCTCCGGGACTCGCGGGAGGAGCAAGCGCCTCAGCACCGGAGACGACCGCGGCCCCGGCACCTGCTGCTCCGGCGGCCGAGGAGCCCCCGCGGCTCGAGGCAGCGCCCAGCCCGGCGGCCCCCGCCCATCCGACGACAGTGCGGCGCCCGGGCATCAAGAAGACCGCCGCTTCGAAGCCTGTGGCCACTGCACCGATCGCTGGCGACCCGAGGTTTGTGAATGGGCCGCTGGCCGTCGTCGACGTCGACGATGAGGGCCAGGTCTACGCGTACTGCGTGGGTGGTCTGGTCCTGGACGTGCCCGCGAAGACACTGCCCTCGCTGGTGGAGTGGACGCTGGCGGAGGCGCAGCTCGGTGCGGAGCGGCTGAACGGTTCGGGCAAGGACGCCGACCCGCTCCTCGTCCTCACCAAAACCGCTCTGGAGCGCTTTGGCCTGCCCGTCGAGCTGACCGACGAGGAGCGTCTGGCCGGGCGCCTGCCGGACGCCCACAAGGCGATCGCCCAGTTGACCCGGGCGCAGTGGCAGCTGACGAAGCGCGGTCTCGGCCCCTGGGCGCGGATCTACCGCCCCGCTCAGGGCGGCCGCCGTTCCTGCGTCCAGCTGTGCATTCCGTCCTGGAACGCGCTCGATGCCCGCAGCTGGGGCCACGCCGCAGACCTCCCTCCTGCCGAACTTGCGGCTGTTCTCGGTACGTACGCCACGCGGGTCATGACCCCACGAGGTTCCACCGCCGTCACCGGCCTGGAACTGATGACCGCCCTGCACCCGCCCACCCGGGCCTCCGCCCCGGACGAGAGCGGCAAGCGGCATAGCGAACACAACCCCGGCTCCCTGGGCAAGGAACCGATGGACCCACCGCCGTGCGAGGCGACCGACGGCCACCCGGTCCTCGCTCACCTGCCGCGTTTCCATGTCCGGACGCCGGCCGAGAAGCTCTTCGAGGAGGCGTACGACTGGGCGCGCCCACTCACCGACGACGAGTGCATGCGGCGCCATCTCGTCGGCATCGACGTGAACATGGCCTTCGCCGCCAGCGCCAACGGCGCGGTCGTCGGCCTCGCCACGGCGCCGGTCCACGTCACCAACCCCGCCTTCGACGCGAAGACACCGGGCTCGTGGTTGGTCGACCTCTCCCATGTCGACCTGTCCCGCATAAAGGTCGGCAAGCAGTGGCACACCCTCGACGGCGACCTGCTGCCCAGCCCCTTCACTCCGACCGGTAAGCGCCCCGCAGGGCCTGCCTGGTATGCGACCCCGACCGTCGCCTACGCCGCCGAACTCGGCTACGACGTCGCCCCCCTCGAGGCCTTCATCCGCCCGGAGTCGGGCCGCTACCTCGACGGCTGGTACAAGCGGCTGCGCGACGCCTACGTGTCGACGATGACCGACCTCGGCGTCACCGAGAACCTGACGCCACCAGGACTGCTCGCGGCGATGGACGGCTACAAGCAGCGTGACCCGCAGACGGCGATCGTCCTGGACGCGATCAAGTCGACGGTGAAGAACGGCATCGGCAAGTTCCAGGAGAGGGCACGCGGCGGAGGCTGGCGGCCGGGACAGCCCTGGCCGGCTCTCGCACGCCCCACGTGGCGCCCGGACATCCGCGCCGTCGTGATCTCCCGCGCCCGGATCGGCATGCACCGCAAGATGGTGGCACTGGCCGCCGCTACCGGCCGCTACCCGGTCGCCGTGCTGTCCGACTGCGCCGTCTACGCCGCCGACGGACCCTCACCACTCGACGTCCTGCCCTACGACGACGCGGGCAAGACGGTACCCGGGTCGTTCCGGCTCGGGGTGTCGCCCGGGATGGTCAAGCACGAAGGAACCCAGACGACTCTGTGGGCCGAGGAGCTCCGCGAACGGGCTCAGGCCCCGGAGCTGAACCTGGCCCGCTACATCAAGACCGGCGACGTCACCACCGCCGACACAGAGGAGTAGGGCACCAAAGATGACCAAGTCCGTCGGCGAGGGACTCGACAACGCACTGGAGCAGGCCGTCACACGCCCAGCGCCCAAGAGCGCGGGCGCGCAGATGCGGTACCTGGTCAAGCAACTGAAAGGAACCAAGGCCGCCGCCCAGGCCCTCGGGATCTCCCAGCGCACCGTTGAGCGGTACATGAAGAACCAGCTCAAAAAACCGCGCCCGGACCTCGCCGACCGGCTGTCCGGCGAGGTGAAAAAGCGATGGCAGCCCCGCGTGAAGGCGCAAGCGAAGAAGACCGCCGGGACGAGCAGCGGCCTCATCATCGACGTCCAGGGCCGCCTCGGCTACAGTGCGCCCGTCGGCACCACGGACGAGGCCCGCGAACGCCACCTCACCGTAGCGCTGCCGCCGCGCTTCGCCGAGCGCCTGTTCGCCGCGCAGGAGCAGGGCGCCTCTGAGTACCAACTCCAGCAGATTGCTGCCGAAGGACTCAAGGAGACGTACTTCCAGAACCAAGGGACGCGGGCCGGGAGCCTGGAGGAAGTGCGCCTGTTCGACGTCCAGCACATCGAGTTCGGCCTCTAGACCAGCCCCGGACCAGGAGCCCACGGACTGCTCCTCAACACTTCTTCCTCTCAGGGAACCACCTACTTCCGAACCGGCAAGACCAACGAAAGCCTCATGGAGCCTGCCAGCCTGGCCCTCAACTCGGTTCATCAGGTCACCGAGAGCCTGATGGTGCGCGGCTTCCTCGAGACCGACGCAAAGACACTGTTGACGTTGAGGACCCTTGACGAGCTGCGAGCCCGGACTTTTGTCCACGGACAGCGGGCCGTCCGGGTGAGCGGACTTTTCAGGTCCTCGTGGGCGGACAGTTGATCTCCCTGTCCGGTATGACTTTTCGTAGCTCGGTTGGCTCAGTCAGGTTGATGGGCTCAGGGGGACGACGCCCTGGCCTGTGGTGGCCTGGGTCAGTCGCAGGCTGGAGCCCTCGGTGAGGACGATGTGAGCGTGGTGCAGGAGCCGGTCGACGGCGGCGGTGGCCAGGGTCTTGGGCATGATCGAGTCGAACCCTGAGGGGTGCAGGTTCGAGGTGACGATCACGGACCGGCGTTCGTAGGCGGCGTCGATGACGCGGTAGAACGCCTCGGCGGCGGCTTGTCCGGAGGGCAGCATCCCGATGTCATCAATGATGATCAGGTCGCATCGGGTGATCTTCGCGACGGCCCTGGAGACGGTGTTGTCGACGGTCGCCCGCCCCAGATGGGCGGTGAGCGATTCGAGGGTGAACCAGGAGACCTTCATCCCCTCGTCGATGGCCTTGTTCGCGAGGGCCTCGGCGAGGTGGCTTTTGCCCGTGCCGGAGGGGCCGGCGACCGCCAGATTCTCCGCGCGGCCGACCCATTCCAGAGTCATCAGGGCCTGCTGGGTAGGGGCTGGGATGGAGGAGTCGGCCTCACGCCAGGAGTCGAAGGTCTTGCCCGACGGGAGCTGGGCCTGCTGGCGGTGATTGCGGCGGGTCGCCTCGTCCCGGCCCTTGATCTCTTCCTCCAGCAGGAGCCGGACCACTTCGGCCGGGTCCCAGCGCTGTGAGCGGGCCGTCGCGAGGATCTCGGGTGCCGCCCGGCGCAAGTACGGAAACCGCATCCGCTTCAGGACGGTCTCCAGCTCGATGGGGATGGGCGGCGGCGTGGGCGACGGCGGGACCGGGGACGGGGCGGGAACGATCTCGGGCGGATCAGCAACGGCGGTGGTGCTCATCATCGACTGCCTTTCTGCGGTGGACTGTTCGGGCTTGGCGGTCCCGGGCCGCGAAGCGGCCCGGGACCGGGGGTCAGGTGGGCGGGCGGCCGAAGTCGGCCCAGGCGGAGGTGCCGGGCTGGACGGAGTGCGCCTCGTCCGCGACGACGAGGTCGGCGGGCCGGGTGCCGTGGCGGCGGTGCTGGACGATGGACATCAGATCGTCCTCGGCGAACCGTCCCGCGGTCGCCGCGAGACCAAGACCGAGGTCGACTTCGGCGGGGCCGATGAGGGCGGCGAGCTCGACAGCGGCGGCCATCTTCACCCGGATCCGGGTGGTGCCCGCGGCCCCGGCCTCGATCAGCCAGGACTTCGCCCCAGGGCCGAGCGCGAGGAAGGCTTCCTCGGCGTCGTTGACGGGCTTGGGTCTGGGCTGGCGCGGGGAGCCGTCCATCTCCTGCGGATGGTTGGGATAGTGCGCCAGGTCGATGACGGGACGTCCGGGCAGCGACAGCGGATGCCGGGCGACTTCCATCAGCCCGGCCGGGCCCTGCATCCACTCCGGCCGGTGCGCGAGCCGGGACAGGTCCACCACGACCACAAGTTCCTCGCCGTCCGCGCGGACCCAGGCTTCCTGGCCGACCAGACCCGGCGGGGTCGAGTACCGGACCGAGCCGAAGCGGACGGTCTGGTCCCGCAGCACCTGCCGGGACTCGCCGAGCGCGAGGGTGTGGGGGGCCTCGGGCAGCGGGTGCAGCCGGGTGCGCTCGACGTCCAGAGCGGAGGCCGGGGTCTTGCCCGTCTCGCGGTGGACGCGGGTGTTGACCTGTTGGCAGAAGATCGCGCAGGCCCCGCGGAGTTCGGCGAAGCTGCCGTACTTCTCCCGCAGGTTCGCCGAGGTGGGGATCAGATCCGCCTTCGCGATGCGGACGGTGGCCTCCGAGCCGCCCTTGGACTCGGGATCGAACGGGACACAGGTGTGGACCTGCAGGCCGTAATGGCGTCCCGCGGCGACGACTTGAGGATGACGGACCGCGATCCCGGCGACCCGGTCGATGGTCATCGTCTTCTCGTTGTCGGTGAGCACATAGGTCGGTGCTCCGCCGATCGCCCGCAACGTGGAGTCGATGCACGAGATCACGGTGGGCAGGGTCCGGTCCCAGACCGGGATGACCACACGGAACCGGGACCAGGCCAGCCACGCACAGAACAACAGCGTCTCGCGCTCATCACCACTGCCCGGACCAGGCACTTTCGGGCCCCATCCCCAGTCGAACTGCAACCAGAGACCGGGCTCGGTGATCCACGGCCGGTAAGTACGGCGGTGGCCGGCCCGCCAGCGGTCCTTCGCCCGGGCGACTGCCCGCCGGGTCGTCCGCTCGTCCCCGGCGAACCCCATCAGCTGAAGGCGTTCATGGAGCTTGTCGGCCCGCACCGTGCCCTGCGACCGTTCGACCCACTCCTCGATCTTCGGCATGAACGGGTCGATCACCTTCGGCCGGCTCACCGGACCACCCGTGGGGCGACCCGCGTCCCTCATTCGTGCGTACCGGCGCACGGTCTTCGGATCGACCCCCGCCAGCGCAGCCGCCGAATGCGCGCAATCGGTGGCGTCGAGAGCCTCGAAGATTTCCATGATCTCCCTGTCAGACTTCTTCACGGTCCCTCCGGATCGGTTGATCTCAATGCCAGGCAGCACTGAGCCAACCCCCGGAGGGATCACCTGTTCGGAACCGACACGAATGGGTCCACGGAAAGGGAGATCAACTGTCCGCAGAGCAGGATCCGACTTGTCCGCTTATAGGGATTCTGCGCTGTCCGCTCTCAACTTTACGAAGCCTTGCCGAAATTGAGGCGGACATTCGGCAGTGCGCGAGTCAGGCCTGACGCGCTGTGCACCTGCCTGATCCATCAGCGTGAGGACACCCGATTCCTGCTCACCGGGCAGGTCAGCTTGCGAGGAATCCGGTGCAGGCGATGTAGCGGTGTGAGCCGTCGCCGACCGACCACACCACGGTATACGTGCCTGGGGCGTAGGAGGCATCAGCCCCGGAGAAGTCTCCCGGCCAGGTGACGACTGCTGAGGTGTCGGACTGCAGGCTGCCTCGAGCCAGCCGTGACGTTCCATCGGGCACATACACGCGGGCCAAGACGTTCATCTCCGGTTGCACGGGATCGAAATTGCCGTACTTGTTACGCAGCGCGAGCTCCACCGCGTCCCCAGCCCGAACTTCACCCGGGACAAAAATCTGCCACGCCCCCTCGACTCCTGCCTGCTTCCGCGGAACGCAGTCCACCTCGGCAGGCACGTAGGTGAACGGCGGCGGCTGCAGCGAAGGAGAAGGGGACGGTTTCGCCTCCTCGGCCGGAGCTGAAGACGCCGCAGCAGCCAGAGAGGTGGGCGAGGGGATCGGGCGAACAACCTCCTCCGCGGGTGGCTGAGCTGCTGGCGCGACCGTGCGAGGTGGCGCGATCGATTCGCTTGGCGCCGCAGCCGGTGCCTGGTTGGGCGTCCCGGTGGCTTTCACGGCGACAGCTCCGCCGATGGTTCCTGCGACGAGGGAGGCCACGGCGGCCATCGCAACAACCCCAGGACGCTTTCGCCGCGAGCCAGCGGACCGCCAGGCGGGATCGTTCTCTTGCGCCACACCCCAAGACACGCTCGCCAGGTCGGAAGCCAGGGTTGGCTGCTTGCTTGCGGGTGTGACTGTAGTGGCCTGTGCGGCAAGCAGCGCTGAGCATGCACGGGTGAGTTCTGCCCCAGTAGGCCGGTCTCCAGGCTGCTTGGCCATAGCCTGCTGGACCAGAGGCAGAAGGTCGCCAGGAAGACCTGAAAGATCGGGCCGGGCGGACATGACGCGGAAAGCCACGGCATCTGGAGCACCAGTGCCAAACGGGAGACGGCCTGTGGCCGCATAAGCAACCAGTGCGCCCCAGGCGAAGATGTCTCCTTCAGGACCCACCGCACCCGTCTGGTAATGCTCGGGACTGATCCAGCCCGGAGTGCCAGTGACGGCCCCGGTCCGTGTCACCGACGTGCCGTCCAGGGCGTGGGAGATGCCGAAGTCCAGCACCCTGGGGCCGGACGGAGAGAGGATGACATTGCCGGGCTTGATGTCCCGGTGGATAACCCCGGCTTCATGCATTGAGGCGAGCGCGGCCACGGTCCCAGCAGCGAGCGCGTACAGATGTGTGTCCTGTACAGGGCCGTTTGCATCGAGGTACTGGGCGAGTGTAGGCCCAGGCACGAAGAGGGTGGCGAGCCATGGAGCAGCCCCATCGGTGTCGGCATCGTGGACCGAGACCAGGCACGGTCCTGTCACCCTTTGGGAGAGTTGGACCTCGCGACGGAAGCGAGCCCGGAACTCATCGTTCGTAGCGTGCGCAGGGTGGATGACCTTGACAGCCAGGCGTAGCCCGACGGTATCGACAGCCGCATAAACGACGCCCATACCGCCACTCCCGAGCCGGCCGATGACACGCCAGGCACCTATTCGGCGCGGATCGCCAGGGAGCAGCGGCTGGATACGGCTGGACACGACCGCTCCTTACGTGTGATCGGCTCGGGTGAGAGGCGATGAATGCTACCGAGCCTCCGTGATGGACCAGCAGTTGCGGTCCTGATGCTTTCCACTCAGTCCCGCCACCCGCAGCTGGCGCCAGCAAGGAAGCGGAAAACTGCTTCCAGCTGGCTGGAGCCACAAGGTGCGGGGACGTCTTCTCGAGGTCATCTATTGGGCAACCCTTGGGGCCGAGAAAGTGCGACGCTCCGCAGACGCAGCGTCCGCCAGCGACCTTCTGGGTGCAGGCGACGGCGGAGCGGGCCACCTGGGCCAGACGGAGGTGTTCGTTGACGGAGAAGCTCTAAGCTCGGGGAGTTGCCGATGTTCGGGGGTGGAAGACGTATGGCGCGAGTAGTGCTCGTACATGGTGTGGGAAAGCAGTACCTGGGACGCTGGTCCCTGCACACCGCTCTTGCGGCGGCCGTGGTAGACGGTGTGGAACGCACAGGGGCTGAGGGGCTGCTCTCACCGGAGGATGTGGACATCGCCTTCTACGGCGACGCGTTTAGGGCCGTGCCCCGGCAGACCAGGGGCGCGGACGAGCCGCGACGGGTTGCCGACCTCGACGAAGGACTGGAGCAGGACCTTCTGCTGGCCCTCTGGGAGGCGGCAGCTACGGCGGAACCTGACCGTGTTGCCGCGCCTGCGGCCGAGGGGACGCGTGCGCCCACGCCTCTCACGGTCCAGCGGGCCATGAATGCGCTCCTGCGGTCCCGCTGCATGCCGGGCGCGGTCGCGGAACGCTTCCTCCTGGGGACGTTGCGTCAGGTCCGCAGGTACCTGGAGGACGACGCCGTCCGCCGCCACGCCCGGAACGCGGTCGCCTCGCGCATCGGTCCGGACACCGCGGTGGTGGTGGGCCATTCCCTGGGATCAGTGGTGGCGTACGAGGCCCTCTGCGCGGACCCGGGGAACGTGCGGGCGCTGGTGACGCTCGGCTCTCCCCTGGGCATGCCGAAGCTGGTCTTCGACCGCCTGGACCCGGCGCCCGTGGACGGCCGCGGCGCCTGGCCGAAGGGGGTCCGATCCTGGACCAACCTGTGCGACGGACACGACGTCGTGGCGTCGGTCAAGCGAATCGGGCCACTGTTCGACGTACCGGGCGGCTGGCGCGCGGTCGACGACCGAGTGGTGGACAACGGATGGAAGGTGCACGACCTGGGGCGCCATCTGACCGACGCGAGCACCGGCCAGGCGATGGTCTCGGCGCTGCGCCTCACGGACGTCCCTTCTCCGGGGACCCGGTGACGGAGCCAGGGCCTTCTGCCGACGGCCGCGGTCCCGGGCGCCACGTGTTCGCCATCGGTACGGCAGAGTACAAGGACGCGTACTGGTCCCCCCTGCCCAAGGTCCACCCGGACGTTGCGACCGTCATCCAGACACTGGACCGTTTCGGATACGCGCCGGCCGCCTCCCACCTCACAGGAATGCTCGATCCCCTGGAGTCACGGGACGTGGAACTGTCCATGTTGCGCTGGCTGCGGGAGCACTTCGGCTTCGAGGACGACGTTCTCGTTGTCTACTGCGCCGGTCACGGCGTTGAGGAGTATGACCACTACCTGATCTGTTCTGATACCGAGTCTGATCCCGCTGCCCTGAAGGTGACAGCCCTGGCGACCGCTCGGCTGGTCGAGCTGGCTGCCGACGCCGGGGTGCAGCGCCTGCTGGTCGTCATCGACGCTTGCTACGCCGGCGACGGTGCCGCCGACGTGCTTGCACAGACGGCCAAGAGCCACCTCCTCTCGGTCTGCGCCTCGCGCAGGGACCAGCGGATGCATTGGAAGTCCCTTGCTGTGCTGAGCGCCGCCCGGAGCGGCGAGGAGGCACAGGACGGGGCGTTCGCCGAGACGCTGGCGGCGGTGCTGGGGCGGGCGGTGGAGAAGGACCGTGTCCTCGTGGGAGAACGCCCTCCGTACATCCACCTCTCGGACGTCGTTCGAGAGGTCAACCGGGAAATGTCGGCGCGGTCCCTCACCCAACGCGCCGACCTAGCCGTCGTCCACGACGACGGCACGGGTTTTCTGCCCAACCCCCGTCACGTCGGTGGACTCGACGAGGACCTGGACCTGGCCGAACAGCGCGTGGCCTCCGAGCAGCACCGCCTGCGACGCAAGGATCTGGTGGAGCACTTCGCGCCCCGGGGCGTCGGGGCGCACGGCCCTGAGGAGACCGGCCACTACTTCACCGGCCGTACCGCGGTTCTCACCCGGCTCGCCGGATGGCTGCGCGGCGACTCAGAGCGGGACGTCCGCCTCTTCCGGGTGACGGGAGGACCGGGAACCGGAAAGTCGTCGGTGCTGGGGCGCCTTGTCACCCGCTCGAACCCTGCCACCCGCCACCGGATTCCCGACGACACTGTCATCGTCTCCACGGACGTGCCCCCAGGCACCGTCGATCTCGCCGTCCACGCGGCGGGCAAGCGGCTCACCGACGTCCTTGGCGCACTCGCCGACGCCCTGGAAGCGCCCACGGCCGACACCGCAGACGTAATGAAGGCTCTTACGGCACTGAGCCAACCCTTCACCCTCGTCATCGACGCCCTCGACGAAGCCGCGCGGACCGGTGGTGCCCACGAGGCCGTGAACATCGACAGCTTTCTTGGCCGGGCGACGCACCATGCACCGTACTTCCGCGTGCTCGCAGGAGCGCGCCCCGAGGCTTTCGAGAACAGCACTGGGTCCGAAACGGTAGCTCTCCTCGACCTGGACGATCCCCAGTGGATCGCCCGCCGGGACCTTGTGGACTACTCCGCCCGCCTCCTCGCTGCCCCGCACGGACAGGGCAGCTCTTCCGGGCTCCCGCACGACCTCGTCGACCGGGCCGCCTCGGAGATCGGGCGCGTAGCCTTCCCCAACTACCTGGTCGCCCGCATCGTCTCGCGTGCTCTGGCCAGCCCAGACCGCGACTTCTGGAACGCGGACCCCACCACTTGGGCCTCAATGCTGCCCCAGCCCCTGGAACAGGCGGTGTCCCGCCGAAGAAGCAGACCCTACGCCGGTATCGGCCCCGCGTTCCTCTGGGCCCGTAACGTCCAACTATCTCCCGACCAGACCCACCTCTACCGATCGGTGCTGCTGCCTCTCGCCTACGCTTTCGGATCAGGCCTCCCCTTGCCCGGAATCTGGGCCGGCCTGGCCAGCCTGATGTACGGCGAACCGGTCATTGAGTCGGAGATCGCCGACCTCCTCACCACGGACGCAGCCGCCGCCTACGTCACCGAGGCGGTGGACGCCCACGGGCGGTCCGTATACCGCCTGTACCACCAGGCCCTGGCCGACGATCTGCGCAGGGGGCACGTGCGGGGCGTGATGGACAACTGGTTGGCACAGCCAGCCAGCGGGGGCGTGGCAACCAGCACGCAGATCAAGCGTTTCATCGCCCAAGCCGTCCACCGGACGCTGCTGGACTGCGTTCCCCAGACGCCGGAGGGAACCCGCGACTGGCGCGACGCTGATCCCTATCTCCTTGATCACCTGACCGCGCACGCGTCGGAGGCCGGGGCACTCGACGACCTCCTCGTCGACTACGAGTTCCTTGTCCACGCCAACCCCGACCACATCACCCCCTACCTTCAGGAGGCAAGGTCGGACGCCGCTCGACAGGCCACCGCGGTGTACCGCGCCTCGCTCGGCCGGCACCGCAGCGCGCCGCCGGAACTACGGCGGTGGACCCTGGCACTGGACGCCGTACGCGCACAGGACTACGAACTCGCCGAGCGTCTACAGCAGGGCGCGCTCCCCCTGCTCCCCTGCCCCGACTGGACCACCGCGTCGCCCCAGCCCGCCCTCCTCCGCTCTCTCAACGAAGTGGCGGCCCTCACCATCCTGCCGGACTCTCCTCTGGCCGTGACAGCGAACGACGACGGCACGATACAGCTCCGGAACCTCTCCGACGGCACGGCTGTGACAGGTGCCGACGCGACGGAGAGCGGCCCCATCACCGACATGGCCTGCCTCGACGACGACGAACGCTCCCTGCTGGTCACGGGACACGCGAACGGCGACGTCCGGGTCTGGGACCTGAGCCTCGACACGCCATACAGCCAATTGCTGCCCCTCGACCGGGACAGCACCGCCCAGGCTTCCATGGTGTTGGTGGACTGTGTTGTGGTCGACAAACGCATCGTGGTGGTTGCCACCGACGAGCACAAATGTGTCAGGACCTGGGAACTGGAAGGCATGGGTGCCGTCGGGACCGCCAAACAGGTGGCCTGCCTGCCGACCGGAACGATGGGCGAGGCGCGGCCCGCGCTGGTCCGGCTGTACGGGGTGCCCTGCCTCGCGACGTCCCGCCCGGGCGGTGGTTTCTCGTTGTGGACGCTCCCCGGCGTCGAGCCTTTCGAGCTCACGGGCGACGGCGGGACCGAGGCAGTGTTGGTCAGCGCGCTGGCAACACCCGCGGACACGGGGAACGCCAACTCCCTCATCGTGGCGGGCGACGCCTCGGGGACGGTCCACAGCTGGTCCGTCGCCGCGTCGCGATACCTGGCACCGGCCGGGAGGGAGGGCCGCCATCGGTTCACTGGGCCCGGCGCCCGTATTCGCACGATCGCCACTGCCAGGGTCGAGGACGAAGCCGTCGTCGTCACCGGCCACGAATCGGGGCATGTAAGGCTGTGGAACATGGGGGACCACGACGCCGTCTCCCTCGTGGGCCACAACGCTCCCGTCCGTACGGTGCATGTCACTCGACTGGACACCGGCCTGGCGGCGGTCACCACCGACGATGCCGGTCGGATGAATGTCTGGGACCTGGAGCACGCTATGACGCACCCGCCCGTCAGTCTCCGGGCGAACGTGCTGGCGAGTACGCGCGTCGGCAACGGCGCCGTTGCCGTGACCGGCCACTCGGACGGCGACATCCGAGTGTGGAACTCCGTATTGGGCAGGCTCATCGACCGGTATCCCAGGATGTCGCCCGAATCAGAACCGGTAACCGCTCTGGGCTGTACGGGTCTG
Organism: Streptomyces sp. NPDC048057; assembly: GCF_040653095.1. NCBI lineage: Bacteria > Bacillati > Actinomycetota > Actinomycetes > Kitasatosporales > Streptomycetaceae > Streptomyces > Streptomyces sp. NPDC048057. Next base: position 116,813 of record NZ_JBEZNF010000029.1, read on the forward strand.
CCGTTGGCGCCTGGGCCGAGCATTGTGTCCTGTCATGGCGGGCACGTCCTGCGGTTCCGAGACGGCTTCGCTCCGACCGCCACCGGCCACTGCATACGCGTCGGCCCCGTCGTCACCGTGCTGGACTGCGTCGCGGTCGCTGGGTCGGCCGTCGCACTGACGGGTCACGCGGACGGCAGTCTCCGGTTGTGGGACTTCGCCGACCCCGAGCACCCAGTCACCCTGCTCGCGGCGGGCGGACCACCGGTCGTGTCTATCGCCTGCACCAGTGCCACCGATGGAAACCCCACGACCGCCGTGACGGGCCACGCGGACGGTACGTGTCTGTTCTGGAATCTGGAGCGCCAGACGCGGTCGGGCAGGGCCCTGTCGGACGACCGCTCGACTGTCGTCACACTCGCAATGGCACCTCCCGGACCCCGCGCGGCCAGTGCCGCTCGTCTGACCGTCGTCGGTCACGCGAGCGGCGCGATCTTCGTCCATGACGGCATCACGGGCGGTCCTGCGGGACCTCCGCTGGCCGGGTCGAGTGCGGAGGCGGGGCTGCAGGCCCTGGCCTGCCTCTCCCAGGGAGGCCGTCCCTTCGTCCTCGCGGGGCACCAGGACAGCACGCTCGACCTCTTCGATCTCACCACCCGGACGCTCGTGGAGAGCGCATCGGTCTCGGCAAGCATCACCGCCCTGTCCTGGGCATCGAACCGGACGCCAGGCTCATCGCCGGACGGGCTGCTCAGCATGATCGCGGGATCGGAGCTCTACGTTCTGGGCGGCGGCTTCGGCGATCACACATCCGCCGGAAAGGACCGGAGCTCGTGAGTGGCCGAGCCTCACGAGTGGCACCGCCCGAGGGAGCCGTCTGGAGGCATCTGCGGAAGAACCTGGGCACTTGACGGGGACGCGACCACAGTTGCGGCACAGCCCTCTTAGCACCAACACGCCCGAATTCCAGCTCACATGCACACGTTGTAGTGATCGCCAGATAACTGTGAGCCGCTGGCCGGCTGGCTCACCATCCTGGAACCATGACCGCGCAGCCGGGACATTCCCGGAACACAGGCCAGCCCCCTGACATCAACTTCACCGTCAGCCACGTCGGCCTGGGGACCCCGCAACTCGGCAACTTCAGGCAGGAAGGAACGCTGAGCGAGATCAACTTTGCCATGAAGCGCGTCGTCTCCATCGCCATGTCTGCTGTCGGCGGCCCGACGGATCTCCAGCAGGTGAAGGATTTCTTTGCATGGCCGACATTGCAGGCTCCAGGAGTCCCCCCGACCAGCAACGACTGGGCAGCAATGTTCAACACCAAGACCAAGGCCTTCGTCGGACTGGCCGGAGTGACAGACACAGGAGAAACGCGAGCCATCGTCTGCGCCCACGCCATCCGGTTCACAGACCCGATGTGGGAGATGGTTCAAGAATCGGGCTGCGTTCTTCTGTGTACCGGCCTCAGCGGCGACCCCACCGCAGCCGAGTTCGGCGCCGCTGCCGGCAACCGGAAGCCCCAGGCCGTCCTCGCACAAGCAGTCTGCAACTGACCCACGCCTCAACCACCCGGGGCATCACTCCCATCGCATTCCGAGCTCGGACAGGTCCTCGACCCGTTCGGGCGCCAGCCGCGTTCGGCGGGAGCGGCTGTTGGCGATGAACACACCCAGCGCGTGCTCGGCCTCGCCGACCTTCTCGATATGCCGGTGGGGCACTTCCAGGTGCCCTTCCCGCTCCCGGTACTGGCGGGCAGCAGCCACATTCGCCGCCCACACCTCAGCCCGTGTACGCCGCGGCTGCGCCGCACCCCGCTCATCCTCCTGCATGGGGCTGAGCCCGAGCGCTTCCCTCAGCAGCCACTGCTGCGCCGCACCGAGAGTCTCCCAGTGACGCCGCTGTCCGCCGGCCCACTGCCCTAGGTCCTCGCCTTGGAGCACGACCCGTCCCGATTCCTCGGGCAGCGTCTGCCCGCCCTGGACGTGCAGCCGGGCTAGGTGGAAGCACCGCTGCCAGGCAACCGACCAGGAAGGGCACCACGACGGGTCGATGTCCTCCAGGGCCCGGCGCCGTGCCGCACTCAGCCCACCCGCCCCCTGCCCGCTCGTGCCCTGCCTTGCGGCCGCCCGCTGGTTCTTCAGCCACACCCCTACTGCGTACCCCTCCCACATGGCATCGGCCGGCGCCAGCAGGTGCCCGTGCTCCTGGGCCCACCCACGTGCAGCCGACAGCCCCTCAGCGAACGCGACCTCGGTATGCGACCAGATCATGCCGAGCTCCTCGAGCTGCCCCACTCGCTCCTGGCTCAGCTCCCCACGGGTATAAGCACTGCGCTGCCGGGTGATCCACACCCCCAGAGCGAACCCGTCCGCGGTCCGGTACTCGTACGGAACCGCCAGATCACCATGGTCACTGCGATACGCCAGCGCGGCTGCCAGACCTCGCCGCCAGAACTGCTTCTCGGGCTGCAGAACCCGCAGACTGATGAATGCCGCCAGCTGCGCGGGATCCCGAGGCCGGGAGAACGACAACAGCTCCGCAGCTACCTTCCCCACCTCACCCGGCACCGCCACCATCCGGCCGGCTGACCGGCCGCCAGCCACCTGAGGAGCGGCCAGCTGCTCCACGGCCTGGGCGTCGTGCGCCCGAAGAGCCATGAGAACCTTCACCAGCTCCTCGTAGGCCCGCGAGGCCAGCATCTCGTCAGGCTGCTCACCCGGGCCGAGGAAGACGGGAACGACCAGGGAAGCCACCTTGCCTTCGCCCGGCTGCATGCGAAGCGCCCGCCCCACCGCCTGGACGATGTCGACCGCCGACCCTCGCACGTCCGCGAAGACGACGGCATCGCACTCCTTGGTGTCCACCCCCTCACCCAGCACCCGCACAGAAGACAGCACCCGCGCCCATGCCGCCCCCGGAACAACCTCCGGCTCCGAAGCGAACTCCTCCAGCACCCGACCCCTGTGCCCCGGTTTGTGCTCCCCGCACAACCAGTCAGCCCACACCCCATCAGCCCCCGGGTAAAACTCCGGATCGCTCTCGTGCAGCTCCTTCGCCACCCCACCCAGGCCACTGGAGAACGCCTCCGCCTCACCCGTGCGGTAATGAAACGTCAGCAACCGCCTGAGCCACCGCTCCGCAGCAACCTTCATCACCGCCGTCTGCAAAGCCGCCAGCCGCGCCCCCCGCACCCGCGCACTCCTGCCCGTACTCCCCGCCAGATCGACCACGGGCAACCCAGGATCCGCGATGTCCACACACACCACCTGGTAACGAGCGATCAGCCCCCGCTCGATCGCCTCCGACAGCGACAGCCGGTACACCACCGGCCCGAACACCGTCTCGTCATCCATCGACGCAACCAGCTCACCGCCCTGCGGACCCTCCCGATCCGCCACCTCCCACAACCGCGGCGTTGCCGTCATGTACAACCGACGCAGCGCCGGCACCCGCCCATCGTCATGAACCCCCGCCCACGCCTTCCCCAACGCCCCCGACGTCCGGTGCGCCTCATCCACCACCACCAGGTCCCACGTACTCAGCCCCACGCGATGGCTCCGCTCCAGGACGCCCAGCCCCAGCGAGGCGTAGGTGGCAAAGACCGTCACCGAATCCAGGCCCGACACCCACCCCACCAACTCGGCCTCGTCGGTGGTGCACTGAAGAATCTGCGTGTCCTCACCCGACAGCGAACAAGCGCCGAACATCGGACCCCGACGCCCCGCCTCGCGCCACACCGACACCGTCTGGGCCAACAGCCCGAGCGTGGGAACAAGAACCAGAACCCGTCGCGCACGCAGAGCCCGAGCCGCGTGAACCGCGATCAGACTTTTCCCCGTGCCGGTGGCAGCAACAACCTGAGCCCGCAGCCCACCCGGCGACCCCGCATCAGGAACACACCCCAAAGCCCGCACCACCGCGTCAACAGCTTCTACCTGATGAGGACGAAGCTTCCACCGAGCCGACACAGCGAACCACCTCTCACCCCGGGGCACCCTGCAGAGGCACCACCCGCTCAGCGTAGAATTTATCCGCGCCCAGTTTTGATTGCAGACCCCGCAGGCTCAGCGTCAACTCCACTATGACAGGGACACCACCCACAGCGTGCGAGCTTGGACGAACAGTCCCCGCTCGAGCGAAAGCCAAGACGCGGCACCTAACCCCGCGCCATCGCCGCCCCGTAGCCAGCCGCCCGCGCAGCGGGCAGGATTGAAGGCGAAGCCGAAAAGCCTCAGGCAGGGGAGCGAAGCGGACCTGCCCAACCGGACTGCGCAGCAGTCCGGTTCGTTGCGGGCCGAGCGAAGCCGGCCCGCAACGAACACTCCGTCAAGCAACCGCAGCGCAGCGGAGGTTGCCCCTGGGGAGCGAAGCGACCCAGGGGCGCCGGGCGAAGCCCGGCGGTTTCGCTTGGACACGCGCAGCGTGTTCCAACCCGCGGAGCGGGTTGGAAC